>NZ_VSRL01000156.1 GCF_012184385.1 Lentzea indica
CCGGCGGCGGCGAGCGCCTGGGCCATCGGTGCCACCAGCTCCCGGCGCACCTCGGTCGGCACCGGTGTGGCCGTGCCGCTGACCGCGAGCGACACGACGACGCCACGTCGTTCGGCCGCGTCGACGCACGCGGTCAGCTCGTGCAGCAACGGGTCGGGCACGTCGTCGTTCTCCGCGAACAGCCTGCGCAGCTGCATCGACGCGACCGAGCAGCGCAGCCTGGTCGCCTCATCGGCCACGCTCACCTCCTCGTCGGCGAGGTCCGCGAGCAACGGCAACAGCGCGCCCAGCTGACCCTCGAAGCCGGCGCGGAGGTCCTGTTCCCGTTGGCGGGCCAGCTCTTCACGGGTCCGGGCGGCGTCGTGCTCGGCGGCGGCCTCCGTGGCGAGGCGAGCGTCGCGCAGCAGCACCCGCGTGAGCACCAGGACACCGATCTGGAAGCTCGTGCCGCTGAGGATCACCACGCCGGCGGTGCCGACGTCACCGTTGCCCGCGTGCAGGAACCACGCGACGCAGAAACCGATGTGCGCGGTCAGCGCGGCGACCAGCGCCGCGGGCCTCTCGACCAGGACGAGCAGCAGATACCAGCCGGCGAGCCCGAACGCCCAGTCCGCGGGAGTGAAGGACGCTCCGGCGGGCAGGGCGGTCGTGGCGAGCACCGTCGACGTGAGCACCACGACCGCGACGCACACCGCGACGGCCGTGGAAAGCTCCGCGCGGCCCACCGCGACGTGCCCGGCCACGATCGCCAGCACCGAGGACAGCAGGCCGTACGCGACCCACGCTGCCGGACCGTGCTGGTACGTGATCAGCGCGGGCAGCATGAGAACGATCTGGATCGCGGCGACCACGACCAGCAGGACCCGCCGCGTCGTGGTGAGAACCGTGTGGTCAGTCATCGGCAGGCCAGGCGAGTCGTGCGGTCGTGCCGCGTGAGGGCGCCGAGTCGATCACGACGGAGCCGCCGGACGCCGCAGCCGCTCCACCACCGACCCGCGCAGCCCGCGCCGGTGCTCGGGCACGTCACCGGGCACGAACCCGCGACCGCCGTCCCGGACGACGGCGACCGCTCCACGGCCTGCCCGCGACACCATGAGTTCCGCGGTGGTCGTGCCAGAGTGCCGCTCGACGTTCGTGAGCAGTTCCCGCACGGCCCGCACGAACGCCAGCGCGACCCCGGCAGGCACCGGTGCGACCTCGGCGGACACCCGCACCGACACGGCACTGTCCCGCGCCACCGCCGCGAGAGCGGCCCCGAGGTCCACGGTTCCCTGCCCCGTCGCCCCGTTCCGCCAGCACCACCAGATCGCGTCGCGCCTGAGCGGCCACGGCCGTCGGATCACCGCCGTGCGCGGCCATCAGGAACGTCGCGGCGGCCGTGTCGTGCAGCAGCGCGAGGTACTCACGTTCCCGCCTGCCGCGATCCTGTGCGACGGCCGCCGCCCGGTTCTGCTCCGCGGCACGCTCGCGCAACACGTCGACCCGGCGGCTGGACCACCGCAGCAGCTCGTAGCCGAGTCGCGCGAGCACGGACTCCAGCACCGCCCGCACCAGCACCTCGGGACCGGCCACCGCGACCTGCACGGCGAGCAGCGCCGCGGTCGTGGGCACGGTGACCCGCGGCGACCACTGCCACTGCCACGTGATCAGCGTCGTGGTGAGGACGTTCACCGCCCACTGCCCGGCGTTGTCGCCCAGCACCACGGACAGCACCACCACGCGGACGAACGCCACCGGCAGCGCCACGCGGGGCAGGCGGAAGTCGGCGACCGAGGTGAGCACGACGAACGCGAACAACGCCCAGCCCAGCGGCGAGCTCACCGAGAACGCGCCGAAAAGGCTGATCAGGACGACACCCGCACCGCGAACCGGGCCCGCGAGACGGGACACCGTCGCGAGAAGCCTCGCCTCCAGCAGCACGTCCGGCATTGTCCGTCAGCCGCTCACCGTGCTTCCGGCCGGGCCGCGAAAATCACTGTCCGATCGCGACAGCAGGTGATAGACACCCGCAGTGCACAACGCTCTGGACTTCCCCGATCTGCTGCGGCTGATCGACGAACGGTCGACCGCCTTCCGCGCCGCGATCGCCTCCGCACCCAGCCTCGACCTGCAGGTGCCGACCTGTCCCGAGTGGACGCTGTTCGACCTGGCGCAGCACATCGGCGAGGGACGCCGCGACTGGGCCGCCACCGTCACCGCGGGTCCCGGCGCCACGAGCAAGGCCTCGGCGGCAGGCTCGCCCATGCCACGGGAACGCGACGCCCTGCAGGTCTGGCTGGCCGAGTCGACGCGGCAGCTGCTGGACGCCCTGCGCGAGGCCGGCCCGGACCGCGGGTGCTGGACGTGGTGGGGCGAGTCGCAGTCGCCGCCGACCTGCCGTGCCGTCGCCCGGCACCAGCTTCAACAGATGGCGGTGCACACCTATGACGCCCAGCTCACCGCGGGCGCCGCGGAGCCGTTGTCGCAGGAGGTGGCGCTGGACGGCGTCGAGGACTTCCTGTTCACCTGCTGCGCGACGACGAGCGCTTGGCCGCACGAGCCCGCCGTCGTCGACTACCGCACCACCGAGGGCCGCTCCTGGCGCGTCCGGCTCTCCTCCGAAGGCGCACGGATCGCGGCCCCAGCCGGTGAGGACACGGCTGATGCCTCTGCCGAAGGCACGGCCAGCGAGCTGGTCCTGGCGTTGTACGGCCGCATCCCGCTCGACTCGCTGAAGCTCGACGGCGACCGACGGATCTTCGACCAGCTCGTGGCCTGGGACCCCGACGCGTAGGTGGAACGGCCGGGGAGTCGAATTCTCCCCGGCCGTCACGTCAGCGCTGAACTAGAGCCCAGCCACCTCCGCGTCATTCAGCGCCCGTCCGACAACGCTGACGTCGTCGATCGCGCCACGCCAGAAGTCGACGTTCTGGCCGCCGAACTTGGCCCGTCCCACCGCGAACGCACCGGTGCTCATGATCGCCGGACCCGCGGGTGCCGCCGCGACCCGCACACCGTCGACGTACAGCCGGATCTCGTTGCCTGCCCGCACTCCCGTGAGCTGGTACCAGCGACCGACCTCCGGCGTCATCTCGTGCCGGGCCCGGTTGCCGCCCGGCGTGCTGAACGCGAACGCGCCCTGCCCGCACTGCAGGTAGAAGGGGTTCTCCCGCTCCCTGCCGTCCTGGCTCACCGCGGTGGCGTAGTTGCCGGGCACCTCGTCCAGCCGCACCCGCGCGGACACCGTGTAGTCGCCGGTCGTGTCGACGACCGGGCCGTAGGTCTCCGCGGAGCCGTTGGTGAACTGCAGCGCGCCGTCCTTCCACGTGGCACCGGTCGGGCTCAGCGTCAGCGGGTTGCCGCCGCCGCTCGAGTCCTTCGCCACCGTTCCCTTGCCCTCGTTGAGCTTCCACTCACCGCGAGCCGCGTAGGGGTAGGCCTTGCCCGCGTCCGCACCCGCCGCGAGCACCCGCTTGTTGATCTCACGGACGGGACCGGGATCGACCTTGATCCGCTTGCGGTCGTAGGTCCAGAGCCCGTTCAGCTCGTTCTCCAGGTCGGTGACCTGCGTGTACACCGACGCGGACAGCTCTGCCCGCGCCTGACCGAGGTAGAACGTGCGGGTGTTGTCGACGTACTTCGCCGTCAGCGCCGCCTTGTCCGCCACGCCGCTGTAGATGTTCGCCGGCGCGCCCGGCCACTGGTGACCCGGCGTCCGCAGGGTGAAGCCGCCGTGCTCGCCGTCCATCACGACGCGCTTGCCGTCCGGACGCGCCGGGTCGGTGTTGTTGTAGTCGTGGTGGTCGATCACGTCACCCTTGCCGGAGTCGCCCTTGGAGGCACAGCAGTTCACGCCGCTGTGCGCGTTGACGATCCGGCTCGGGTCGGCGGCCTTGACGTCGTCGGTGATCTGGCCCGTGACGGTGCGGTCCCACTCGCCCCAGCCCTCGTTGAACACGATCCACGCGTAGATCGACGGGTAGTTGTGCAGCTGCTTCATCAGTTCGCGGCTCTCGTTGAGGAACGCCTGCTGCCCCTCGACCGCGTTGCCGTCCTCGATGGACACGAAGTCCTGCCACACCAGCAGTCCCAGCCGGTCCGCGTGGTAGTACCAGCGTGCGGGTTCCGCCTTGATGTGCTTGCGGACCGAGTTGAAGCCGAAGTCCTTCTGCGCCTTCAGGTCGAACACGAGCGCCTCGTCGCTGGGCGCGGTGTTCAGGCCGTCGGGGAAGAAACCCTGGTCCAGCATCATCAGCGAGAAGATCGGCTGTCCGTTGAGCGTCAGCTTGGGATGACCGCCGACGTCGGCGATCCCGATCGACCGCATGCCGAAGTAGCTCTTGACCTTGTCGCCGCCGAGCTTGATCTCCAGCTGGTACAGGTACGGGTCGTCCGGCGTCCACAGGTGCGGGTTCGGCACCGGCAGGGACAGCTTGCTGTTGGCGGGGCCGGTGACCGTGCCGACCTGCTTACCCCTGGCGTCCTTGGCGACCGCCGTGACTTGCGCGTTCCCGGCGGACCTGACCTCCAGCGCCAGCGAGTTCGTCGCGAGGTCCGGCGTCATCCTGACCTCGTCGACCGCCTTGTCCGGAACCGGCTCCATCCACACGGTCTGCCAGATGCCCGACGACGGCGTGTAGAAGATGCCGCTGGGATTGCGCGACTGCTTGCCCTTCGGCTGGTGCGGACCGGTCGTGTCGGTGACCGCAACGACGATCTCCTGCTCACCACGCCGCAGCGCGTCGGTGATGTCGGCGCTGAACGCCGTGTAGCCGCCGGAGTGCTCGGCGACCAGCTCGCCGTTGACCCACACCTTCGCCTTGTGGTCGACCGCGCCGAAGTTGAGCTTCAGCCGTTGCCCGGAACCGATCCTCCAGTCGTGCGGGACGGTCACGGTGCGGCGGTAGAACATGTGGTCCTCGTGCCGTTCCAGCCCGGAGAGCTGCGACTCGATCGGGAACGGCACGATCACCCGCTCGGGCAGCCGCTGCCCGAACACGGGCTGCTGCCCGGCTTTCGCGCCCGCGAACTCCCACGGACCGTTGAGGTTGACCCACTTCTCGCGTTCGAGTTGCGGCCTCGGGTATTCCGGCAACGGGTTGCGCGTGTCGACCTTCTCACCCCAAGGCGTCCTGAGCCTCTCCATCGAAGAATTCTTAACAGTGCGTGCCGTCTTCTGCACCTTGGTGCCGTCGACCGCCAGGTCGCCAGCGCCGTCGTAGTACAGGCGAACCCGTTGGCTCTTCAGCACTTCCTCGGCCAGCCGGACCGTGACGCGGTTGCGGCCGGACGTGACCAGCGAGACAGGCATCGGCGTCGAGTCGACCTCGACTCGCAGGTGGTCCTTCAGGTCGCCGGTGCCCGTGACTCGACCGCCGAACTCCGCCGTCAGCACGCGGCCGTCCCTGGACACGCCCGCAGTGCGCGGCACGACCTGGAAGTCCGCCGGCGGCGTGAACGCGGACTCCGGCACGATCTGCTTGCCGATCGACGCGCTCGACCAGCGCAGGAACATGTTGGCGCCACCGGTGTCCTGGAACATCTCCAGCCGGAAGTCGTACTTCCGACCCGCGGTGAGGGTCACCGGCGCACTGGTCTGCTCGCGGTCCCAGTCACCGACCCAGTGGTCGATCACGGGCTTGCCGTCGACGAACAGCCGGAACCCGTTGTCACCGATGGCGTGGAAGGTGTAGTCGCCGGTCTGCGGCACCGCGATCTGCCCGGTCCAGCGCGCCGTCGTGTGTTCGGTACGGCCTGCCAGGAACCCGAACACCGAGGTCAGGTCCGGATGGTTCACCTCGGCGTCCAGCACGGTGCCCGCCAGGGTCGCGAAGTCCCGCGCGCCCGGCGCCGACATGCTGAAGTACTCGCCCTTCAGGCCGTGCACGGGCTCGGCGGCACCCGCGGGTGGCGTACCGGGCGCGACGCCCAGCGCCAGCAGCAGAGCGACGAGTACGGGGGCGGCTTTTCTCATCGGCGAGATCCCCTTCGTTTTTACAACGTTGTAAGAGCGCTCCCATCTATCCAGGCACAGGGTTCGGAGACCGGCTACGGCCGATCGGAGGTATCGGGGATGTCAAACAGGACAAAAATCGGCTCTCGATGAGAGCGCGCACACGGCGTCAGGACGGCAGCGGGATCTCCAGGCTCACCGTGCCGCGCAGGTCGAGCCACGCGCGGTCGCGTCCGCGCACCAGCCGCAGCACGACCTCCTCGCAGTGCGGGCAGCGGGCCACCAGCCCAGGAGCGTTCCGGTAGACGCGCAGCGTCGCCACGGAACCCCGGTACCCGCATCCGGCGCACCGCCCGGTGGCCGTCGTCAGATCCACCGCGAAGATCTCCCGCAGGTCGCCCGCGAGCGCGTTGCCGTCGACGTGGTCGTCGCTCATCGGTGGTCTCCTGTCAGCCGAAGCGTTCGGTGCGGACGCGGCGAAGATCGTGGCCCAGCGCCACGAGGATGTCGGACACCGTCTCGACGAAACCGGTCGGTCCGCAGACGAAGCAGTTCGGGGTGAACTCGGCAGGCCAGCCGTACGTGTTGAGAGTGGCCACACCCAGCCGGCCCGGCGGCTCCGGAGAACCTTCCGGAGTCTGCCGGGTGTAAACGAGCCGGACGTCGAGGCCGGCGTCGTCCCGAGCGCGTCGCCGCAGCTCGTCTGCGAAGAGCACGTCGTCGGGCGTGCGCACCGAATACACCAGCCGGAACGGCACGCGACTGCCTTCCGAAGCCCGCGTGCGCACCATGGCCATCAGCGGCGCGATGCCCGAGCCGCCCGCCACGAGCGTCACCGGTGCCTGGTCGGCGGGTCGCCACACGAACCAGCCGCCCACCGGCCCGCGCAGCTCGATCTTGTCGCCCACGGAGAGGACGTCGCACAGGTACGGCGACACCTCGCCGTCGACGACCCGCTGCACGGCCAGCTCCACCCGGTTCCCGTCCGGCGCAGAGGAGATGGAGTAGCTGCGCTGCACCGAATAGCCGTCCTCGGCGGTCAGCCGCACGTCGACGTGTTGCCCTGGCAGATGTCCCGGCCAGCCGGGCACGTCGAACACGAGGCTGCGGGCGCTTTTTGGTGAGGTGGATGGCCTCTGCCAGTTCGGCCACCCGCCAGGTCAGTCGCCCTGATACCGCTGCTCGCGCCATGGGTCTCCGTAGTCGTGGTAGCCCGCGCTCTCCCAGAAGCCGGGTTCGTCCTCGATCAGCAGCTGGATCCCGCGGACCCACTTGGCCGACTTCCAGAAGTACAGGTGCGGCACCAGCAACCTCGCCGGACCGCCGTGCTCCGGCGTGAGGTCATCGTCGTCGTACCGGTACGCCACCCACGCCTGCCCGTCGAGCAGGTCCTCCAGCGGCAGGTTCGTCGTGTAGCCGCCGTAGGACTGGACGAGCGCGAAGTCCGCCGCCGTCTCCACCTCCTCCAGCAGCACGTCCAGCGAGACGCCCTTCCACCGGGTGCCCAGCTTGGACCACTTGGTGACGCAGTGGATGTCCACCGTGATCTTCTCAGCCGGCAGCTCGATCAGCTGCTGCCACGACCACGTGTACTTCTGGCCGACCTCGGTGCTGACGGTGAACTCCCACCGATCTGTCGGCACGCGCGGAGTCGGTCCCGCGGTGAGCACCGGGAAGTCCTCCGCCAGGTACTGACCAGGCGGTAGCTCCACGTCGGATGACCGGCGTCGCCCGCTGAAGCCGGGAGAGACGATTGGCATCGTGTCAGTAGACGACAGCCGCGGGCGGAACGCCACCACTGATCACGGAGGTCACATGGACGTGAGGGTTGAGATCACCGGCACCACCACGGTGATCTGGATGAATCGCCCGGACCGGCGCAACGCGGTCGACGGACCGATGGCCGCTGAGCTGCGGAACGCCTTCCTGGCGTTCGAGGCGGACCCGGGGCAACGGGTGGCGGTGCTCGCCGGTGAGGGCGGGACGTTCTGCGCGGGCGCGGACCTGAGCGTCGTCGGGGACCCTCCCCGCCGCAACGAGCTCGACCCGGACGGCGGCGGATCAGGCCCGATGGGGCCGACGCGGTTGCAGCTCAGCAAGCCGGTGATCGCGGCGGTCAGCGGGTACGCGGTCGCGGGCGGGCTGGAGCTGGCACTGCTCGCCGACCTGCGGGTGGTGGAGAGCGATGCGGTGTTCGGGGTGTTCTGCCGGCGGTGGGGCGTGCCGTTGATCGACGGCGGGACGGTCCGGCTGCCCAGGATCGTTGGCCTGGGCCGTGCGCTGGACCTGATCCTCACCGGACGCCCGGTCAACGCCGAGGAGGCGTTGGCGATCGGGCTGGCCAACCGCGTGGTCGAGCCGGGCCAGGCTGTAGCCGCCGCGCTGGAGCTGGCCGAGCAGATCGCCGCGTTCCCGTTCGAGTGCGTGCTCGCCGATCGGGCGTCGGCCTACGCCGGTCTCGACCTGCCGCTGGCGCAGGCGCTGCGGGCCGAGGGCGTCTCCGGGGTGCCGATCGTGGCACGGGAGGGCGTCACCGGCGCGCCCGGTTCGGCGGGCGGCGCCGGCAGCACGGGAAGTTCGACGCTAGCGGAGGCGCCGAACGGTGAGGTCGGGGTTGTGGGCGATCTCCCGTTCGGTGAACTCGCCCTTCACCCACTGCTTCTTCGCATAGAGGCGGGCTTGGTCGGTGTGGTGCGGTGAGGCGGGGTCGGCGGACTGGCCGTAGATCAGCATCGAACTCATGCGCGGACCGTTCTTCGTCAGCTCGACCGCCATGACGAAGCTGGAGCCGTGCGGGATCTTGCTGCTCGGCCGTGGCGGGCCTTGAGCCGAGATGACGTTGAAGCATCCTTCGGGGCCACGGCACCCGTGGATCGGGATGCCTTCGTACTGCTGGACGGCGTCGAGCGGCACGTCCACCGCGACACCGGCGGTGGCGAAGGCCCTTACCGCGTCGGCGAAGGCGCGTTGGACGCCGGGGTCGCCCGCGTTGATGCCGCGAGGGGTGTGCACTGGGTCGGCGCGGTCGAACGGGACCTGCCACAGCTTGGTTCCCGGGCGGCCGGTCAGAACGATGAACGAGCGCCAGAAGTACGCACCCCGGCTGCCTTCACCGGTGTCGCCGGTTCCCGGCCAGGCCGCCAGTGCCGAGCAGGCCGCGCGGACGTCGACAGGACTGCCGTCGCTCGCGGGCAGCGTCTGGTTGGCCTGGCACATCGCGACGACCGCGGCGCGGCCCTGTTCGGCGGTGAGGTTGCGGTTGCCGAACATCGTCGCTTCCAATGTGGACAGTGTGAAGGTGTTGGAGCCGATCATGTCCAGGCCCATGCGGGTGCGCGCGGAGCGTTCGGTGCCGACGTCGCCGACGATGGACGGGTAGCCGGTCAGCGGCGCGGCGGGGTTCGCGAGCCACGGGCTGTCGTTCATGTTGCTCACGTGGTCGTGCCTGACCAGGCTGGGCAACCGGCTCGGGCCGAACCTGCCCGGCGTGACGGCGTCGGAGTCGGTACCCCAGCCGCAGTCCGCCCTGCTGCCGTCGAGGACCACCAGACCGATGTCGGCGGCGGTGCCGCAGCGGGCGCGCTGGTCGTCGGTGACGTGCGGGACCACCTGGACGTCGCTGTAGTAGGCCGTGCCGGTGGCGTCCGAGGCGATCGTGTTGACCCACGGGAGAGCCTGGTGGCGGACGAGTGCCTTGTGCAGGTCGGGCACGCTGCGGGCGCGGGCGATGGCGAGCCACTGGTCGATGACCCGCAGGTTGCCGTGGTTCGCGTCGCGCAGCACATAGGCGGTGGTGTCCGTCCACTGCAACGCGCGGGTGTCTTCGACCACCGGGCCGTCCGGGGTGCGGTACAGGGTCCTGGTGGTGCCGGAGACGGTGACCTGCTCGGCGATCATGCGGTGCGTTTCGCCGTCGACGACGTAGCTGGTCGGATCGCCGGGGACGAGGGTCAGCTTGGAGAGCGTCATCGTCTGCGCCTCGCTGGCGGTGTGGGTCCAGCCCAGCCTGTCGTTGTGGCCGATGTTGACCACCGGCACGCCGAACAGACCCGCGCCGCTGACGTTCAGCTCGCCGGGAATCGTGAGGTGGTGCTGGTAGAAGCGCCAGCTGTCGTCCCAGTCGAAGTGCGGGTTGCCCAGCACCATGCCCGTGCCCGCGGCGGTCGCCTGCCTGCCGAGCGCGATGCCGTTGCTGCCCGGCCGTTGCTCGGGACGGCTCACCGGTGCGGCGGCCGGAGTCGGCACACCCGGTGGCTGGGCGGACACGATCGCGTCCTGGAACCCCTCGCTGCCGGTGAGACCGGCGACCTGGTGGACGCGCCGCCACACGTCGATCTCGGTGATCGGCCGCACCCACTTCGCGCCGCCACAGGGCTGTGCGGCTTGAGCGAGGTAGCGGTTGAACCCGGCCACGTAGCCGCGCACCAGATCCCGCGCCTGCTTCGACACACCGGCGAGGTGCCGTTCGACCACTGTGGACTGGTTGACGCGCTGGTAGTAGAGGTCGCTCGCGAGGTTGTCCGGCCCGAACCAGCGAGAACGTTCCGCGGACAGCGTCACGACGATGTCCGCCATGACGCAAGCGTTGTCCTCGGCGAACGCGTAACCGAGCCCCTGCCCCACGCCGCGGTAGTCGGCCGCGAGCACGTGCGGGATGCCGTACGAGGTCCGTCTGATCACCGTGCCGCTGCCGGCGACGGCAACAGGTGGGCACGTGGCCAGAACCCCCGCTGAGACGAGCAACAACGCCATGAATCTGCGCATGAGTGATCCCCCTGGTTCATTCGTTGTGCAGGACGGTGGCGATCGAGAGGCGCGCCGCTCCCCTGGCGGGAACGAGTGCGCCGAGCACGGCGATGACGATTCCCGTGAGAGCCAGCAGAGCGAGCGCGGAAGCGTGGTAGACGTCCAGGAGGATGTCGATGGCATCGGATTGCCCCGCGTGCGCCATGGCCGCCACGACCAGCCGGTGCACCGCGACGCCGATGGGCACGCCGATCAGTCCACCGACCACGCCCAGTGCGCCCATGGAGGTCACCAGCAGCACGGTGACCTGGCGCGGGGTCATGCCGATCGACTTGAGCATGCCGAGATCCCGGCGGCGCTCGCGGGCGTTGAGAACGACGGTGTTGAACACGCCGAGCGCGGCGACCGCGCCCAGCACCAGGGTCAGCACCAGCGCGGCGCTGATGATGATCACGGCCGTCGACGACGTGCCGTCGCGCGGTGGCAGGACGCGCAGTCCCGGATCGCCGGAACTCACCGCGGCCGTGTAGGCGGCCCGGTCCGTGCCGGGTGCCATCCGCACCAGGTACGAGCTCGCGCGGGCGCCGGGCGCGAGAACGTCCACTGTGGACCAGTCGGCGAAGATCTGGTCGGCGTTGTTGGTCAGCACGACCCCGACGATCTTCACCTGCGTCCGGTTCCCCCGCGCCTGCACGGTGATGGTGTCGCCGACCGAGAGCCCGCGCTGGTTCAGGAACCTCGACGGGACCACGACCTGGCCGGGTCCGTCCGGCCAGTGCCCGGTCAGCACGCGCGGTCCGAGCGCGGCGGTGTCCCCGCGGTGGAAGACGATCCTGGCCTCCTGGGTGCCGCCGGCGACCTCGGTGTTGAGCTGGGTCGTGGCCAGCACGGCCGTCGTTCCCGGCAAGGACCGCAGCATCGACTCGTCCTGGGCGTCGCTCAGCTTCGCGGCCGGCGGTTCCACGCCCGGTTGCGTCATCACGGGGGCGCCCAGCGGCGGTCCGGCCAGCAGCTCGACCCGGTCGGTGTCGGTGGGCCTGACCGCGTTGTTGTACGCCGTCATGGACATCGTCACCCCGGCCGCGAGAGTCACGGTCATGACGCCGAGCACGACCGAGGCGAGCGTCAGCGCACTGCGACCGGTGCGGGCGAACGGCATCCCGAGGCCGAGGCTCACCGGGCGCGGCAGCCTGGTGCCGCTCAGCCAGCGCTGGATCCGCAGCGCCCGCCCGGTGCGCGAGGTGGTGCCCGCGCTGATCGCCCTGGCGGCCGGAAGCCTTCGCGCCCGCAGTGCGGGCACGAGCGCGGCCGACGCCACCAGGACGGGCATGCCGAGCGCCGCGACCACGTTCACCCACGGCGCGAAGCTCAGTTCGTCCACCCCGAAGCCCTCGACCGCGTCCTGCACGATCCGCTTCCCCACGAGGTTGCCCGCGACCGTGCCGAGCGCGCAGCCCGTGACCGCCGGGATCGAGACCATCACCAGGTAGACGGCCATG
Source organism: Lentzea indica (assembly GCF_012184385.1). GTDB lineage: Bacteria > Actinomycetota > Actinomycetes > Mycobacteriales > Pseudonocardiaceae > Lentzea > Lentzea indica. Next base: position 12,178 of record NZ_VSRL01000156.1, read on the forward strand.
ACCTGGTTCGGGGTGAAGCCGATCGCCTTGAGCATCCCGATGTGCCGCAGCCCCGCGACCACCGCGCCGCTCACCACGTTGGCGACGATCAGGACCGCCACGACGAGGCCGAGGACGCCGAAGATCATCAAGAACGGGATGAAGACGCCGAGCTCCGACGTCGCCTTGTCCTTGACGGTGAGGTGCGAGAGCGTGCCGAGCACCGCGTCCGCCGGGAGCCCTGCCGTGACGGCCGCCTGCCCCGCGTCGACCTCGGCCGCCGTTCCGGCGTGCGCGAAGCGGTACAGCATCTGCAGCGCCGTTGGTTGCAACGCCGTCGCCTGCTCGGGAGTGACCCAGGCGTCGGCGGATCCCGTCACCGAGTGGGCGAACCCCACGACGGTCAGCGCAGGACGCCCTGGAAGGGAGATCCGGAATCCCACGTCCATCCGGCCGACGGCGCCCGGCGTGCGGTTCAGGACGATCTCACCGGGACTGGTCGCCCACCGGCCCTGCCACACCGACACCCGGTCGACCGGGCCACCGGGATCGGCACGCCCAGCCACGGTGAGCGTGCCGAGGAAGACGTCGCCCGTCGAAGTGTCCACAGTGGCCTGAAGGAACGGCCCCGCCGATGCCTCGGCGTGCCCGGCGGCGCGCGTGAGGTCGGCCTCGGACACCTTCTCCGGATCGAACGCGACCGCCAGATGCGCGCCCTGCTGGGTGGCGAACGCCCGGTCGAACGGCGCGGCCGACGCCTCCAACAGCCCGAGTGCCATCACCAGCGTCGCACTGGCGGCGCACACCACGACACCGATCACGATCGTTTGCAGCTTCCGCCGCCGTACCGCGGCCCACGCCGCGTGCCACACGGGGTTCACGCCCGCTCCATGCTGTGCTCGCGCGCGATCCGGCCGTCGACGACCTCGATCAACCGGGTAGCGCAGCGGGTGGCGAGCCGTTCGTCGTGCGTGACCAGCAACAGCGTCTGGCCGATCTGGTTGAGGTCGAGCAGCAGGTCCATCACCTGCTCGCCGGACCTGCTGTCCAGCGCGCCGGTCGGTTCGTCGGCGAGCAGCAGCGCAGGGCGGTTCATCAACGCCCTGGCGACCGCGACGCGCTGCCGCTCCCCTCCGCTGAGCTGCGCCGGGTAGACGTTCTTGCGGTGGGTGATGCCCAGCTCGCCGAACAACTCCAGCGCGCGTTTGCGGGCCTGGCCGGACGCGGTACCGGTCAGCTGCGCGGCGAGGGCAACGTTGTCCAGTGCCGACAGGTCGTCGAGCAGGTTGAAGAACTGGAAGATCATGCCGATGCCGCGCCTGCGGAACAGGGCAAGGCCGGTTTCGTCGAGCACCCCCAAGTCGCTGCCGTGCACGACCACCGAACCCGACGTCGGCCGGTCGAGTCCGGCGATCATGTTCAGCAGCGTCGACTTGCCGCTGCCGGACGGCCCCATCACTGCGACCGCTTCCCCGGCGCGGACGGTCAGCGACAACCCGTCCAGTGCGATCGAGTCGCTGTACTCCTTGCGCACGTTCGTCATCTCGACGACGGCGTCTCCGTTCTGCATGACCACAATCCTGCTCAGCGACGCGCCTGGCGGCGTCAGTCCTGGGAGGTAACCTGCCGGGCCGCGTCATCCTGAGGATGTAGTGGCTGCATCCGGGGTTTGATGCGCACCCGCTCGCCCCTCTGGGACAGTGACGGGGTGTGGGAGTTGGTGGTGGCCGTAGTCGCCTGCCTGGCCGCCGCGTTCTTCGCGGCACGGCTGGCAGCGGCACGACGCGCGTACACCCGTGCGATGGAAGAACGTGGCTGGCTGCTCGAGCGAGAACGGGAGACCGCCGCCCGCAACGCCGTCGACGCCGAACGCGCCAGGATCGCCAGGGAGCTGCACGACATCGTGAGCCACAACGTGAGCGTCATGGTGGTGCAGGCCGGTGCGGCACGCCGGGTGCTCGACACGCAGACGGGCGAGGCGACCGACGCGTTGCTGGCCGTCGAAAGCGCCGGCCGCGACACGATGACCGAGCTGCGGCACATGCTCGGCCTGCTCGCGCCCGCCTCCGACAGCGACGATCTGCTGGCGCCACAGCCCGGTTTGAGCAGGCTCAGCTCGCTGGTCGACCGGATGTGCTTCGCGGGCCTGCCGGTGGAGGTGCGCATCTCCGGCGAACCGCGGCCGCTGCCGTCCGGTGTCGACCTCACTGCGTACCGGATCGTCCAGGAGGCGCTGACGAACGCGCTGAAACACGGCGACGGCGGGCAGGCGGAGGTGACGGTGCGGTACGCGGACCACCACCTGCGGGTCGAGGTGCTCAACACCGGCCCCAGCGTGCTGTCCGGCGACCAGATGTCCACAGAGGACGGACAGGGCCGCGGGCTGCTCGGCCTGCGCGAACGCGTGGCTGTGCTCGGCGGCGACCTCTACGCCCGCAGGCGGCTCGGCGGAGGATTCCGCGTCCGAGCCAAGATCCCGATCGAGCGGCCATGACCGCGCCCCGCGTCGTGATCGCCGACGACCAGGCCTTCGTGCGCATCGGTTTCCGCATGATCCTCAACTCCGGCGGCATCGAGGTGGTCGGCGAGGCGGGCGACGGTGCCGAGGCGGTGACGGCGGTCCGCGACCTGAAGCCGGACGTCGTGCTCATGGACATCCGCATGCCCACCGTGGACGGCCTGGAAGCCACCCGCCGCATCGTGCGGGAGCCGGGCGACTGCCGCGTGCTGATGCTGACGACGTTCGACCTCGACCGGTACGTCTACGAGGCTCTCGCCGCAGGTGCCAGCGGCTTTCTGCTCAAGGACGTCACCCCGGAACACCTCGTCGCCGCCGTGCGCCTGATCGAGACAGGTGACGCCCTGCTCGCGCCCTCGATCACCCGCCGGCTCGTCGAACGGTTCGCCCCCGGTGCGCCTACCGCACCTGCCGTGCACCGGGATCTCGCCGTGCTCACACCGCGGGAACGGGAGGTGCTGACGCTGGTCGGGCACGGCCGGTCGAACTCCGAGATCGCCGGCGACCTCACCCTCAGCGAGGCGACGGTCAAGACGCACGTCGCCCGCATCTTCGCCAAGCTGCAGCTGCGGGATCGGGCCCAGGCCGTCGTTCTCGCCTACGAGACCGGGCTCGTCACGCCCGGCGCGTGAAGGTCAGCAGGCCTCGAGAACGAAGAACAGGAAGCTCGGCGCGGTCGCCATCAGGTGGAAGTCGTCCGGGAACAGCTCACGGGCTTCCGGCACCGGCTGGGGCTCGCTGATGGCGGAAATCCGGAACCCGGCCGCGGTGAACGCGTCCGTCATCGCGTGCAGCGGCCGGCTCCAGAAGGTCACCTTGACGGTCTGGTCGCCCACGGGCCATTCCGCGGGAGCGGCGTAGGTCTCGAAGTAGTCGGGCCTGCGCCCGGCCAGGCGCTCGATGCAGTACTCGGCGGTGGGGTGGTTGACCGAGGCGATCAGCCGCCCGCCGGGCTTCAGCACACGCCGCATCTCGGCGAGCGTCGGACCCCAGTCCTCCAGGTAGTGCAACACGAGTGACGCGATGACGTCGTCGAACTCGTTGTCGGAGAACGGCAGCGGATCGGCCAGGTCGGCAACCCGCAGGTCAGCGTCGCCACCGAGCCGCAGCCGCGCCTGCTCCAGCATTCCGGCGCTCGCGTCGATGCCGCTCACGATCGCGCCCTGGTCACGCAGTGCCGCGAACAACGGGCCCGCGCCGCAGCCCGCGTCGAGGATCCGGCGTCCGGCCACGTCCCCGGCGAGTGCGAGGGTCGCCGGCCGTTCGTAGTAAGCGTTGAACAGGTTCTTCTCGTTGTCGGCCGTGTACGCCGCGGCCACGCTGTCGTAGTCGCTCGGCTTCACCGAAGTCATGCAATCGATCTTGGCACGGGAGACCCTCCGGCCGCCGCGAGGTGCGGCGGCCGGAGGACCCGGGTCAGGTGATCACCGCTCCCCCGACGATCGGCAGCATGACCTTGCTGCCGTCCAGCGACACGTTCAGCGAGATGCCGTTGGCACTGGTGTCAGGACCGATGTAGCCGCTGTGGTTGGTGACGATCACGATGCCGATGCGGTGGCCTGCGGGGATGAGCGCGTCCCTCGCGTGCAGCCGCCAGCCGACGTCCGCGGTCGCGTTGGTGGGCAACGGGGTCGGCGATTCCAGCGACAGGCGGTTCTTGGCGTCGATGGCGCCGCGGGACAGCATGGTCGCGGTGACCGCCTGCACGGAGACGTCCGGCGGGCGGGCGCATCCGGTGCGGTCACGCAGGTCGGTCCGGGTGCAGGTCTCCGTGGAGAGCTGGACGGGACTGCGGTCGGTGAGCACGGCCTGGCTGCTGGGGCCGTAGTCGACGAGCAGTGCGGTGAGCGGGGTCGACGGGCGGTTCGACGCGACTCGGGCGGTGAGGCGGACCTCTCCTGACAGGCGGGCGGGCTGCTTGAGCGGTGCCGTCACGTAGACGAGCCGGCGCGAGTCGGTCAGTTCGGGATTGGCCATCATGGCCGACTCGCTGAGGTTCGCGTTGTCTCCCAGGCGTTGCGTCCCACCGGTGCTCGGCGTGGTGGTCAGCGAACCCGACATGCCACCGGCCGCCGGGCCGAAGTACAGCGTGGTGTCTTTGGTACCCGGCTGCGGCCAGGCGCCGTGCTGTTCCCAGCCGCCGTCGGGCTTTTGGACGTCGGCCATGGGCTCGCTCATGATCCCGTTGTCGACGCCCTTGAGCCAGTGGTCCATCCACAGGCCCATGACGCGTTGCCATTCGGCCTGGCGGAACGAGATCGGGTCCAGGTGACCGCCGCGGTGCAGCCAGATCTTGCGCGGCACGCCGCGGTCGGCCAGGTTCTGCCACCAGCGGCCGAACTGCGAGGGCTTGACGTTCCAGTCCGCCTGGCCGTGCACGACGAAGACCGACGCGGACACGTTCTGCGCGCTCGGGCGGTAGTCGCGGGCTTTCCAGAACGACGTGTAGTCGAAGGTCTCGTCGCCGTCCTCGCGGGCCAGCCGGTCGAACACCGGCTTGCACTTCGCCTTCTGCGCGGCGCTCACCACGTAGTTGGCGAGGTAGGTCGGGTAGTCCTTCGAGTGGGTGCCGCGGTAGCCGATGCCCTGGTCGCGGGAGTACTCGTACCAGCTGGAGATCGCCGCGATCGGCACGATCGTCTTGACGCCGGGGATGCCGGCCGCGGCGGCGGCGTTGGGCAGCGTGCCGTTGTAGGACACGCCGAGCATGCCGACGTTGCCGGTGCTCCAGCTCGCGACCGCGGGCCTGCCGTCGGCGTAGAAGGCCTTGGCGCGGCCGTTGAGCCAGTCCACGACCGCGCGGACGCTCGCGGTGTCCTCGGGGCCGCCGGTGGTCGGGCAGCCGGTCGAACGGGAGGTGCCTTGCATCTCCATCTCGACGACCGCGTACCCGCGCGGCACGAAGTACTCGTCGTACCAGCGCTTGAAGCCACGCGGCACGTTCGTCGCCATTTCCGCGCCCAGCCCGTAATAAGGGCTGGCCTCCATGACGATCGGCACCTTCCCGGCCGAGTCCGGACGCATGACGTCCGCGGCGATCCGGTCGAGCGTGCCGTCGGCGTCACTGTCCGTTGTGGACTCGACGTACACCGTCTCGGTGATCGCGGCAGGTGCCGCCGCCGAGACCGGAGTGATGATCGTCGTGGCCGTCAGCAGGGCGGCCACGACGAGATAGACCCTTCGCATGAGATCCTCCGTTGGAGGGCCCGTCCAGCAGCAGGGGTACTACCGGGCCCTACAACGGATCTCACCGATCCGGCGGCGTCGCCGGTACGGCCGAAAGGTCCGAACAATTACCGGTTTCAGGCGGCGATCAGCTCACGCTCGCGGTCAGGGGTCTTGACCTTCTTGTTCGGCAGCGACAGGCGGAAGACCTTGCGCCACGCGGAGAACACCTGCTTGGGCAGCGGCCCGGTGACGTACTCCAGCTCGTACTTGTCGAACAGCGCGCGCACCTTCACCGCGACCTCGGCGTACCGGTTGCTCGGCAGGTCCGGGAACAGGTGGTGCTCGATCTGGTGCGACAGGTTGCCGGACATGAAGTGCATGGCCTTGCTGCCGCTGATGTTCGCGGAGCCCATCATCTGGCGCAGGTACCACTGGCCGCGCGTCTCGCCCTTGATCGACCGGCGCTCGAAGGTCTGCACGCCCTCGGGGAAGTGACCGCACATGATCACCGAGTGCGACCAGAGGTTGCGGACCAGGTTCGCGGTGAACGTCGCGGCGAGCGTGGTGAGGAACGACGGGCCCGACAGCAGCGGGTGGATCACGTAGTCCTTGAGCACCTGCTTGCGGATCTTGCGGCCGACCGCGCGCGCCCGAGCGCGGAACTCGGGGTTGTTGCGGCGGCGCTTGTGCAGGTTCTTGCCGAGCTCCAGGTCGTACGCGGCGATGCCGTACTCGAAGAAGCAGGCGTTGATGAAGTTCCACAGCGGCTGGGCGAGGTAGATCGGGTGCCACTTCTGGTCCTCGTCGACGCGCATGATGCCGTAGCCGAGGTCGTTGTCCTTGCCGATCACGTTGGTGTACGTGTGGTGCAGCTCGTTGTGCGAGTGCTTCCACTGGTCGGCGGGCGAGACGTGGTCCCACTCCCAGGTGGTGGAGTGGATCTTCGGGTCGCGCATCCAGTCCCACTGGCCGTGCAGGACGTTGTGGCCGATCTCCATGTTGTCCATGATCTTCGCCACGGACAGGCCGGCGGTGCCGATGATCCACGCGGGCGGGAAGAGCGAGAACAGCAGGATGCCACGGCTGGCCAGCTCGAGCTTGCGCTGCGCCGAGATGACCTTGCGGATGTAGGCGGCGTCTTTCTCACCGCGGCTCGCGATCACCTCGTCGCGGATCGCGTCGAGCTCGCGGCCGAGCTCCTCGATCTGCTCCGCGGTCAGGTGGGCGGTGGGGTCGATAGCGGTCACGTTGCTCCTACCGTTCGATGTCGCAGGGGCCCGCCGCGGCGGACACACAGGTCTGGATGAGGACGCCCGGCTCGGCCTCGGTGATCTCGCCGGTGCGCAGGTCGCGGACGGCGCCCGCCTTGAGCGGCGTGACGCAGCCGAAGCAGATGCCCATGCGGCACCCGGACGGCATCAGCACGCCTGCCTCCTCGCCGACGTTCAGCAACGGCGTGGCGCCGTCGGCGTCGACGGTCTTGCCGGTGGTGCTGAACGTGACCTCGCCACCCTCGCCGGCGACGACGACGGTGGGACGGAACCGTTCGGTGTGCAGGCGCCCGGCCTTGCCGTGCCGGGTCCAGTGCTCCTCGGCGGTGTCGAGCAGGCCGGCCGGGCCACAGGCCCAGGTCTCGCGATCGGCCCAGTCGGGCACGAGCTCTTCGAGGCGGGCGATGTCGAGCATGCCGTCGGTGTCGGTGTGCAGCTCGACCAGTCGCAGCTTCTCGTCCGCGACCAGGTCGTGCAGGTCGTTGCGGAAGATCACGTCTTCCTTGCGCGGCGCGGAGTGAACCATCACGACGTCGTCGAACTCGGTGTCGCGCAGCATGCCCATCACGGGTGTGATGCCGCTTCCGGCCGTCAGGTAGAGCACCTTGGCGGGCTTTGCCGGCGGCAACACGAAGTCGCCGCAGGCCTGGTCGAGGTGGACCACCGTGCCCGGCTTCAGCTTGCGGACCATGTGGTTGCTGACCTTGCCGTCCGGGATGGCCTTCACGGTGATCGTGATGCGGCCGTCCGCGCGGTTGGTCGGTGAGGTGACCGAGTAGGCACGCCACAGGCGCACGCCGTCGACGTCCACGCCGATCCGGATGTACTGGCCGGCGACGTGGCCGCGCCAGCCTCGTCCAGGCCGGATCACGATGGTGGCGGCGTCCGGTGTCTCGGGGTGGACGGCCTCGATGCGACCGCGCAGGTCAGCGCCCGCACGCAGCGGGCTGACCAGGTCGAGGTAGTCCGCCGGCAGCAGCGGCGTCGTGACCAGTTCCAACAGTTTCCACGCCCTGCTGCGGAGGGCGGCACTCGTCATGACTCCAGCTTGATGCGCCTCAGGGCGTAAAGTCCTGTCCGTAGGACGTGAATCTGGCCAGCTGGATTGTTCGCAGGGAACAAATCGTGAGTCATGCACTACGGCGGGCCACCGAATTGGCCCTGGATGAGACGACTGTCACCGCGTTGCGGGCGGCGCTGAGGACGACGGCGGACGAGGTCGTCCAGGCCATCATCGACGAGGTGCCGAGCTACGCGAACGCGCTGTCCGGACGCATGGGCGGCACGATCCGCCGCGCCGTGCGCACGGCGCTCGGACACGTACCTCGATCTCGCGAGCGGTAAAGCCACCGGTGGCGATGCCGGCGACGCGGCGTACGAGCTGGGACGCGGCGAGGTCAGGGACGGCCGGTCGATGGACGCGC
>NZ_VSRL01000157.1 GCF_012184385.1 Lentzea indica
CAGTCGGGCGGGCCGGACACGTGCCACACCGTCTGGTGGCCTGCTTCGAGCAGGTGGGTGGTGGCCTCGTACGCCCCGGCCGCCTGGTCGACCGTGACCAGCGGCGTCGCGCGTTCCGGGTCGCCGTCCACGGTCACCAGCGGCAGCTCGGCCGGTACGTCGGCGAGCGCGTCGGCCGCGGACGAGTTCGGCGCGATCACCACGATCCCGGCCACGCGCTGGTCGCGGTGACGCTCGACCGCGGCCGCTATCGACTCGCGGTCCAGGATCTTCACCCTGCCGACGCTGACCCCGAACCCGGCCTCCCCCGCCGCCTCCTCGAAGGCGGACAGGAGCGAGGCTGGACCGTACAGAGTGGAGTTCTGCGCCACCACGCCGATCAGCTGCGTTTTGCCGGTGACCAGCGCACGAGCCGCCCGGTTGGGCCGGTAGCCCAGTTCCTTGATGGCGGCCCGCACCCGCAGGCGGGTCTGCTCGCGGACGTTCGGGTGGTCGTTGAGCACACGCGAAACCGTCTGGTGGGACACCCCTGCGAGGCGTGCGACGTCGGTCATCGCGGGGTCACGCGTGGTCTTCTGGTCCACGGACGGTCTCCGATCCTTGGTCTAGACCGATGATGTTAGCGATAACACCCGTCGGTCTTGATTCAGCACACCCATTGTGGCCGCTACTCGGGCCGGAACGTCGCACGTCGGCGCGCGTCGCGGTCGTTTCCGGGTTTGCCGACCACCAGTCTGCCCCGGTCGTGGATGAGATAAGAATCTGCTCCAACATTCAACGAAATCGCCTTGCCGTCGGCGAGCCCCCGCACCTGGACGAAGCTCGCCGCCCGGCCGTAGGCGTCCGAGTCCTCGAACGGGTCGATGCGGACGGCATCGGAGTCCACCCGCACGTACCTGTCCGGGAAGTTCACCGACTGCAGTGCGACCGTGCCGGAGCCGAGGAACCCCGGTACGAACCGGAACTGCGAGTCGGCCAGCTCGCGGACGTTGCCGTCGACCCGCATCCGGTACTCGTAGTGCCGCACGAACAGTCCGTCCATCGTGGCCAGACGGACGATCGGCCCGCCCTTGCCGACCGGAACGCCGAAGCTCGGCGTGCCGTCGTCGTTCCAGTGCAACCGCTGCACGCGGGTGTGCCGGTTCGGGTCGAACAGCGGATCACCGTTGATGTCGCGGTAGTCGCGGGCGTGGTAGACGAGCACATCCATCGATCCGACCGTGGTGAACGAGTTGTGCCCAGGCCCGTACTGCGACGTCGGCACATGGGTCGTGAAGATCGGGTTCGGCGACTTCGTCCACGACCGGGCGTCGAGCAGGTTCGCGTTCTCGTCGGCGGTCAGCAGGCCCATGCAGTAACGGGCGTCGGTCGCGCTCGCGGAGAACGTGACGAACACCCGGCCGTTGCGGATCAGCACCGCGGGCCCCTCGTTCACCCGGAAGCCCTGCACCTCCCACGACATCGTGGGCGTGGCGATCCGCACCGGCGTTGTCTTCAACGCGAGCGGTGAGGCCATCTCGGCGATGTAGAGGTTGGTGCCGGAGCCGACGGCCGGATCGTTCTGCGCCCACAGGAAGTAGCGCTTCCCGCGGTGCGCGAACGTGGTCGCGTCCAGCGTGAACGTGTCCAGATGTGTGACGACCTGACCGCGCAGGACCCAGCCGCCCTCGCGCGGGTCGGCGTTGGCGGACTCAAGCACGTACGTGCGGATGCGGAACGGTTCGTCCTTGTCGCCGGCAGCGAAGTAGATGTACCACTTGCCGTCGATGCGGTGCAGTTCCGGCGCCCAGATGTAGCCGCCCATCTTGCCGGTGGCCGGACGACGCCAGATCGTGCGTTCCCGCGCGGACGCCAGGCCGTCCAGCGTGGACGCTCCGCGGACGACGATCCGGTCGTACTCCGGCACGGACCCGGTCATGTAGTACATGCCGTCGGTCGGCGGCGTGATGAACGGGTCGGCACGCTGTTCGACCAGCGGGCTGCGGGTCGGCAGTTCGGCGAGAGGTTCCGGCGCGGCCGCAACAGGGGCGGAGGCCGCGAGGGGCACCACGCCGACGGCGGCGAGCACACCACCTGTGCGCAGCAGGGATCTGCGGTCGATCACTTGCGGCTCCTGTCCTTGACGCGGAAGACCGTGATGGAGTTCGGCGGGAACGTGTGGGTGAACGAGCTGCGCACGCTGATCTGCTGGGTGCGTGGCTTGATCGGCTGGACGAACTCGGTGTTGACGTCGTCGGGACGTCCCTGCAGGACGGTGACCCGCGCGGTGGACGCCACCGGCACGCCGAGGTCGATCTTGGTGCGGGCGGCGTTGTCCTGGGCGTTGACGACCTTGACGATCAGCTCGCCGGTCGCGAGATCGCGGGTGATGACCTGGCGGAACGGTTCCACGCGCGAGTCGTCGGTGAACTCGCCCCACTTCTGGCCGTCGAGGAACAGCGCGACGTGCCGTCCTCGCACCTCGACCCGCACGTCGTAGGCGCGGCCCGTGTCGATGCTGGTGCCGTTGCTCATCAGCGTGCTCTTGGCACCGCCGACTGCTTTCTCCACCGCGGACTGGGTGTTGTTCCAGCCGCCGAGGTTCCACCAGTAGTAGTTGCCGGTGTCCTGCACGCCGAACGCGACCAGGAAGCCCTCGCGACCGGACTGCTTGGTGGCCTTGAGGTTCAGCGTGTAGTCACGCCAGTTCTTGTCGCCGGCGGTCACCAGGGTGTCCTCGGCTGCGGCGTCGGACTGGACGTAGGCGCCGTTCACGACGTTCCAGGTGCCCTTGCCGGTCTTGGTCCACTGCGCGTCGGTGCCGGAGAAGGCGTCGCTGAACAGCTGCTGACCGGACGCGTTGGTGACGCGCACGTCGTCGTAGCTGGCGGCGGTCGCCCACGTCGAGAGCCCGATCGCGCCCGTGATCGGTGCCTGGGTGGACGGCGTCGCCGACGCGGTGCTGGGCACGACCTCATCGCCCACGTTGTTCATGAACAGCTTCTGCGTCTCGTAGCTCGCCGATCCCCACGACGCGTGGTTGTTGAACCAGATCATGTCCGGCTTCCACTGCACGTAGTCCTCGTTGGACAGCAGCGGTGCGTAGGAGGCGAGCTTCACGACGTCGGCGTTGCGTTCGAGACCGGTCATGAACGCGGCTTCGCTGAGCGCGTTGAAGAACTTGTTGTCCAGGGAGGCGTACTCGCCGAGGAACACCTTCGGACCGTTGCGGTCGTAGGAGTCGTAGCGGTTGTTGTTCTCCAGGAACCAGCTCGGGCTGTTGTAGTAGTGCTCGTCGACCATCTTCACGCCGGCCTGCTTGTTGAGCTGCCACAGCCGGTCGAACGTGCCGCCGGTGTCGTCGGGACCGGAGTTGCTGACGACGGTGATGTCCGGGTACTTGGCGTTGATGGCCTTGCGGAACTCGGTGAAGCGGGCGAAGAACTCGTCCGGCAGGTTTTCCTCGTTGCCGACCGCGAGGTGGGTGAGCTTGAACGGCTTGGGGTGGCCCATCTCGGCGCGCTTGCGGCCCCACGCCGAGTCGGCGGGTCCGTTGGCGAACTCGATGAGGTCCAGCGTGTCCTGGATGTGCCGTTGCAGCAGTGCGGGGTCGTTCGTGGCGCGGTTCTGTCCGCAGCCGGTGACCAGGGCGGGGACCACCGGCAGCGGCATCGCGCCGACGTCCTCGGAGAACTGGAAGTACTCGTAGTAGCCGAGGCCGTAGGACTGGTTGTAGCCCCAGAAGTTCCAGTTCGTGGCGCGCTGCTCGACCGGGCCGATGGTGTCCTTCCACTGGTACGACCGGCGGCGCTCGTAGTCCGGCGCGTCGTAGCCGTAGTGGCTGCCGGTGTTGACCAGGCAGCCGCCGGGGAACCGGACGAAGCCGGGCTTGAGCGCGGCGATCTTCTCGGCGAGGTCGCGGCGCAGGCCGTGGCCCTTGAAGGTGTCCTGCGGCATCAGCGAGATCATGTCGAGGCGCAGGGTTCCCGTGCCGCCGCCGGTGACCAGCAGCCGGCCGGTGGTCGTCGACTTCTTCGCGCGGACCGTGCCGGTGTAGCGGGTCCAGCCGTCGCCCTTGACCTGGACCTTCACCGAGTCACCCAGTGGAGTGCCAGCCGGATCGGTGATCGTGGCGGTCAGCGCGGTGGCGGCCTGGTCGGTTCGGGCCCAGACGGAGAAGTCGTAGCGCTGCCCTTCCTGGACCGCGATTCCGCTGTTGTAACCCGAGTTGATGACGCCCGCGGGGAGGCCGAGCTTCAGGTAACGGCGGTTGCGCTCGTTCATCCGGCCGTTGTCGTCGGCCACGTCTACGGTGCCGCTGTGCGGCGCCCATGCGGTCAGACCTGTGTAGTTCGCGTTGTCGGCCTTGTCGTACTCGAACGAGCGGTTCTGCACGAGCTCGGCGTAGAGCCCACCGTCGGCGGCCCGGTTGATGTCCTCGAAGAAGACGCCGTACATCGTGTCGTCGATCGACGCGCCCTTCTTCGCGGCGTCGACCTTGAGCGTGTAGTCGGTTTCGGCCGCCGCTCCGGAACCGGGCACTGCGGCCAGCAAGGAGGCCGCGAGCGCGGCGGACAGCAGAACGTGCCTGGGGGACATTGGGTTGAGCTCCCAGCATTCGTTGGTGGTCGCTGCAAAAGTGAGCGCTAACATACGACCGCTGCCAGATCAGGTCAACGGTCACAAGTCGTTATGGTTGAAGGCTTGACGGAGCCGATGTGAGCGTTCACTCTTGTCCACCTGATAGCCGCGACACGCGGCGGGCTCCGCGACACCGTAGTCACCTCGGAGGAAACCAAGTGCTCAAGAAGATCACGACAGCCGCCAGCGTGATCGCGCTGTGCGCGCTGACAGCGTGCGGCTCTGGTTCTGGTACCGGCTCTGGCAGTGGTAACACCGGCTCGGCCGGCGACACCATCACCATGGGCTTCGCCCAGGTTGGCGCCGAGAGCGGCTGGCGCACCGCGAACACCAAGTCGATCCAGGACGAGGCCAAGGCCGCCGGGGTCGACCTGAAGTTCTCCGACGCGCAGCAGAAGCAGGAGAACCAGATCAAGGCGATCCGGTCCTACATCCAGCAGAAGGTCAAGGTGATCGCGTTCAGCCCGGTCGTCGAGACCGGCTGGGACACCGTTCTGCTGGAGGCCAAGCGCGCGAACATCCCGGTCATCCTCACCGACCGCGCGATCGACTCCGACGACACGTCGCTGTACAAGACGTTCCTCGGCTCGGACTTCGTCGAGGAGGGCCGCAAGGCCGGCGACTGGATGGTGCAGAACGCCACCGGCCCGACGAACGTCGTGGAGCTGCAGGGCACCACCGGTGCCGCGCCGGCGATCGACCGCAAGAAGGGCTTCGAGGAGAAGATCGCGGCCAAGCCGGACATCAAGGTCGTCGCCTCGCAGACCGGTGACTTCACCCGCTCCGGCGGCAAGCAGGTCATGGAGGCGTTCCTCAAGTCCCAGCCGAAGATCGACGTCGTCTACGCACACAACGACGACATGGGTCTGGGTGCGATCGAGGCGATCAAGGCCGCAGGCAAGGTGCCCGGCAAGGACATCAAGATCATCACCGTCGACGCCGTCAAGGACGGCATGGCGGCGCTGGCCAACGGCGAGATCAACTTCATCGTCGAGTGCAACCCGTTGCTGGGCAAGCAGTTGATGGAGCTGGCGAAGAAGGTCGTCAAGGGCGAGGAGGTGCCGGCCAGGGTCGTGACCGTGGAGGGCACGTTCACCCAGGAGCAGGCCAAGGCCGCCCTCCCCACGCGCCAGTACTGATCCTGCTGTTCCCCACAAACTGCGGGGCCCGCCGTTCTCTCGCGCATCCGGCGGCGGGTCCCGCACCCCAGCGACGAAGGCCTCAGCTATGACAGAGTCCGTGAGTCCAATCGTCGAAATGCGAGGCATCAGCCTCGCATTTCCTGGCGTGAAGGCGTTGCAGGACGTCGACTTCCGGCTGTTCCCCGGTGAAGTGCACGCCCTCATGGGCGAGAACGGCGCCGGCAAGTCCACTCTGATCAAGACGCTCACCGGTGTGCACACGCCGGACAGCGGTTCAGTGCTGCTCTCCGGCGACACCGTCGCCTTCTCCTCCCCCGGCCAGGCCCAGCACGCCGGGATCAGCACGGTGTACCAGGAGGTCAACCTCTGCGCGAACCTCACGGTCGCGGAGAACATCCTGCTGGGCCGTGAACCCCGCCGGTTCGGCGGTATCGACTTCCCGGCGATGCGCACGAAGGCCGCCGAGGTGCTGACCCGCATCGGTGTCCACATCGACCCCGCGTCGGTGCTCAGCACGCACCCGATCGCGGTGCAGCAACTCGTCGCCATCGCCCGTGCCATCGCGGTCGACTGCCGGGTGCTGGTGCTCGACGAACCGACGTCCAGCCTGGACGCGGGCGAGGTCGCCGAGCTGTTCCGGATCATGCGGGTGCTGCGCGACGAAGGCGTCGCGATCCTGTTCGTGTCGCACTTCCTGGACCAGGTCTACGAGATCTCCGACCGGATGACCGTGCTGCGCAACGGAACCCTCGTCGGCGAGCACCTCACCAAGGACCTCGACCGCCGTGCGCTGATCTCCGCCATGATCGGCCGTGAGCTCGGCACCCTGGAGGCGATCGAGGACGCCAGCGAGCGCCTCAGCGCCTCCGGACCGGTCCTGGTCCACGCGGAGGGTCTGGGCAGGCGCGGCGCCATCGCGCCGTTCGACCTGGAGATCCGCGCGGGCGAGGTGGTCGGGCTGGCAGGTCTGCTCGGCTCCGGCCGCACGGAACTCGCGCGGCTGCTGTTCGGCGCCGACAAAGCCGACTCCGGCCGGTTGCTCGTCGACGGGACTCCGGTGCACCTGCGCGGTCCCAGGTCGGCCATCGCCGCGGGGATCGCGTTCTGCTCGGAGGACCGCAAGGGCGAAGGGCTCGTCGCGGATCTGAGCATCCGCGACAACCTGGTGCTGGCCATGCAGGCCGCACGAGGCTGGAGCCGTCCGGTGCCACGCAAGCTCAAGGACCAGCTCGTCGAGAAGTACCTGGCAGCGCTGGACATCCGGCCGGCCAACCCCGACGCGCTGGTGCGCACGCTCTCGGGCGGCAACCAGCAGAAGGTGTTGCTGGCCCGCTGGCTGGTGACCGAACCCCGGTTGCTGATCCTCGACGAGCCCACCCGTGGCATCGACATCGGCGCGAAGGCACAGATCCAGCAGCTCGTCACGACGCTGGCCGCGGAAGGCACTGCGGTGCTGTTCATCTCGGCGGAGCTGGAGGAGGTCGTGCGCATCGCCACCCGGATCGTGGTGCTGCGGGACCGGCACAAGATCGCCGAGCTGGACGGTGGCGCGAGCGTGGACGACGTCGTGGAACTGATCGCGGGCGAGCACGTTCCGGAAGAGGTGGCGTCGTGAAGAACCGTTTGCTGTGGCCTCTCCTCGCACTGGTCGCGTTGCTGTTGCTCAACCTCGTGGTCACGCCGTCCTTCTTCTCGTTGCGCATCCAGGACGGCCACCTCTACGGCGGCCTGGTCGACGTCCTCAAGAACGGCGCCCCGACGCTCCTCATCGCGCTCGGCATGACGCTGATCATCGCCACCCGCGGCATCGACCTGTCCGTCGGCGCGGTCGCGGCCATCGCGGGCGCGGTCACGTGTGTCCACATCGGATCGTCCGAGGACGCGGGCACGGCGTTCGCCGGCATGGCGATCGCGCTCGTCCTGTGCGCACTGCTCGGTCTGTGGAACGGGTTCCTGGTGGCAGGACTGGGTATTCAGCCCATCATCGCCACGCTGGTCCTGATGACCGCGGGCCGCGGTATCGCCATGCTGGTCACCGAGGGCCAGATCATCACCGTCAACAACAACGCGTACCGGCAGGTGGGCGCCGGGTTCGTGGTACTGCCGATCTCCATCCTGATCAGCCTGGCCGTGCTGGGACTGGTGGCGTTCACCACCCGCAAGACCGCACTGGGCATGCTGATCGAGGCGGTCGGGGTGAACCCGGAGGCATCCAGGCTCGCGGGTGTTCGCTCGCGAACCATCATCTGGACCGTGTACGTGTTCGCGGCGGTGTGCGCGGGCATCGCGGGCCTGATGATCAGCTCGAACGTCAGCGCGGCCGACGCCAACAACGCCGGCCTGTGGATCGAGATGGACGCGATCCTGGCCGTGGTCATCGGCGGCACGTCGCTCGCGGGCGGCCGTTACTCGCTCACCGGCACGCTGCTCGGCGCGTTGATCATCCAGACCCTCACCACCACCGTCTACACGATCGGCGTGGCGCCCGAGGTCACGCTGGTGTTCAAGGCGGTCGTCGTCATCGCCGTGTGCCTGGTCCAGGCGCCGAAGGCCCGCGCGGTGCTCAGCTTCCGGAAGGTTGCAGTCTCATGACCGCTCTCGCTACCCGGCTGCCGTCGCGGTTCCTGCCGGTCCTCGCGACCGTGGTGTTGTTCGCTTTGACGTTCGGCGTCGGCTCGGTTCGCTACGACGGTTTCGCCTCCGGACAGGTGATCGCGAACCTGTTCATCGACAACGCGTTCCTCATCGTGCTCGCGGCCGGCATGACGTTCGTGATCCTCAGCGGCGGCATCGACCTGTCCGTCGGCTCGGTCGTCGCGCTGTCCACCATGGTCACCGCGGAAGGTCTCAAGGCGGGCTGGTCGCTCCCGCTGGTGGTCGTCGCCGTGCTGCTCATCGGCTCGACGCTCGGCCTGCTGATGGGGCTGGTGATCCACAAGTTCGACATCCAGCCGTTCATCGTCACGCTCGCCGGCATGTTCCTGGCGCGCGGCCTGTGCTTCCTGATCAGCGTGGAGTCGGTGTCCATCAAGGACAGCACGGTCCGGTCCATCGCCACCGCCGTCATCGAGCTGCCCGGCGGCGTGACCATCACCTACAACGTGGTGATCGCGCTGCTGGTCGTTCTCGCCGCCCTCTACGTCCTGCACAGGACGCGGTTCGGCCGATCGGTCTACGCGGTGGGCGGCAACGAGTCGTCCGCGCTGCTGATGGGCCTGCCGACCGCGCGGGTCAAAGTCGGCGTCTACGTGATCAGCGGCTTCTGCTCGGCGCTGGCAGGGCTGCTGTTCAGCCTCTACATGCTGTCCGGCTACGGCCTGCACGCCGTCGGCATGGAACTGGACGCGATCGCGGCCGTCGTCATCGGCGGCACCCTGCTCGCGGGCGGGGTCGGGTACGTGCTCGGCTCGCTGGCCGGAGTGCTGGTCCTCGGCACGATCCAGACGCTGATCTCGTTCCAGGGCACGCTCAGCTCGTGGTGGACGAAGATCGTGATCGGCGCGCTGCTGCTGGTGTTCATCGCGGTCCAGCGGACGCTGGTGCGACAACGGCCCAGCTGAACGTGAAATGCCCGGCGCCAGTACTTCCCGGCGCCGGGCATTTCGCTGTGGTGAGCCGGTTCTCTAACCGAAGTTCACGTCGCTGCACCACATGTAGGCCTGGTCCAGGTGCGAGGCCTGCCAGATCGTGAACACGATGTGGTGTCCCCGGTAGCCACCGGAGGTCTGGACGTTGAACGTGATGTCCTTGGCCGGTGCGAACCTGCCGGTCTGCGTGATGAAGTCCAGGTTGCCCCAGCCGAGGCGCTGGGTGGTGGGGTCGAACCCGTTCTTGCTGACGTAGACCCGGAAGTAGTCGGCACCGTGGCTGGCCTGGTCGTACAGGTGCATCGTGAAGTTGCTGCCGACGTTCGTGGTCTTCCACTGGCCGGGAGTGTTCAGGGAGTTGTTGCGTGACAGGGCGTTGCTGCAGAGCTGCCCGTCGGGGGTGGACCCCTGGAAGTTTCCGCGAAGTCCGTCCCGCAGCGCGCTCATCCAGTTCCACATGGTGTCGGCGTTGGCCTGGAAAGCCTGGTAGCACATGGGGTCCTGCTCCCGCATGGCGGGATTGGTGTGCTGACTGCCCCAGGTCTTCCAGCACTGGTAGGCACGGGTGGCAGGGCTGATGATCGTGCCGTGCGCCGAGGCCGTCGGAGTCCAGACGAACGTGCAGACCAGCATGCTGATGATCAGTGCGATGACGCCCCGTCGTCTGGTGACGGACCCGGAGGAGCTGCGCATACGCATGAATGAGCCTCCATTCTCCGATGATCGAGCAGCAGCGGCGGAATGGGAGCGCTCCCAGAACATTTAGCCTACAGGTCACTCTGCGAAACTTCAAGGAAACATTCAGTGAGGGCCTGCCCGCACCGTCACGGCACGGAGTCGCCGGCCCGGACCAGGCCGCTCTGGTAGGCGATGACGACGAGTTGCGCCCGATCGCGGGCGCCGAGCTTGGCCATGGCCCGGTTCGCATGGGTCTTGACGGTCAACGGGGACAGGAAGACCCGCTCGCCGATCTCGTCGTTGGTCAGGCCGTGGGCGACGAGCACCAGAACCTCGCGTTCGCGTTCGGTCAGCCGGTCCAGCCCCTCCGGCGGCGGAAGCGGTTCCGGCTGGGCCTGGCTCAGGAACTGAGTGACCAGGCCGCGGGTGGCGGCCGGGGACAGCAGCGCCTCGCCCGCGGCGACCACCCGGATGGCGCGCAGCAACTCGGCGGGCTCGACGTTCTTGCCCAGAAAGCCGCTGGCACCGGCGCGGAGCGCGCGGACGACGTTCTCGTCGTTCTCGAAGGTGGTGAGCACCAGGATCCGGACGCCTGCGAGGTCTTCGGCGGCGGCGATCTCGCGGGTCGCCTCGATGCCGTCGCACTCCGGCATCCGGATGTCCATGAGAACGACGTCGGCACGGCACGTCCTGGCCAGCCGCACGGCCTCACGCCCGTTGCCTGCCTCCCCCACGATCTCGATGTCGGGCTCGGAGGCGAGGAACATCCGGAACCCGGCGCGGATCAGCGGCTGGTCGTCGACGAGCAGCACCCGGATGATCATGCGGTCACCGCGTGCACGTCCGTGGGCAGTGACGCGTGCACCGCGAACCGGCCGGATCCGTCCACCCCGGCGGTGACCCTGCCGCCGATGGCCGCGGCGCGTTCACACATGCCGAGGATGCCGTAGCCGGATCCCTGGCCCGGCCGGGCGCGGCCGACGGGGTTGGTGATGTCGAGCGTGACGGCCTGAGGGGTGTAGGCGACGGTCAGATCGGCGGTCCCGTCGCCGTACTTCCTGGCGTTGGTGAGCGCTTCCAGTGCGATCCGGTAGGCCGCGACGTCGACGGCGGCGGGCAGTTGTCTCGCCTCTCCGGACCGGTGGTGGTCGACGGTGAGGTGGTCGGCGATGTCATCGAGCAGGTTCGTCAGCTGCGCGAGCCCCCGCGGCGGCCGGGTGGGTGCCGCCGGATCGCGGGAGTCGCGCAGGAGGCCGACGACGTAGGCCGTCTCCTTCAGGGCGGCGTCCGCGGAACGGCTGATCGCGTCCAGCGCCGCCGCGACCTGTTCCGGACGGCTCTGGCCGATGTGCCGGGCGCCGGTGGCCTGCACCTTGACGACGGCGATGTGGTGGGCGACCACGTCGTGGAGCTCCCTGGCGATCCGGAGCCGCTCCTCGACGACCCGGCGGCGGGCCTCCTCCTCGCGGGTCTGCTCCGCACGCGTCGCGCGGTCTTCGACGGCCGCGATGTAGGCCCGCCTGCTGCGGGTCGCGTCGCCGTAGGCGGCTGCCATCCCGAGGAACGCGAGATCCACGCTGTTTCCCGGATCCCACCAGGGTTCCGGGCCGCCGGCGAGGTGGGCGAGCCATCCAACCGCGAACACGCCGAGCGTGGTCAGCCAGACGGTGCGGCGGTCGGTCGCCAGTGCGACGGTGTAGATGGCGGCCATGAGCGCGACGGTCACCGCCAGCGGCTGGCTGCCGAGAACGACGGTGAGCGGGACCGCGGCAACGGTCGTACCGGCCAGCACCGGCCACGGTGCCAGGCGACGGCACGCGACGGTGACGAACACCAGCATCGCGGCGGCGACGTGGTGTCCGGTGGCCTCCTGCTGGGGCTCTCCGAGCGGGGTGAAGTGCGACGTGGCGATCGACAGCGCGGCCAGGCAGAGTCCCACCGCGGCGTCGGTCCACTGTGGATGAAGCCCGGCTGCCCGCCGCAAACCGGCAAGTTCCATGGTTTTCATCGTAGGGAGCGCGGCTGACCCGTGCGTCATCCTCGCGCAGTACGCGAAACGCTCCGGATGCGGTACAGCGACGTCCGGGGCGCTGCGTCCGCGGCGGTGAGCTGACCGCGGCGGGACGACGCGGCCGGACGGCCGCTCCGGCGATGGTGAACGCCCAAGATCCGACCGACTCGAGGGAATCGCCATCATGTCTGCATTGGCTCGGTTGAGCCTCGCCAACCGGGGGCTGGTCGCGCTCATCACGCTGATCGTGCTCGGCTTCGGCGCTTACGCCGTCCCGCAGCTCAAGCAGCAGCTCCTGCCACCCCTGTCGCTCCCGGTGGCGGTGGTCACGGCGCAGCTCCCCAGCGCGCCGCCGGAGATCGTCGCGCAGCAGCTCACGACACCGATCGAGACCGCGGTGAAGTCGGTCAGCGGTGCCACCTCCGTCACCTCGGTCTCCCGTGAGGGATACGCGACGGTCGAGGTCTCGTTCGACTACAGCACACCGTCCGACGACATGGTCAGCCGGCTGCAGTCCGCCGTCGGCCGCATCTCGGGACAGCTGCCGGAGGGCAGCGACCCGCAGGTGAGCGCGGGGTCGTTCGAGAACGTCCCGATCATGCAGGTGTCGGCGAGCGGCACCGCCGACCCGCGGGCGTTCACCGAACGGCTGCGGCGAGCGGTCGTGCCGAAGCTCCAGGGCGTCAAGGGTGTGCGCGGGGTGGAGCTCCTCGGCGGCACCAGCGACCACATCAGGATCACCCTCGACCCCGCTAAGGCCGCGGCCGCGGGAGTCACCACCGCGGCCATCTCCGAAGTGCTGCGCGCCAACGGCTCGGCGGCACCGGCCGGCACGCTGACGCAGCAGAAGGAGTCGCTCTCGATCCAGGTCGGAGCCGCCCTGCGCTCCGTGGACGACGTCCGCAACCTGTTCGTGGCCCCGCAGGCGCAGGAGCAGGGGCAGTCCGACGCACCCGCACGCGCCCCGGTGCGGCTCAGCTCCGTCGCGACGGTCGACCTGGTGCCCGACGAGGTCACCTCGCTCACCCGAGTCGACGGCAAGCCGAGCATCGGCCTGTCCGTGACGATGCGCCCTGACGGGAACGCGGTGTCGATCTCGCACGACATCCGTGCCCTGCTGCCCGATCTCCAGCGCGAGCTCGGCGGCGACGCGAAGCTGACCATCACCTCCGACAGCGCGCCGTCCATCGAGAAAGCCGTCGAAGGGCTGACCACCGAAGGCATGCTCGGCCTCGGGTTCGCCATCATCGTGATCCTGATCTTCCTGATGTCGCTGCGCTCGACGCTGGTGACCGCGCTGTCCATTCCGGTGTCGCTGGTGATCGCCCTGCTCGCGCTCTGGGCGCGGGGCTACACGCTCAACCTGCTCACGCTGGGGGCGCTGACCATCGCCGTCGGACGGGTCGTCGACGACTCGATCGTGGTGCTGGAGAACATCAAACGTCACCTCAGCTATGGCGAGCCAAAACGTCAGGCGGTGCTGACCGGCGTGCGGGAGGTCACCGGCGCGGTCGTCTCCTCGACGCTCACCACGGTCGCGGTGTTCCTGCCGATCGCGTTCATCGGTGGCTTCATCGGGCAGGTCTTCGGGCCGTTCGCGATCACCATCACCGTGGCACTGCTGGCATCGCTGCTCGTCTCGCTCACCATCGTGCCCGCGTTCGCGTACTGGTTCCTCCGCCAGCCGGCAGGCGCCGACTCGCCGGAGGAGCGCGAACGGATCCACCAGGAGGCCTCCGAAAAGGAACGGCGCGGCCTGTTGCAGCGGATCTACGTGCCGGTGATCGAGTTCGCCACCCGGCGACGGTTGACGACACTGCTGATCGGCGCCCTGGTGTTCCTCGGCACGGCGGGCCTCGCCACCCAGCTGCAGACGAACTACCTCGACCAGAGCGACACGACCGCGGTCACCGTGACGCAGAAGATGCCTGTCGGCACGAGCCTCGCGGCCACCGACGCCGCGGCGACCAAGGTCGAGAAGATCCTCACCGAGTACCCGGAGGTCGCGATCTCCCAGGTGACGATCGGCGCCTCCGGTACGTCCGGCACCTTCGGCGGAGAGAGCAACGGCGGCGAGGCCACCTTCACGATCAACGTGAAGGAAGGCACGGAGCTCACGGCGTTCATGAAGAAGGTGCGGGACCGGCTCACGACGGTGACCGACATCGGCACGACCACGGTCGGGGCCGGCGACGACATGGGCGGCAGCTCCAACGGGCTGGAGGTCGTCGTCCGTTCCAGCGACCCGGCGACGCTCGCCGAAGCTGCCGAACAGGTCCGCGCGGCCGTGGCTGCCACGCCGAACGTCATCAACGTGGCCAGCAACCTCGCGGCCAGCGCTCCACGGGTCGACATCACCGTCAACCGGGAGGCCGCCGCCCGCCACGGCCTCAGCGACACCGCGATCGCGGAACACGTCTCGACCGTGTACCGAGGGGTGACCCTCACCTCGGCCACGGTCGACGGCAGGCAACGCGACATCGTGCTGCGCAGCGGCACCGCACCGGCCGACCTGGACGCCCTGCGCGCCATGCAGGTACCGACGTCCTCCGGCCCGGTCCGCCTCGACGCGCTCGCCGGCGTGCAGCGGGTCGCGGGACCGGTGCAGATCACCCACGTCGACGGGACGCGCTTCGCCTCGATCACCGGCACCGCCGACACGTCCGACACCGGCGCGGTCACCTCCGACCTGGAAACCAGGCTGGCGGCGTTGAAGCTCCCTGCCGGTGCCACCTACACCATCGGCGGGGTCAGCGCCGACCAGGCGCTCGCGTTCACCGACCTGGGCCTGGCACTGGGCGCCGCGGTCATCCTCGTGTTCCTGATCATGGCGGCCACGTTCCGCAGCATCGTCCAGCCGCTCGTCCTGCTGGTGTCGATTCCGTTCGCGGCGACCGGTGCGGTGGTCCTGATGCTGCTCACCGGGACCGCGCTCGGCCTGCCGGGCCTGATCGGGCTGCTGATGCTGATCGGCATCGTCGTGACCAACGCGATCGTGCTCATGGACCTGATCAACCAATATCGGGCACAGGGCATGGGCATCCACGAGGCGGTGGTCGAGGGAGGGCGGCGACGGCTTCGCCCGATCCTCATGACCGCCGTGGCCACGATCTGCGCCCTGAGCCCGATGGCCCTGGGCATCACCCAAAGCGGCGAGTTCATCTCGCGGCCGCTGGCGATCGTGGTCATCGGCGGGCTCATCAGTTCGACGCTGCTGACCCTCGTCCTCGTGCCGACCCTGTACACCATGGTCGAGGGATCGAAGGAGCGGCGGCGGGCGAAGACGCCGAAGCCGGAGGCGAAGGAGCCCGTGTTGAGCGGATCGCACTCCGGCGGCTGATCCCGTCGACCGAACCGCCGGGCACGTGCCCGGCGGTTCGTGCCGGAGGATGATCGCTTTCTCACAGCGATCTGAGAGGACCGTTCATGCAGCTGGGGTTGAAGAACCTCATCGACCAAGAACTCCTGGTGCACGTCGAGGAGTGCCGGGCCGCCAATGCCGCGTCGCCGACGGGGAAGGGCCCGAGCGACCTGGACGAGCTGCGGGAGGTACGAGCCAAGCGGCCGGCACCCGCCGACTCGGCAGCCGTCGAGCACGTGGCCGAAGCCGATGGTCGCCAAGTGCCCATCAGAGTCCTCTCCCCCAGCGGCACGCCAAGCGGCGTCTACCTGGACCTGCACGGTGGCGGCTTCTACATGGGGTCGGCAGCGCACGACGACGCGCGCAACCAGCAGCTCGCGGACGCGCTCGGAGTCGTCGTGGTGAGCGTGGACTACCGGCTGGCCCCGGAAGATCCCTGGCCGGCCGCGCCCGACGACTGCGAAACAGCGGCACTGTGGCTCCTCGACCACGCCGAGGCCCGCTTCGGCACGGCGCGGCTGGCCATCGGCGGGTTCTCCGCGGGAGCCACGCTGGCCATGACAACGTTGCTGCGCCTGCGTGACCGCGGCACGCAGGACGCGTTCACCGGCGCCGCGCTCCAGTTCGGCACGTACGACCTCAGTGGGCTTACCCCGGCGGGCCGGCTGATCGCGGACGAGTACTTCATCCAGGCCTACGCCGGGCACGTGGCCGACCGCACCGTCCCCGACATCTCCCCGATCTACGGCGACCTGCGCGGCCTGCCTCCGGTGCTGCTGGTCGTCGGCGGCCTCGACGTCCTGCTGGAGGACAACCTGGCCATGGCGGCCCGAGTCTGCGCGTCCGGCGGCGAGGTCGACCTCCGCGTCTACCCGGAAGCACGGCACGGCTTCACGTCCAGTGACACCGGCATGGCCAAGGCGGCGCGGCACGACATCGAGTGCTGGCTCGCCGGCCGTCTCCGCGCGGCGTCCTGAACTAAGCTGGTCGTCAGCGCGGATGGGGGTTCGGTGGGATCGGCGGTCGAGATCGCCCTGCTCGGAGAGGTGAGCGCGCAGGTCGGCGGCCGGCCCGTCGAACTGGGGCCTGCGCGGCAGCGGTGCGTGCTCGCGGCGCTGGCAGTCGACGTCAACAAGGCCGTGTCGGTGACCCAGCTGACCGAACGGGTCTGGGGCGCCGACCCACCGCCGCGATCACGGGCGACGCTGCACAGCTATCTCTCCCGGTTGCGGCAGGCGTTCGCGGACACCGGCATCACGCTGGCCAGCCGGTCGAACGGGTACGTGCTCGCCACCGAAGAGTCCACTGTGGACCTCACGCGGTTCCGGAAGCTCCGCGACGAAGCGCGCCGGCAGACGAGCGACGAGGCCATCGCCCGCATTCTCACCGAAGCCACCGAACTGTGGCGGGGCGAGCCGCTGACGGGCATCGGCGGCGAGTGGGCCGACCTCACCCGCGACCGGCTCACCCAGGAGCGCGACGCCGCCGAGCTCGATCTCGTCGACGCACGGCTGCGGCTCGGCCATGGCCCCGAGCTGCTCGCGACGATCGCCGCCAGGGCGACGGCCTTGCCGTTCGACGAACGCGTGGCGGCACAGCACATGCAGGCGCTCGCGCAGGCCGGCCGGATCTCCGAAGCGCTCGAACGGTTCCGTGCCGTCCGCGCCAGGCTCATCGGGGAACTCGGCGCCGAGCCGGGCGCGGAACTGCGCACACTGCACGAGAAACTACTGCTCAGCGACCAAGAACCCGCCGAACCAACGGTGCCGAGGCAGCTGCCGTCCGCACCCGCGCAGTTCGTCGGCCGCCAGGAGGATCTCACCGAGCTGGACAACGCGATGCGCACGGTCGGGGTGGCGAGCATCGCGGGCGCGGGCGGGATGGGCAAGACGTGGCTCGCGCTGCACTGGGCACATCGCAACCTGCATCGCTTCCCGGACGGCCAGCTGTTCGTGGACCTGCGCGGGTTCAGCACGGACGAGACGCCGATGGAACCGGACGTCGCCGTCCGCGGTTTCCTGCACGCGCTCGGCCTCGACGCCAACCGGATCCCGCCCGACCCGCACGCCAGGGCCACGTTGTTCCGCGGCCTGACGGCCAGGAGACGGATGCTCGTGGTCATCGACAACGCTGTCGACGCCGCCCAGGTCGTGCCGGTCCTGCCCGGCGGCGACACCTGCCGGGTGCTGGTGACCAGCCGCACCCGGCTGCTGGGCCTCGTCACCGCTCACGGCGCCAAAGCGGTAGGCCTGGAGGTCCTCGCCGACCGCGACGCGAGCACGTTGCTGGCCGGCCGGATCGGTGAGACCAGGCTGAGCGCCGAACCTCTCGCCGTGGCACGGCTGATCGACCTGTGCGGCGGGCTGCCGCTGGCGTTGAGCATCGTCGGCGCGCGGATCCTCACCGAACCCGAGCTGTCGCTGGCCGCCATCGCCCGGCAGCTCGAGGAACTCGGGCTCGGCGCGCTCGACGCCGATCCGAGCGTCAGCGTGCCGGTCGTGCTCTCGTGGTCGTACCGAGCGTTGACCGGCAAGCAGAAGGAAATGTTCGCCCTGCTCGGCATCGCACCCGGCGAGGACATCGATCTCGGCGGCGCTGCCAGTCTCGCCGGAGTGTCCACAGAGGACGCCCAGGTCGTCCTTCGATCACTCGAGCAGGCGTCGCTGATCTCGATCGGCAGCGGGTTCCGGGCGCGGATGCACGACCTGGTCCGGGCGTACGCGGCGGAAAGGGCCCGGCACGTCGACACCGACGATGCCCTGCGCCGGCTCGTCGACCACCACGTGCACACCGCGCACGCCAACGACCGGTTGATCGACCCGCACCGTCCGTTGATCATTCTCGACCAGGCGAGTGCGGGCACCGTCAGCACACCGGCCGACGACAAGGCGGGCGCGCTGGCCTGGTTCGACGCCGAACGCGGGACGCGCCGAGCCGTCCAGCGGGCAGCCGCCGGACGTGGCTGGAACGACCGGGTCGTCCTGCTGGCCAGGGTGTCGCACGCGTACCACCAGCTGCGAGGTCACCTCGACGACGAGCTGGCCATGTGGCGGACCGCCATCGACGCCGCCGACGATCTCGCGGAACGGGTGGTGGCACACCGGATCATGGGCAGCAGCCTCGGCCAGGTCCAGCGCTACGACCGAGGCCCTGCACCACCTCAACTCCTCGCTGGCGCTGGCGGAGCAGGTCGGCGAGGCGCTCCCGCTGGCCGACGCGCACGGCACGCTGGCCTGGCTGTGGGCCAGCCGGTCGGAACACCACCGGGCCCTCGAACACGCCCAGGCCTCACTGCCGCACTACCGGAAGACCCGCAACGAGATGCTGATCGCCTTGGCGCACAACAACATCGGTTACTGCGCCGCAGAAGTCGGCGACACCGAGCAGGGCCGCGAACACGCCACGAACGCACTCACCCTGCTGCACGAACTCGGCGACCGGCAAGGCGAGGCGACCGCCGTCGACACGCTCGGGCGCATCGAGCACCAGGTCGGCAACCACGCCGAGGCGATCGCCCTCTACGAGCACGCCATCGAGCTGTACCAGGCCGAGAACGACGACTACAGCACCGCAGGCGTGCTCATCAACCTCGGCCACCCGCACCTCGCGCTCGAGCAACGCGACCAGGCCGTGCAGGTCTGGCAACGGGCACTGGAGATGTTCGAGCGGCAGGGGCGTGACGACGAGGCCGACCGCCTGCGCAAGCAGCTCGCGGCCGTGGCCGGGGACTGATCGACCAGGGTTGTTCACTGGCGCGAACGAGCCCCTGGCCCGGGAAGTGTGGTTCCTGCAAACGAGATCTCAAGGAGCCACGAAATGCCCACCATCACGCTGACCCAGCAGACCACCGCGACTCCCGAGCAGTTCGTCGCCGGCCTCACCGACTTCGGCCCCGGCCGCGCGGAGCTCTTCCCCAACAGCGCCGACGACTTCCTTCAGGTCCACGACCAGGGCGACACGTTCGCCGACGTCACCGAGGGCTCCGGCGGCATCTGGGAACGCCTGCACTACGACTGGTCCGATCTCAGCCACGTCGTCCTCAGGACCGTCGACTCCAACGTGTGGGGCGGACGTTCCGGCCACACCTACACGTTCTCGAAGCAGGCCGACGGGACGACGATCGTGCGCGCCGAGGTGGTGCGCGAAGGCAAGAACTTCAAGGGACGCCTGCTCGGCCTCTCACTGGGCCTGCTCGGCCAGAAGGTCCTGGGCGGAGCGCTCGCCAAGACGGTGAAGGCCGTCGAGGCGCGGGTTAGGTAAGGGTGCCCTGGGTCAGCCCGACCGGAGGAAGCTAACGTAGCCCGTCGTGAGCATCGTGGTGGAGCAACGCGGGCTGGAGTCCGCACCAGCCCAGGCGAGTCCGCATCGGCGGCGGCGCCTCGGGCTGGCGGGTCTGGTGGTGTTGCTCGCCGTGTCGGCGGTGCTGTCGCTGGTCATCGGCGCCCGGTCGCTCACCCCGGCCGAGGTGTGGCAGGGACTGTTCGGCGATCCCGGCTCCGACCAGCGGCTCACCGAGATCACGCTCATCGTGCAGACGCTGCGTGTGCCGCGGACGGTGCTCGCGATCGTGGCGGGCATCGCGCTCGGCGTCGCGGGTGCGTTGATCCAGGGCCACACTCGCAACCCCATCGCGGACACCGGTCTGCTCGGCGTCAACTCCGGGGCGTCGTTCGCCG
Source organism: Lentzea indica (assembly GCF_012184385.1). Lineage (GTDB taxonomy): Bacteria > Actinomycetota > Actinomycetes > Mycobacteriales > Pseudonocardiaceae > Lentzea > Lentzea indica. Next base: position 20,076 of record NZ_VSRL01000157.1, read on the forward strand.
TGGTGCTCGCGGTGTACCTCTTTGGGCTGCAGAACCCGATCCAGTACATGTGGTTCGCGTTCCTGGGCGCGGCGGCGGCAGGGGTGCTCGTGTTCGGGCTGTCCAGTCTCGGCCGCGGCTCCGGCAACCCGCTCACCCTCGCACTGGCGGGCCAGGGCGTCACGGTGTTCCTCGCCGCGATGACCACCGCGGTGGCGTTGTCCGACAAGCAGTCGCTGGACGTGCTGCGGTTCTGGAACGCGGGTTCCGTGCAAGGTGTCGGGTGGGACGTGATCGGGGTCGCGGCGATCTTCGTGGCCGTCGGGCTCGTCCTCTCACTGCTGAACCTGCCCACGATCAACCTGCTCAACCTCGGCGACGACGTGGCGCGCGGCCTCGGCGTGAACATCGCGGCCGGCCGGACCATCGGCGTCGTGGCCGTCACGCTGCTCGCGGG
>NZ_VSRL01000158.1 GCF_012184385.1 Lentzea indica
GGGTGTCGATCTCGCGAAGCTGAGCGACCTCGCGCTGTCCGCGAAGCCCGGTGCGGAGGGTGTGGTGATGGTGCCGTACCTGGAGGGCGAACGGACGCCCTGGAGCCGCACAAAGTGTTGCCGGAGCACGAAAGCGGCCACGTTCTGACGTTTGCCGGGAGCGCCGCCGCCATGGCCTGGTTTGACGCGGAACACGCCTGTCTGATGACCGAGCAACGGCAGGCGTTGGAGCGCAACGCTTTCGACGTGGCATGGATGATCGGCCGCGCGCTGAACAACTACCACCTCCGCCGCGGACGTACCCACGATGACGTGGACGCCTGGCTGATGGCGTTGCGCGCCGCGGAAGCGTTGGGGGACCCGCTGAAGCAAGTGACCGCGAACATGTGTCTGGGTGCGGACTACGTCGAACAGGGCCAGTCGGCGTTGGGGCACAAGCATTTCGAGCGCAGCCTGGAGTTGTTCACGCACATCGACGATCCTGAGGCGCACGGCGGCGCGCACCGGGCGATGGCGTGGGCGGCCGAGTTCGAGGGCGACCTGGAGAAGGCGCTGGAACATTCGCTGCGGGGCCTCGAGAAGTTCCGCGCGGCGGGTTCGGAGATCCGCGAGGCCGAGTCGTTGAACGAGGTCGGCTGGCGCTACGCGTGCCTGGGCCGGTACGCCGAAGCACGCACCTTCTGCGAGGAAGCCATGTTGCTCAACAACAAGCTCGGTCACTCCGAGGGTGCCGCGGCCACACTGGACAGCCTCGCGCACATCGCCCACCACGACGGCCGGCACGCCGACGCCGTCGCGCACTACCGCGAGGCGCTGGCGCTGTACCGGGAGCTGGACAACTCCGCGGAGGAGGCCACCGTACTGGAGCACCTCGGTGACGTGCACTCGGCCGCCGGTGAGGACGCTTCGGCGCGCGAGCAATGGGATCGGGCCTTGGAGCTGTACCGGGAGCAGGGCCGCACCGCGGAGGCGACGGCCCTGGCCTCCCGGATCTAGACCCTGCTCATCTGACGGCCGCTCTCGATCAGCTCGCCGGTGAACGAGTCGAGCGCGTGGGCGAAGTCGCACTGGTCCGGCTCGTGCCAGTCCTCCAGCTGCTCGAGCAGCCAGCGCCGCCACGCCTGGACGAGCTGCGCGAACACGTCCGCGCCCTGGTTGGTGAACCGGTAGCCGTCGTCGCTGAACGCGAGGTGCCCTGACCGGACCAGGCTTTGCGCGGTCGCCTCGAAGATGCCCGCAGGCACCTTGGTCATCTCGGCGATCTCGGCGACGCCGTCGTCCGTCGACGCCCGGTACACCCGCCCGAGCAGCCACGCCTGTTCCAGCGGCAGGTCGACGCCGGAGCGTCGGAGCACGGCGATACCGGGGTCTTCCTTCGACTTCGCCATCACCGTGGAGACGAGTTTGCGCAGCTCGTCGTAGGAGTTCGACGGCGGCGCGGCGAAGCTCTCGCCCACACCGCTGTTGCCGTCGCGGCGGCACGGGACGTGTCACGCAGCTGCACCTGCGGCAGGAAGAACGCGACCAGCAGCGCTACCAGGGCTCGCGATGGCGCGCGGGTCTACGCCCTCGGGTACCCGCAGGTGTTTCGGCAGCTGGTTCGCGTAGATCGTGCCGAAGAGCGCGACGCCGAACGAGCTGCCCATCGTACGCAGGAAGCTGATGCCGGACGTGGCGACGCCGAGGTCGGTGTAGTTCGTGGTGCTCTGCACGACGATCACCGGTACCTGCATCACCAGGCCGATGCCGGCGCCCAGCACCATCATGAACGCGCCCATGACCCAGTAGCTCGTGCCGGCGTCCAAATAGGACAGCAACAACAGGCCTACGGCGAGCCCGGCGGACCCGGCCAGCGGGAAGATCCGGTACCTGCCGGTGCGGCTGATCACGTTGCGGGTGAGCAGCGCGGTGGCCATCAGACCGGCGATCAGCGGCAGCATCCAGAGGCCGGACGAGGTGGCCGACTCGCCGCGCACGCGTACTGCAGGTAGATCGGCAGGTAGGTGATGCCGCCGAGCATCGCGAACCCGACGACGAAGCTCAGGATGCCCGAGACCGTGAACACCCGGCTGCGGAACAACCTCATCGGCAGCATCGGCTCGGCCGCGCGTTGCTCGACGAACACGAACGCGATGAGCAGGGCCACGGATGTCGCGGCCATCCACAGGATCGTCGGCGACGTCCACGGGTACTCGGTGCCGCCCCAGCTCGTGACCAGCGTCAACCCGGTGGCCGCGAGCGCGATGAGCGCGATGCCCGCGTAGTCGATCTTCGGGTGCCCCTCGGCCTTGATCGTGGGCAGCGCGGCGACCGCCACGAGGACGACGGCGATGCCGAGCGGGATGTTGACGTAGAACGCCCACCGCCAGCTCAGGTGGTCCACGAACAGGCCGCCGAGCAACGGCCCCGCCACCGTCGCGATGCCGAACACCGCGCCCGCGAACCCCTGGAACTTGCCGCGTTCCTTGAGCGGCACGACGTCCGCGATGATCGCCGTCGAGGTGACCATGAGCCCGCCGGCGCCCAGGCCCTGGACCGCGCGGAACGCGATGAGCATGCCCATCGACTCCGACCAGCCCGCGAAGAACGACCCGACCAGGAACAGCGCGACGCTGACCACGAACGTCTTCTTGCGCCCGTAGAGGTCGCCGAACTTGCCGATCAGCACCGTCATGATCGTCTCGGCGAGCAGGTACGACGTCACGACCCACGACAGGTGCGCGCCGCCACCCAGTTCGGCCACCATCGTGGGCAGCGCGGTGGACACGATGGTCTGGTCGAGCGCCGCCAGCAGCATCGCGAGCAGGACGGCCGCGACGACCAGGTTCCGCCTGCGGGTGTCGATCATGTCGGGCACGGTGGCGATGATCGCGCAGGTTCCGCGACCTCGCAGGCCGGGCGGCGGGGGAGTGACCACTCGCGTGTGAGCCCATAGGCTCGGAGGCGATCACGCGACGGAGGTAGTCATGATCTTCATCACCGCCAGGTTCCGCGTCCTGCCCGAGTACGCGGACACCTGGCCGGAGCTCTCCCGCGCCTTCACCGAAGCCACCCGCGCCGAGCCGGGCTGCCTGTGGTTCGCCTGGTCGCGCAGCATCGACGACGAGACCGAGTACGTGCTCGTCGAGGCGTTCCGCGACGGTGACGCGGGTGCGGCGCACGTGCAGTCCGCGCACTTCAAGGTCGCGCAGGCAGAGCTGCCGCCGTACCTGCAGGAGACGCCGAAGATCGTGAACGCGGTGCTGGAACAGGACGACTGGTCGCTGCTGGGCGAGATGGAGGTTGCGCCACGCGGGTGAGGCACCGGGCGTAGGGCCGCTCCTCCGTCCAGGATGTCGCCATGGACGCCTTCGTGGAGTTGTCCGCCGAGCTGACCGGGTTCTCGGCGGAGGAGCTGAGGTCGACCGGACTGGTCGAGCAGTACCGCGGGCTGGCGGGAAACGCCTCGCACGCCGAGATCATCGAACTCTGGTACACCGGCGTCTGGCGCGGGGTGATCCCGAGTCCGCGCGCCTACGCCGAGGGACTGGCGTGGAAGGCGGTGGGGGTCGCCGCGCCGGGCACAGGTGCGCCGGGCTTCGGCAGCTGGGAGCGCAGACCCAGAAGAAGCGCCCTGTGAAGGCCGTGGTCGTCGGCGCAGGGTTCGCCGGCTCGCTGATCGCGAAGGTTCTGGGGGACAACGGGTTTCGCGTGCTCGTGCTGGAGGCGGGTGCGCAGCCCGACCACGACGAGGCCCTGCTGAGGTTTCAGACCGCGCTCGTCAAGACGCCGCTCGCGCCGTATCGCACGACCACGGCCGCGCCGTCGAGCGACTACCTGATCAACACCGGGCCGTTCGACTACGCCAGCCCGTACCTGCGGATCAACGGCGGCACCGGCACCGCCTGGACCGGGATCACGCCGCGGATGCATCCAGAGGACTTCCGGACCGCCGATCTCGGGCACGGCCGCAACTGGCCCATCTCCTACGACGAGTTGGAACCCTTCTACCGTGCGGCGGAGTGGGAGATCGGGGTCGCGGCCGACGCCGACGAGCAACGGCAGCACCTTCCCGTCGCCGACGGCTACAGCTATCCGATGCACGCCCTGCCCCGCACGTACCTCGACCACGTGATCGCGTCCGTTGTGGACGGTGCGACCATCGACGGGCAAGAGCTGCTGATCACCGGCACACCGCAGGCCCGCAACGGCATACCCGTGCGGGGTTACCGGCCGGACGGGCAGCTGTGCGCCGGGTACGCCAGCTGTGTGCCGATCTGTCCGGAGCAGGCCAAGTACACGCCCCACCGCACGCAGAAACGCTGGTCTCACAACGTCGAGCTGCGCACCAGGTGCGTGGTGAACCGGGTGCACGCCGACGAGTTCGGGCGGGTCACCAAGGTCAGCTATCAGCGCTACGAGGACGACACGACCGGAACGCACACGCGGCACGAGGAAGAAGCCGACGTGGTCGTCCTCGCCGCGCACGCCATCGAGAACGCCAAACTGCTGCTCATGTCCGGGCTCGCGAACAGCAGCGACCAGGTCGGCCGCAACCTGATGGACCACCCGGCACTGCTGACGTGGGCGCTGATGCCGGAGCCGATCGGGCCGTTCCGCGGACCCGGCTCGACCACGGCCATCGACGCGTTCCGCTCGGGTCCGCAACGCTGCACGCGGGCGCCGTTCCGGATCGAGATCGGCAACTGGGGCTGGGGCTGGTCGGCAGGCAGTCCCGGCTCCGACACGGCCGAGTTCGTCGCGGCGGGCCTGCGCGGCAACGCCTTGAGGCAGGCCGTCGCGAACCGGGTCGGACGGCAGTTCACCCTGCAGTTCGAGATCGAGCAGGAGGCCGATCCCACGAACAGGGTCACGCTCGGACCAGGCCGCGACGCGCTGGGCAACCCGCGGCCGAGCGTCCACTACGGACTGTCGACCTACGTGAAGGACGGTCTGCTGGACGCGAAACGGGTGTCGGACCGCATCTTCGAGCTGCTCCGAGCCGAGGACCACACGTCGTACAAGCCGGACGACGAAAGGTACTTCGAGCACAACGGGGAGCCACTGCGCTACTGGGGTGCCGGGCACGGTGGCGGCACGCACGTCATGGGTGTTTCGCCGCGGGACTCCGTGGTGGACCAGTGGCAGCGCTGCTGGGACCACCCCAACCTGTACGCGGTGGGGTGCGGCAGCATGCCGTCGCTCGGCACGTCCAACCCCTCGCTGACCATGGCCGCGCTCGCCCTGCGCACGGCCGGCCATCTCGTGTCACGCCGAGTCATGTCCGCTGGGAGTGAGCTCGCTGAATCAGCAGGATCGCGGCCGCCACCGTGATGACGACGACGCCGTTGCCGAACGCCCACAGCACCGCGTGATGGTGCACGACGGCACGGGTGGCGGCCGGGTCGCGGAACACCGGGTTGACCTGCGTGATCAGCAGGATCTTCATCGCGACCGACACCGCGAGACAACCGAGCGCCGGCCACGGCGCACGCATGACGACTGCCAGGACGACGCCGAGCGGCCCCCACGGCAGGTAGTAGTAGATCGGGCTGCCTGCCGCGAACACGCCGACGAGCGAGCCCGGCCGCGGATCGGCCAGCAGCTGCGGGTTCCACACGACCTGCTCGTACAGGTTCCCGAAGAACCACATGCTCAGCAGAGGGACGACCAGCCGCGAAAGAATCACCGGGCCATCATGTCGAAATGTCGAAACGACAGTGACGTCGATCGACGCAGGTGTGGCGGCCCAACGCCGCCGTACCGAGATCAGGGGAGATGACATGCGGTTTCTGTTGATGCACCGGGTCCCGGAGGACGCCGACGCGGCGTGGACGGCGAGTCCAGAGCTCCATCGGCGGATGAACGCGTTCGTCGAGAAGCTGGACGCGAACGGCGTGTTCCTCGGCGGTGAGGGCGTGCACAAGCCGTCCAAGGGAGCGGCCGTGCGCAGGCGCGGTGCCGAGATCAAGTCGATCGACGGCCCGTTCGCCGAGGCGAAGGAGGTCATCGGCGGGTTCGTGATCATCAACGCGAAGGACCTCGCGGAAGCCAAGGTCGTCGCGGAGGAGTACATCACCTGTTTTGCGGGCGTGGAGGAGATGTCGGTCGAGGTCAGGCAGCTCATTGAGCCCGAGGAGATCCCCGAGCTTCTAACGTAGGTAGCGCAGTTCGACGACGAACCACTCGCCGGCGAGCGAGCACGGCCCGTCCGGATGGAGCCGCACGTCCTCGGTGTCGAGGGCAGCGAGCACGTGCGGCCCCTCCAGTTCCAGCGCGACGTCCGCAACGGTTCGCACGCTGACGTCGGAGTCCGTGATGTCCAGCGGTGCGGCCAGGTTCTCGCCGAGGTCCTTCAGCTCCACGAGCCGGTTGCGGTAGAACGACGTCCCGATGTTCGTCAGCCGGTGTACCGGCGACACCGGCCGGTACACGAACCCGCCGCGGTGCTCCGAGATGAACCTGGGCTCGCTGCCGTCGAGCCAGTCCATGCGGCCTTCCGAGCCGTCGATGCTCAGCACGACGTACGGGTTGTGGTGCAGGTGCCACGGGTGGGTCTCGCCCGGTTCGAGCGTCACCTCCCACACCCGCACCACCGGGTCGTCGTAGAGCACGCGCCGGCCGACGTCGACGAGCACGATCTCCTCGCCGGACGGCGAGATCACGACGTCACCCCTCAAGGCACACCTCCCGCAGGCCCGCCTCGAACACGATCACCGGCACGCCGGGCGAGACCAGTCCCAGCGCGGTGATCAAACCGATCGGGCTGGCCACGGGCAGATTGGTCGTGTTCATCAGCCCTCCCCGACCTCTATGTTCGGGCATGAGGGCGCCTTCGGGGGAGGGGTACATGAGAAAAGCGGTTTCAGTCCTGCTCGCGATCATGCTGGCCGTCACGGGATGCGGCGGAGAAAAACCCGCGGCGAACCGAACCGAGATCAACTATTTGACGTCGTTCAGCACCTTCGGCCGCGATGCGTACGTGTACGTCGCCAAGGAGAGGGGCTATTTCGACGCGGCCGGTCTCGACGTCACGATCACGCCGGGCACCGGCAGCGTCGACGTGCTCAAACTGGTCGCCGGCGGCCGGGCGGAGTTCGGCATCGCGGACTTCACCGCCACCGCGATCACCCTCGCGAAGGAGAAGTTGCCGGTCACCGCGATCGCGGCCATCCAGCAGCGGTCGCTCGCCGCGATCGTCTCCTTGGAGGGCAACGGGATCAGCAAGCCCGCTGACCTGGTCGGCAAGAAGATCGGCGACCAGCCCGGCTCCACGAACCAGGTGATGTTCCCCGTCTACGCCAAGGCGGCGGGCATCGATCCCGGCAAGGTCGAGTTCGTGCCGTCCGCCCCGCCCGCGCTACCGCAGCTGCTGGCGGCGGGGCAGGTCGACGGGATCGGTCGGTTCGTCGTGGGCAAGCCGTTGATCGAGGCCGCGGCGAAGGGCAGGAAGGCCGTCGTTCTGCCTTATGGCGACCTGGTTCCCGACCTGTACGGCAATGCGCTCGTGGCATCGAAGGAGTTCGTGCTCAACAACGTCAACCAGGCGCACGGTTTCATGAACGCGCTGCTCCAGGGCCTGGAGTACGCGATAGCCCACCCGGACGAGGTCGGCCCGATTCTCAAGAAGTACCAGCCGACCCAGGACGCGGCCGTGGCCGGCGCCGAGGTCGCGTTGATGGCGCCGTACGTCAAGCCGGACGGCTACAGCGGCAGGGTCGGCGGGCTGACCGAGCCACGGGTCGAGAAGATCGTCCGCACGCTTGTGGAGGCCGGTGCGATCCCTGACGGGTCCCTGAAGCCGAGCGATTTCGTGTCCTTCGGGCTGGCGCCGAAGTGATCACGCTTCAGCAGGTCGCGCACACGTTCGACAGCGTGCACGTGTTGGACGGGATCGACCTGGAGGTGGACGAGCACGAGTTCGTCGCGGTGATCGGGCGGTCGGGCTGCGGCAAGTCGACGTTGCTGCGGCTCATCGCCGGGCTGCTCGCGCCGGCGCGGGGACGGATCTTCGTGGCGGGCTCCCAGGTCACCAGGCCGCGCCGCGACGTCTCCTTCATGTTCCAGCGACCGGCGTTGCTTGCCGTGGCGGTCGGTGCTGTCCAACGTCCTGCTGCCGATCGAGATCTCCGGCCTGGGCGATCACCGGGAGAGGGCGCACGAGCTGCTGGACCTCGTCGGGCTCGGCGGGTTCGAGAAACGGCTGCCGCACGAGCTTTCCGGCGGCATGCAGCAACGGGTGTCGCTGTGCCGGTCGCTGATCCAGAGCCCGCGGGTGATGCTGATGGACGAACCGTTCTCCGCGCTGGACGCGATCACCCGCACCGAGCTTTCCGAGGAGCTGCAACGGGTTCAGTTGGAACTGCCGCGCGCTGTCGTGTTCGTGACGCACTCCATCGACGAGGCCGTGCTGCTCGCCGACCGGATCGTGGTGCTCAGCCCGCGGCCCGGACGGATCCACGAGATCGTCGACGTCGGCCTGCCCCGGCCACGCGCGCTCGGGCAGGTCGAGCTGGACGAGGTGAGCCGCGAGCTGCGCGGGTTGCTGGGCGAGGTGACGGCGTGAAGGTCGCGCTGCCGGCACTGGGTTTGCTGGCGATCATCGGTCTCTGGTGGCTCGCGACGATCGTGTTCGGGATCGAGGCGTTCCTCGTTCCGTCACCGGCAGACGTCGTCTCGTCGTTCCTGGAGCTGCCGGGCTATCTGCTCGAACAGACCCTGATCACGTTGTGGGAGGCGGTTTCCGGCTTCGCGCTGGCCGTCGTGATCGGCGTGCCGCTGGCGTTGCTGATCGTCGGCTCGAAGATCGTGGAGCGGATGTTCTACCCGCTGCTGGTCGCGCTCAACGCCGTGCCGAAGGTGGCCATCGCGCCGATCGTGGTGGTGTGGTTCGGGTTCGGCATCGAGTCGAAGGTGCTCATGGTGGTGCTGGTGTGCATCTTCCCGGTGGTGATCTCGACCGTGTCCGGTATGAAGTCCACGCCTCACGAACTGGTCGAGCTGTTCCGGTCGCTGGACGCCACGCGCACGCAGGAGTTCTTCAAGCTGCGCCTGCGGCACGCGTTGCCGCAGGTTTTCGTCGGGTTGAAGGTCGCGATCACGCTGGCGGTGATCGGTGCCGTGATCGGCGAGTTCGTCGGCGCCCGCGCCGGACTGGGGTACGTGATCTACGCGTCCGGCGCCAGCGCCGACACCTCACTGGCCTTCGCGGCGATGGCCCTGCTCGCGATCATCAGCGTCGCGCTCTTCTACGGGCTGACCTACGCCGAGCGGAAGCTGTTGCCGTGGGCGGAGGAGCACCGTGTGGTCTAACGGGCCAGCCGGTCCAGCAGCTCGCCGAGCAGCGCGCGTTCGCCCGGTGTCAGGTCTGCCGGGTCCTCGTCGACCAGTGCGCGCAGGGTGAGTGCGGCGCTGGCACGGGTCGCGGGCGTCTCGGCGTCATGTGAGCGCAGCACTCCGGCCAGTGCTGCCTCGCGGACGCGGGCGGACAGCCCCAGGTCCGGCTCCGGCTGCGCGATCAGGGTCAGCGTCACGCCGACGTTCGCGGCGAGCACCTGTTCCGCGGCGTCGTCCGCGGGCACGTTCAGCAGGCCGTTCCTGGCGGCTTCCGTCAGCCGGTCACGCAGTGCGGCGTGCGCGGGGGCGGTGACCGCGCAGGGCTTGCCCGGCTCGGCCCTGCCGTAGAGCAGCCCGTAGAACGACGGGTGCTCCAGTCCGAACCGCACGTGCCGGTCCCAGCCGACCCGCAGATCGCCGAGCGGGTCGCCGGAGCTCTCGACCGCGACGTACTGGGTGAAGCCGTGGTTCAGCACGGCGTCGATCAGCCCCTGCTTGCTGCCGAAGTGGTGGTACAGCGTCGGTGCCTGGACGCCGGCGCGTTCGCACACGGCCCGCGTGGACACCGTGCCGCCGTCCTCCAGCATCTCCGCCGCCGCGAGCAGAAGCCGATCCCGTGCGTTTTGCATATCGCTATAGTAGCTCATGTAGCGCTACAGTGAGCGCTATAGCGATAGGAGAAGTGCGATGAAGACCTGGTTCATCACCGGAGGCACGCCTGGAGGGTTCGGGATGGCCTACGCCGAGGCCGCACTGGAAGAGGGGCATCAGGTGGTGCTGACCGCGCGTCGCCCCGATGAGCTGCGGGAATGGGCCTCGGAACGCGGCGACCGCGTGCTGGTTCTCCCGCTCGACGTCACCGATGCCGAGCAGGTGCGCGCGGCGGTGAACGCCGCGGAGGAGCGGTTCGGCGGGATCGACGTCCTCGTCAACAACGCGGGCCGCGGCTGGTACGGCTCGGTGGAGGGAACCCGAGACGAGACGGTCCGTCGCACGTTCGACCTGAACCTCTTCGCCGTGGTCGAGGTGGTTCGCGCGGTCCTGCCGGGCATGCGCGCCAGAGGAGACGGCTGGATCGTGAACATGTCGTCGCTGGCCGGCCTGGTCGGTGTGCAGGGGTTCGGCTACTACTCGGCTGCGAAGTTCGCGCTCGAAGGGTTGTCGGAGGCGCTGCGCCAGGAGGTCGAGCCGTTCGGCGTGCGCGTGCTCGTCGTGGAGCCGGGAGCGTTCCGCACCAAGGCTTACGCGGGGTTCCAGCACGAGCCCGTCCGCGAGACCGTCGACGCCTACCTCGGGCTGGTGGAGGGGATCCGAGCGACGTTCGCGGACCAGGACGGCAAGCAGCCGGGTGATCCCGAACGTGGCGTGCGAGCCGTGATCAGTGCGATGAACGCACCGGAACCGCCGCAACGGCTCGTGCTGGGCGGCGCCGCGTACGACGCCGCCGTTGCCCTGCACGAAGGTGCACTCGCTGAGCTTCGCGCGCACGAAAAGCTCTCGCGCGGCGCGGACTTCTAGTTGACGGATCCGCCCGCGGCGAGGCGCATCAGGTCGGAGTCGAGGTCGATCGACAGCTCGGTGCCGCCCGCGCTGCCGAACTCGTGCTGGTAGCGGCCCCACGACTCGTCGCGCACCTGCTTCTCGAACCCGGAGGCCATGAGCGCCACCAGTTCGAGTGCCGCCCGGTCGATGCGCTTGTTCAGCGCGTTGTCCTGCCAGTCCTCGGTCGAGGCGAAGAGCGACGTCGGCACCACGATGGTCCGCAGGTAGGCGAACAGGCCGCGCATCTGGTCGTCGACCACGAGCGCGTGCCGGGCCGTGCCTGCGGTCGCGGCGAGGACGACGGGCTTCGCGATCAGCAGGTCGTTGTCCAGGATCTGGAAGAACGACGTGAACAGCCCGCTCGCGCCCGCCTTGTAGACGGGGGTGCTCGCGACTATGCCGTCCGCGTGCTGCAGCGTGGTGATCGCCTTCTGCAGCTTCGCGCCGATGTGGTTGGACACCAACGCGTTCGCGATCTCGCCGGCCAGCTCGCGCAGTTCGATGCTCGAGACCTGGACGGTGAGCTGCTTCTGGGAGCCCAGCGCCGCCACGCGCTGGGCGGCGCGGTCGGCGAGCAGGCGCGTGGACGACGGGTCGCTCGTGCCTGCCGACACGACCACGAGCTGGAACTGTGCGGTCATTTCTCCTCGTTTTCCGCCAGCTTGCGGGTGATCACGGCGAGCTGGTCGAGTTCTTCTGCGCTCAGCACGCTCAGGGCGCGCGTGACGCTGCGGGCGTGCGGGCGGCCGATCGCGCGCTGGGTCTCCCGGCCCGCGGGGGTCAGCGACAGGCGCACACCCCTGCGGTCACCGGGATCGGGGCAGCGGTCGACCAGTCCGCGCTCGACCAGGCGGTCGACCATGCGGGACAGAGCGGGCTGGCTCAGCAGCACGTGGCGGTTCAGCTCACTCATCCTGAGTGGACTGTCGCATTTGGACAACTGGTACAGCACGTCGTACTCCCGCATGGTCAGGTCGCCCCAGACGTCCTCCGCGTTGAGCTGCTTCATCAACACGGCGTAGGCCTTCATCAGGGACTCCCACGCCTCGTTGGCACGGGTCATCGCTACTTCCTCACCGCGAGTCCTGGTACGGCGAGCGCCCGTGACGTTGTCGCCGCGGTTGGCGTTCGGCTTCGGCTGGCGGGCCGGCTGGTCGCCGTACTTCTCCTTGACGCGCAGGGCGTGCGTCGGCGGCTTGGCGGTCTCCGGGTCCTGGCGGGACTCGATCTCCTTGCGCAGCACCGGAACCACCTCCTCGCCCAGCAGGTCGAGCTGGTTCAGCACCATCTTGAGCGGCAGGCCGGCGTGGTCCATCAGGAACATCTGCCGCTGGTAGTCGCCGAAGTGCTCGCGGAAGGTCAGCGTCTTGTCGATGACCTCCTGCGGGCTGCCGACCGACAGCGGGGTCATCTCCATGAAGTCCTCCATCTTCGGGCCGTGCCCGTAGACCGGCGCCTCGTTGAAGTACGGACGGAACTCCTTGATCGCGTCCTGCGACCTCTTGGCGATGTAGGCCTGACCGCCGAGACCGACGATGGCCTGCTTCTCCGTGCCGTGGCCGTAGTGCGCGTACCGCTGGCGGTAGAACTTGATCAGCCGCATGTAGTGCTCTTTCGGCCAGAAGATGTTGTTCGCGAAGAAGCCGTCGCCGTAGTAGGCGGCCTGCTCCGCGATCTCCGGCGTGCGGATCGACCCGTGCCACACGAACGGCGGCAGGTCGTCCAACGGCCGTGGCGTGGAGGTGAAGCCCTGCAACGGTGTGCGGAACTTCCCTTCCCAGTCCACCACGTCCTCGCGCCACAACCGGTGCAGGAGGTTGTAGTTCTCCAGCGCCAGCGGCAGGCTCTGCCGGATGTCCTGGCCGAACCACGGGTAGACCGGCGCGGTGTTGCCGCGGCCCAGCATGAGGTCCATGCGACCCTTCGACAGGTGCTGCAGCATCGCGTACTCCTCCGCGATGCGCACCGGGTCGTTGGTCGTGATCAGCGTCGTCGCGGTGCTGACGATCAGCTTCTCGGTCTTCGCCGCGATGTGGGCGAGCAGCGTGGTGGGCGCGGATGAGAAGAACGGCGGGTTGTGGTGCTCGCCGATCGCGAACACGTCCAGCCCCACCTCCTCGGCCTTCTCGGCGATCTGCACGATCGCGTCGATGCGCTCGGCCTCGCTGGGGGTCTCGCCGCTCACCGGGTCCCTGGTGATGTCGCTCACCGAGAACACTCCGAACTGCACGGCACCCGCCTCCTTCTGTCTGCGCTGAACCTCTAGGTTCCATGCGTTTGCATCTACCTTAACGCACCGCCCCCTCTGGTATTCCCATTACGCTGATCACATGTCTTTGGCCGTGCGGGACGCGGGTTTCGGCTATGGGGGAGTCACCGTCTTCGCAGGTCTGTCGTTCGCGGTGGAACCCGGCGACGCCGTGGCCGTGCTCGGGGCGAACGGGTCTGGCAAGTCGACGCTGCTCCGGTGCCTGGTCGGCGCCGAGGTGCTGGACTCCGGCAGCGTGTTGTTCGGCGGGCCCGCAGGACGAGTCGTCGGCGCGGGTGCGGTCGTCGATGGCCTCGCTGCTGGACGACGCCGACTACTTCCCGGACCTCTCCGTTGTGGAGCACCTGCGGCTGCTGGCGTGGTTGCACGGCACGCCCGACCCGGAACGCGCGGTGCTCGACGTGCTGGGGGAGCTGGGGCTCGGTGAGGTGCGGGACCAGGTGCCGCCCACGCTGTCGAGCGGGCAGCGGCATCGGCTCGGGCTCGCCTCGTGCTTCGTGCGGCCGCGCGACCTGCTGGTGCTCGACGAACCGGAGCAGCGTCTCGACGCACGAGGACGGACGTGGCTGCGCGAGCGGCTCAAGGCGGAGAAGGCGGCCGGGGTGGCCGTCGTGTTCGCGTCGCACGACCAGGATCTCGTCGAGGCGGTCGCCGATCGCACCGTGACGCTGTGACGCCGTCGGTCGCGCAGATCCGCCGCCGGCTGAGGCGCCCGCCGCCACCGCTGCGGTTCCGGCTCACCCGCCTGTACGTGCGGCTCGTCAACGCGGCGATCGTCGGCGCGATCGGCTGGGGCGTCGCGTTCAAGGGATTGCAGAAGACCGGCCAGCTGGGCGTGAGCGAGTGGACGGCGCTGTGGCTGTCCGTGCTGGCGGCGGTCGTGCTGCTCAAGGTGCTGCTGGCGTTCGGTCCGGTCTTTGCGGGCCGTGACCGGGCCTTCTGGGTGCTGAGCTCGCCGGTGGGCCGGGCCGCGTTCTGATGCTCCGGTTCCTCGGTCTGCTCGGGTTCGGCGCGGGCGGTGGGCGTGGTCTGGCCCGCCGCCGTTTTCGGGGTGGTCGGGGCGGTCTCGCCGCCGGGGGCACTGGTGTTCATCGGGTCTGCGGCGGCAGGGGTGGCCGTCGTGTCGGGTGCGGTGGTCCTGCAGCGTTGCCGGCTGCGCCCGCAGGCCTGGCTGAGCGTGTTGGCCGGAACTGCCGTGGTCGCGATGTTCCTGCGGCCTGGCGATGTCGCCGTCGGCGAGGCGGTCTGGCTGACTCCGGTAGCGGTGGTGCTGGTCGTGGTCGCGGCGATGTCGTTGCGACACCTGCACCGTGCGGACCTGGCCGCCGGTGCCTCGCTCGCCGCGGCCGTGCGGTGTCGGCCTCCTGGCTCGACTCGCGCTGCTGGGCGCGATCCTGGCCGAGCGCCGCGCACGGCTGCTCGGGGCGGGTTCGCTCGGCCAGGCTGCGGGGATCCAGGCTGACCGTGCTGGTGTGGACCGGACGTCCTGCGCGCACGGCGCGCGCCGAAGCGCCTTGGCTGGTCTTGGGCGGGGTTGCTGCCCGTTGCCCCGCGCTG
Source organism: Lentzea indica (assembly GCF_012184385.1). Taxonomy (GTDB): domain Bacteria; phylum Actinomycetota; class Actinomycetes; order Mycobacteriales; family Pseudonocardiaceae; genus Lentzea; species Lentzea indica. The sequence continues at coordinate 14,684 of NZ_VSRL01000158.1, forward strand.
GTGGCGCGTCGGCGGCAGGTCGACTGGGTACCCCGCGTGCACCTGATCTGCGCGTTCGTCGCCACCGACCGGCTCGCGGCAGGGTTGAGGACCGTCTGCCGGTCATCGGCGATCCGCCGGGCGCTGGGCGTGCCGGACGGCCTCCTGCGGCTCGCGCACGTCGTGGTGCCCGGCTCGGCCGCGGTGGTGTGGTGCCTGGCGACCACGCCGTTCACGCCGCACGTCTCCTGGCTCAACGGTGTGGTGTCCGCGGTCGGGGCGGTGGCCGTGGTGTACCGGATCGCCACGCGGCCGCCTCTCGACTACGGCGTCGCCGCGATCGACTTCGGCGTGCTCGGGCCGGTGCCGATCGGACTGGTCATGCAGCTGAGCCGCGGTCCGTTGCTGCTGTATTTGTTGTGTGTGCTGCAGGTGATGCTCGGCTAAGGTCAGCGCCCTCGAAGAGGGGGATGCTGTGTTTTCGGGTGAGTTCGAGCTCCATCTGACCGGGTCGGAGTGGCAGGTCGACGAGCTGGCGGCGTTCGCGGAACGGCACCAGCTCAAGTTCAGCCACATCGAGCTGCACCGCGGTGAGGTGCCGTCCCAGCCGATGCTGACGATCAGTGCGAAGGGCACGATCGACGAGGTGCGGGCGGTGGCCGAGCGCTGGCGCGACAAGCTGTTCGAGGCCGAGCTGCACCTGGTGCGGGTGAAGATCGAGGCCGCGCCGTGGAACGAGGGCGTGCCGCGGACCGACGCCGGCGCCGATCCCGGGCTGTACTTCGAGCACCACGTCAAAGTCCTGATGGCGGGGACGTGGCACGACTGGTACCGGCGTGTCCTCACGGCGGTCGACGGGCACGACGCACACGTGTCGCGCAACGCGCGCCGCAAGTACGACGACGGTTCGGAGGAACGATTCGTCACGCAACGGTGCTTCGGGGTGGGCCGGGGCACGGCGAAGGCGAAGCTGGAGGCGTTGCTCGCGGACCTGAGCGAGTTCGAGGTGCTGGAGGTCGAAGAGGAGTACGTCGTTCACGACGACGCGCTGCACATCGACAACGGCTGGATCCACGGCGAGGCCGGCCGCAGCTGGGACGAGCGGCTGCGGCAGGCCCCGCGCTGGGAGCGGGGCTTTCCCGCGACGTTCCACCCGCTGGCGGTGAAGCCGGGACAGGACATCACGCAGCGCGCGGTGTTCGACCCCGCGCTCAAGCAGTTCAAGCACGCCTTCCGCGGCGGCGACCCGCGCTTCGGCGACCCGGTGGACGGTGCGCGCTGGCTCGGCACGCGCCGCAAGGCGATGGCGCACGTCCTGCACCTCATCGGGAACTCGGACTGGGCCGAGAACCTGGTGCTGCGCGGCAGCGTCGTGATGCGGGAGTGGTTCGGCGACGCCGCGCGGGAGCCCGGTGACCTCGACTTCGTGGTCACACCGCGCTACATCACCATCGACAGCCCGCGGGCGAGGCAGCTCATCGACGACCTGGTCGAGAGCGTTCGCGCGGATCCCGGTCCCGGCCTGCGAGCGGACGAGGTCAGCACCGAGCACATCTGGACCTACGAACGGGTGCCCGGTCGGCGGGTGGTGTTCCCGTTCGACGTCGAGGGGCTGCCGCAGGGCGCGATCCAGATCGACCTGGTGTTCAACGAGGAGCTGCCGATCGCGCCGGAACCCGTGGAGGTCACCGGCACGATCCTGCTCGCCGCGAACCAGGAGCTGTCGCTCGCGTGGAAGCTCCAGTGGCTCGCGACGGACAGCTACCCGCAGGCCAAGGACCTCTACGACGCCGCGTTGCTCGCGGAGCACACCACCGTGGACACGGGCGTCGTCATCGAGCTGCTGCGGCCGGAGCTGGGCGACCGCGCGTACGACTTCGACCGGAAGTCCGTGCTGGAGCTGGACCACGTCGACTGGGACAACGCGCCGTCCGAGCTGCCGGTCACCAAGGCCGACGAACCGGCACTGTTGGAGCGGATCGCGGCGGCTCTGCGTTAACCGAGAAGAGCGGCGACCCGAGTCGCGGTGGCCACAGTGGACTGCGGGTTCTGACCCGTCACGAGCCCGCCGTCCACGACCACCGTGCTCGACCAGGGCTCACCCGTCGCGAGCCGCGCGCCCAGCTCGGCCAGTCGACCGGCGACCGAGTAGGGCGCGTTCAAGCCGCCCTGACGCTCCTCCTCGTCGCTGAACACCGCCATCTCCTTGCCCTCGAACACGAATGAGCCGTCGGCGCGGACAGCGCTCAGCAGACCGGCCGGTCCGTGGCACAGCGCCGCGACGAGCTTGCCGCTGTCGTGGAAGTCCGCCAGCAGCTTGCCGAGCGTCGCGTCGAACGCCAGGTCCGCCATCGGGCCGTGACCGCCGGGCAGGTAGACCGCGTCGAAGTCGTCCGCGTTCATCTCGGACAACGTCGCCGGAGCGCGCAGATCCTCAAGGGACGCAACGGCGTCGTCGAACGTGCCGTCCAGGCTCGCCTTGTCGACGGTCGGCACGACGCCGCCCGGCGTCGCGATCGTGACCTCGATGCCCTCGGCGCGCAGCACGCGCACCGACTCGACCACTTCCTCGGCCCAGAACCCCGTGGGGTGGCTCGTGCCGTCCGCCAGCGTCAGCGAGTCGGCGCCGGACACGACCATCAGTAGCTTCTTCATGCAGTCAGGACATCACAGATCCTGGGAACGTGACGGCAGAGGTATAAGCTGCTTTATGGCTGAGAAGTTGACAGACCTCGGTCTGCTCGCGACGTTCCTGGAGATCTACCGGGGCGGCTCGATCACCGCCGCGGCGAGCAGGCGCGGCCTGACCCAGCCCGCCGTGAGCGGCCAGCTCGCCAAGCTGGAGAAGGAACTCGGCGAACCGCTGTTCATCAGGGGCGGCCGTGGAGTCACGCCGACACCCCGTGCCGATGAGCTCGCGCGCCGCGTGGGACCACCCGTCGACCAGCTCAGGTCCGCGTTCGATCCCGTGGCCGCCGTCGAGGGCACGGTCAGGATCGGGGGAGCGGCCGAGTTCATGACCGCCCGCGGCCTGCCCGCACTCGCCCCGCTGACCCAGCGCGGCCTCCGGTTCGAGGTGACGCTCGGCCTGGCGAACGACCTGCTCAACGCCCTCAAGACCGCCCAGCTCGACGTCGTGCTGTCGTCCGTCCGCCCAGGCGCGGGACTCACCGCGACACCGTTGACGGACGAGGAGTTCCTGCTGGTGGGGCCACCGTTGCTGGCGAGAACGGTGGACCAGGAACTGCTCGGGGAGGACCCGGCGCGCGCCCTCGAACACCTGCCGCTGGTCGCGTACTCGGACGAGCTGCCGATCATCCGCCGCTATTGGCGCAGCGAGTTCGGCACACGACCGAAGAACGCGACAGCCGTTGTCGTACCGGACCTGCGCGCGGTTCTGGCCGCGGTGATCGCGGGAGCGGGCGTGTCCGCGTTGCCGCGCTACCTCGTCGAACCCGCCCTCGTCGCCGGATCCGTCGAGTTGCTGCACCAGGCGGAGATTCCGCCGCTCAACACCCTCTACGTCGTCACCCGAGGCGTGACGACGCCCGCCACCGGCACCGTCTCGAGCACCTGAAGGCACGCGACTGGGGCGTTCTCTAGACGCTCCGGAGCACCGACACGACGATGCCGAGGATGACGGCCTTGTCGCCGTCGATGACGGGATAGTCGGGGTTGCGCGGCTCGAGGTACACGTGGCCGTTGCGGCGCTGGTACACCTTGACCGTCGCCTCCTCCTCGATCATCGCGGCGACGATCTGCCCGTTGTACGCCTCGTGCGTCTGGCGAACCACGACCATGTCGCCGTCGCAGATCGCGGCGTCGATCATCGAGTCACCGCGCACGCGCAGCGCGAACACGTTGCTGCCCCTGCCCACCAGCCCGCGCGGCAGGTTCAGCACGTCGTCCACGTGCTCCACGGCCGAGATCGGCGTGCCGGCGGCGATGTCACCGACCACGGGCACGGAGATCGAGTCGTCCGGGGTTGGCGCCGCCGCCGACGTCTCGTGCAGGAAGATCCGCACGTCCATCGGCCGCGTCACCGAGGCGCCGCGGCGCAGGAAACCCTTGTCCTCCAACGCCGACAGATGCTTGGAGACGCTCGACGGGGACTTCAGGCCGACCGCGTCGCCGATCTCGCGGGTGCTGGGGGAGTAGCCGTGCTCGACCACCCAGTCGCGGATGGCGCCCAGGATCTTCTGCTGGCGCTCCGGCAGCACCGACGTGTCCAGGTGCTCGAGATCGTCGTAGGTGGTCACCGCGACGATCTTAGTCCTCACCTGATCGTGGCTTGAAAACGAGTTGCCGTTGGACGGCCCCGCTGGATCTGATCACCGGATGACCAACGTCTGGACCGGGCGCCTGATTCGCCTGCGCGCGGTGGAACCCGAGGACTGGCCGTTCTTCCAGAAGTTCGACGAGGACTCCGCGAGCCAGCGGGCCGCCGACATGATCCACCCGCCGTGGTCCTCGGCTCGGCTGCGCGAGTGGGCGGAGAAGGCCGCGCTCAAGCCGGTGGAAGGAGATGTGGTCCGGCTGGCGATCGAGTCGCTCGCGGACGGCAAGCTCGCCGGGATGACCTCCACACACGAGGTCGACCACCGAGTGGGGCGGTTCTCGTACGGCATCGTGCTCGGGTCCGAGTTCCATAGGCGCGGCTACGCCTCTGAGGCGGTGCGGATGCTGCTGGGCTTCATGTTCGGCGAGCGGCGGTTCCACAAGTGCGAGTCGAGCGTCGTGGCGTTCAACGAAGCGTCGATCGCGTTGCATCGCGGGCTCGGCTTCCAGGAGGAGGGAAGGCTGCGCGACCACGAGTTCCTGACCGGATGCCATCACGACGTGGTGCTGTTCGGGATGACGGCGACCGAGTTCGCGGCACGCCATCCGTACCCGAGCACGTTGTGATCAGGTAGCCCGCCATGTGGCGGTGAGAACACACGCCGGGAACGCTTTCGGGGCCTGCGGTCAGGTAGGGATGTGCGAAGCGACGTGGCGCCCGTGGCGCTGACCCCTGACGAGGCGCCCGCCGTGCTGGACGAGGCCGCGCTGCTCGCCCTGTACGAGTCGACGGCCGAGCGGTTGCACCGCTACGTGGCCAGGCGGGTCGGGACCGACACCGCGCAGGACGTGGTGTCCGAGGCGTTCCTGGTGCTGTGGGACCAGCGGGCCGGGCAGACCTACGAAGCTGACGCCGTGCGTGCGTGGCTCTACGGCGTGGCGACGAACCTGCTTCGCGGGTACGTGCGCGCGGAGGAACGCAAGCTGCGTGCGTGGAGCAAGGCGTACATCGCGCGTACCGACGAGGCGGACATCGGTGACCGGGTGAGCGCCGCGGCGGACGCGGACGTGCTTGCGGGGCCGCTCACCGCCTGGCTCGCCGAACTGCGCGTCGAGGAACGCGAGGTGCTTCTGCTTCACGCGTGGGCGGACTTCACCCCCGCCGAGATCGCGGTGGCGCTCGACGTCCCGGTGGCCACCGTGCGCACCAGATTGCACCGCGGCCGGGCCCGGCTGCGCACTCGCCTCGCCGCGACCGACCACGACTTCTCCGAGGACAGCCATGTCTGAGCCGACCAAGCCCGAGACCCTCGACCGCGTGCTCGACGTGGCACTGGCCCGCGCGGTCGACGAACCCGTGACTTTCGACGTCGCGGCAGGCAAGCAGGCGCTGGCGTTGGCCCTGCGGCAACGAGCAGCCGCCCCGGTGGCGGTCAAGCGTCGTCGCGCGCCGTGGCACGCTGCCGCCGCGGCCGTCGTGGTGGCCGCGGGTGTG
>NZ_VSRL01000159.1 GCF_012184385.1 Lentzea indica
GCCGCGGCCCGATCCGCCGCGCCCCCGAAGGACCTGCGCCCTGGTGGCGCCTACGACCGGTTCGTGGCTGAACAGGCCGCACAGGACAAGTTCTCCGGCACCGTGCTCGTCGCCCACCGAGGCCGGCCAGTGCTCATCCGCGCCCACGGCATGGCCAGCAAGGAGCACGGCACACCGAACCGACCCGACACCGTCTTCTGGCTCGCGTCGATCACCAAGTGCTTCACCGCCATCGCGCTCAGCCAACTGGTCCAGCAGGGCAAGATCGCGTTCCACGACACGCTCGGCACCCATCTCGCCGGTTTTCCCGCCGAGATCGCGAACACCGTCACTCTCCACCACCTGCTGACGCACACCTCCGGGATCGGCAGGCCGGCCGTCGGCAACGGCAGCCCGCCGGGACTGGGCTGGAACAGCTTCGACGAGGCGATGGACGGCACCCTGGCCCTAGTCCGTCAGACCCCGCTCCGATTCGCTCCCGGCACCCGGTACGAGTACAGCAACGACGGTTTCTTCGTGCTCGGCGCCATCATCGCGCGGGTATCCGGCCAGCCCTACTTCGACTACGTCCGCGAGCACATCTTCGCTCCGGCCGGAATGTCTCGCACCAACTTCCACAGCCGGCCAGAGGTGCTGGCCAACCACGCCATCGCCCGGCCCTACTGGACGCAACCCTCCGGCCGCGCCGACTTCGCCGCCAGCCCGTACGCGCCTTTCACCACCGGGCCGGCAGGTGGCGCCTACTCAACCGTGACCGACCTGCTCGCCTTCGCCCGTGCGCTCACCGCGGGCACACTGCTCAACCCCGCGTTCACCCAGCTCATCACCAGCGGCAAGGTTGCCCTGCCGCCAGCACAGCCACCGAGCCAGACCCAGTTCTACGGCTACGGCCACCTCGAAGCCGTCGTCAACAACCAACGCATCGTCGGACACTCGGGCGGTGCCCCCGGCGCCGCCACCCGACTGGACATCCACCCCGACCGGAACTGGATCTCCATCGTTCTCAGCAACTACGACACCACCATCAACCCCGTGGTCGACCTCAGTCGCCAACTCATCACGAAGTAGCTCGAAAAGGGCCGCGCTTGCCCGCGCGTGCCAGGCCAGGGGTGCTTGGGCTGACCAGGTGCTGGCCGAGAAGATCGAGCGGGTGCACGAGGACAACTACGGCGTCCACGGGGCACCGTGGGTCGCGGACGTCACGTCGCACCACGCCGAACAGCCGCGGTGACCAACGAGATGTCCACGCCCACGGCAAGTCCGAGCTCGACAACGCGGTCGGGCGGCGGCGTCAACGGGTGGCTGTCGCGGGTGAAAGGCCCCCCGCGAAGATCGACTGCGGCGTGCTCGGCGGGGTGACCGGGTAGATCCGCCACCGCGGCACCCCGGAGTCGGCCATCGCGAGCGTCTTGCCGTGCCACAGCAACACGATGGTCTTGGCGCCCTTGCGGGCCAGCACGCAGCCGGGTCCGAGCAGCGTCGCCACACGAGCGGCGGCACGCAGCGGGCTGCGGCCCGTCTCGACCACCCAGGCGCCGTTGATCCGTTCGACGTGCAGCCCGTCCTGGGCGAGGGCTTCCAGCGCGTCGGCGAGTGGATCATCGCTCGCCGCCATCGCCAGCTCGACGATCTCCTCCACCTCGCTCGTCGAGACGACCCTCGCGTCCGCCTGTGCCACAGGCGGGCGTCCTGCCACAGCAGGGCAAGACACACCGCGACGAGAGTGTTGCGGTACTCCATTGCCTCGTTCGGCAGCTCCAACTCGTCATCGGGCCGCGCCAACGCACCGACGAGCCCTGCGCAGGTCACCACGTCAGCTCTGGTCGACGCCCCACACCCCCGCCGCCAACAGGTCGAGGTACAGGCACGCCGCGACAGCGCCGCATGGCCGTCGCCCACGGCGCGGACCCACCGTTGTGCCCAGGATGTCGAAGTGGGGCAGCGACGTGTTGTGGGCAGGTTGTCTCGTACTGGGCCTCGGAACGGTCGAGGGCTACGTCTGGACGACCTCGGCAGGCAGATAGGCGTGCGAGGAAGGCACGCCGTCCCATCAGGGGAGGGCAGCCGCAGCCACGAGATGACCACTTTCTTCGTAGATCCGCGCGGCCTGCCGGTAGTACTGACCCGCGACCACGGCATCGGTGGAGGCGTGCACGTCACCGAGCACCTCGAGGATCTGCGCGCAGTCGTAGTCCCGCTTCAGCTCCGTCATCGACGCGAGGGCCTCCTCGAGACGCGCGACCGCGTTCGCGTGATCGCCCTTGTCGGCGAGCTTGCGTCCCTGCCAGAACGCCACCTTCGCGAGGTTGTGCGGTTCCGGCTGCGCGAGCGAGCGAAACCCTGATCGGGCGTCGGCCAGCAACCTCAACGCGTCGTCCGGCCCTGCCGGTTTCGCGGCGTGCAGGCACGCCAGCGCCGTCCTGCGCGGATCGCCGATCTGCCGGGCAAGCTCCAGGTTGCGGTCGAGCAGGTCTCGCGCCGTGGCCAGGTCGCCCTGCTCGAACTTGGCGAGACCGGCGCCTTCGAGCGCGGTCGCCTCGAGTTCCGGGTGGTCCTGGCCCCGCGCCAGCGACGCCGCCTCGGTGAGCAGGTGCACGGCCTCCGCGAACCGCGCCCGCGTCCGTTCCGCATAGCCCTTCTGCACCAGCAGCAACGCCTTCACCAGCGGGCGACCGAGGTGGTCCGCGACCTCGACACCCCGTTCGTGGGTGGCGACGAGATCGTCGGAGAACTTCTCCGACTCGTAGAGCCACCACTGCGCCACGCACAGGTGCAGCACGTCGTCGAGCTCGCCGAGTTCCGCGGCGGCTTCAACGGCCGACCTCAGCGCGACGCGTTCGGCGAGCATCCACTCCCGCGGCTGCCGGTGCGCCGGGTGGCCGGTGTCGATCACGAGAGCCGGGAACAGCTGACGGACCCACGGCCGCTGAGGCTGCAGGACGCTGTCCGCGGCGAGCGCGCCCTTGCTGTACCAGCGGAGAAAGACGCGCTTCCTCATCTCGAACACGTCCACGCCGTCGATCTCGACAGCGGTGTTGCGAGCATGATCGAGCACCAGGGCGTCGAGGCGCAGCCGCCCGTCGATCTGATCCACCATGCGCTTGCCGTGGACCAGTTCGCGCACCACCGGACGCAGCTTCAGCTCGGACGTCTTCAGCACTGCCGCGACCGCCTCCGGCGACACGCCGGCACCGCCGGGATGCGAGCCGAGCACCCGATAGCAGCGCTGCGCGAGGTCGGTGAGGCGCCGGTAGCCCGCGTCGAGCACGGCGGCGATCGCAGGCTCGTCGTCGATGGTCATCCGGGTGAGGCCGCCGCTGGACTCCAGTTCCTCGATCAGCCCGCTGATCGGCAGGTCCGGGGCGTCGCGCAGAACGCGTCCCGCCACGCTTAGGGCAACAGCCCGCCCACCGCATAGCGCAACCAGCGCGTCACGGGCGTCCGGCTCGGCGTCGACCCGCTCCCCGGCGTATCCGCGCAGGAGCTCGGCGGCCATGTCGTCTTCGAGCGGTTCGACGTCGACGAACGTCGCTTCGTGCTCGGCGAGCGCGCCGAAACCGCCCTGACCGGTCACGACCACCATCGAGCGGCCCGGCCCCGGCAGCAGGTGCTTGACCTGCGCCGCGGTGACCGCGTCGTCCAGCAGGATCTGGAACGACCGTCCCCTGGTGAGCGAGCGGAACAGGTTCGCCCGCTGCTCGAGATCGGCGGGGACGTCCGAGCGGTCGACACCGAGCGCGGTGATGAAGCCGAACAGCACCTCGGCGGGCGCCGCCGAGTGATCCGTCCACGCACCGAGGTTCGCTCGCAGCTGCCCGTCGGGAAACCTGTCGCGGTGCCGCTGCAGCCAGTAGACGGCCGCCGTCGACTTGCCGCTGCCGCGCGCACCGGCGAGCACGACGATCGCCGGATCGTCGTCCAGCCCCTCCAGCACCGCGTCGAGGGCGGCCAGCACGTGCGTCTGGTTGACCAGCGTGCGGATCGCCACCGGCAACTGTGCGGGAACCGGCAGTGCGAACTGCTGCAGATTCAGGCTGAGCACCCCGATGGATCCCGACTGAACGATGTTCGCCGCCGTTCCCTTCACGCGGTTGTCGACACGTCGTTCGTCCTCCACGCTGAGCCTCCCCGCACGCGTATTGGTCAAGGTCGGCACCATATCGCCTCTGTCACGAACCCCGCACGCCATGTGATCCCGGCTAGGATCGCGTTTCGTGTTCAACGTGCAACGGCCAGAGGTTCTCGATCGGATTTCGTCGTGGGTGACGCGGCGAGCGGACCGGACCGTCTTGGCCGTGGTGCACAACGTGACGGCCGCGACCAGGCTGTTCGACGTGTTGCCGATCCTGGCCGACGACCCTCGCGTCCAGGTGCATTTCACCTGTCCCGAATCATCCCCTTTTCACGGTCAGATCGCGGAGTACCTCAGCGCGCGCGAGGTGACCCCCGTTTCCTGGCAGCAGGCGGTTGAAAGGCAGTTCGACCTCGCCATCGCAGCCAGCCACGGCGGGCCGCTGAACGAACTGAAAGCACCCCTGATCGTGTTGCCACACGGAATGGGTTACAATAAATACTTGCCCCGAAATCCGAAATCCGAAATCCGAAATCCGAAAACGGGAAGCGGGAAAACGGTTTTCGGAATGTCGCCGGATTGGTTGTTGCACGAGGGCCGGGTCATCGCGTCCTCGCTCGTGCTGTCCCATCCCGAACAGCTCGACCGCCTGTGTCGCTCGTGCCCTGAGGCCGCCGAGGTCGCCGTCGTCGCGGGAGACCCCAGCTTCGACCGCATGCTCGCAAGCCTGCCGTTGCGCCACCTGTATCGCGAAGCGCTGGGTGTCGACGCGGCCCGGCGCTTGATCCTCGTTTCCTCCACCTGGGGCCCAGCCTCGCTGTACGGCAGCCAACCCGATCTCATCCTGCGTCTGCGCACCGAACTGCCGCTCGACGACTACGCGGTCGCCCTCGCACTCCACCCCAACACCTGGTCAGCCCACTCCCCCTGGCAGATCCGCCGCTGGCTGCACGCCTGCACCCGAGCAGGTGTGACGCTGCTGCCGGCCCACGAGGGCTGGCGGGCGGGCCTCGTGGGTGCCGACCTGATCGTCGGAGACCACGGCTCGGTGACGTTCTACGGCGCCTCGCTCGGCCGGCCGGTCACGCTCGCCGAAGCACCGCACGACGCCGTCGACCCGGATTCGGCGATCGGCCGGATCCTGACCGCCGCCACCCGGCTCGACCTCACTCGCCGGCTCCTTCCGCAGATCGAGACGACTCTCGCTCGAGGACAGACCAACGAGGTCAAGGATCTCGCCGAACTCGCCACCTCGATGCCGCTCAAGTCCCACGCGGCGCTGCGAGCCGAGTTCTACCGCCTGCTGGCCCTACCGGAACCGGAGACCACGGCGGAGGCCGCCGCACTGCCTGTCCCCGTGGTGACAGCGAAAGTCGCTGCCACACAATCGGTTCACGTCACGCTCAACCTCGAAGCCGGCGGGCTGCGCGCCACCGCCACGAGGTTCGCCGCAGAGCAGATCCTGCGCGGCCGTCCCCTCGGCGACGACGCACACCTCGTTGTCAGCACAGACGAACCGTCCGAGACCGCGCTGCAACTGGCCGATGTCATCGTGCACCACGAGCCAGGCGGTCCTCCGGACTGGATCACGCGCACGCTCGCCGCGCTCCCAGGCGCAACTGTGGCGACCAGGCCCGCTGATGACGGAGCATGGTTCGCCGGCACTCGCGATGGCCGTCGGGTTCGCTTCGAACAGACCGGTGAGTTCGGCCCTGTCCTGGCGTCGGTCGTGCTCACGTGGGTCGCGCAGGGGCACTCGCTCTCCGCGCTTCCCGAACGAATCGACCTGATCGCCGGTGCCAGGAGGCAGCAAGCTCGGGCCACGCTCACCCGCTGAAGCCGCCGCCCCCGGTCCACCAAGCACGGTCACATTACCCCGTTCGGGTGCATCCAAGTGCGCCTGCAAATTGAAGATGGCAATCTGAACCCATGCCGCCGCCAGAACCTGAGTGCGACCTGTGCGAGGACACGGGCACGATGACCTGGCAGCAACCCGTGGCCGGCGTCGACGGTCGATGGTCACTGCGCCAGCTCGAACACCCGTGTGTCAACGGTTGTTCAGGCTGGTGGCAGCTCCCCGCCGCCGAACACGGCGGCATGGTGGACCCCAGCACGGGGATCCGCACGGGCGGTAACGTCGCCCAATCCAACCAGCAGCTGCGCACCGACTGGTACCAGGCTTCCCGTCCACGCAAGCGGTAGGCACGACGCCGGCGCCACGTGCTCTCCGCAGCGGCATCCGTAACGGAAATCGCGGGATGGATGACGCACGACAGCGGACAAGACTCCCGTGCTCGCGCCTACTTCGATCGCGCCTTCCGCATGGCTGTCGCCGCCGAGAACAACGGGTTGGCCGGCAACGCGTGCGCGTCGATGTCGCACCTCGCCATCGAGCTGGGACAGCACACCGACGCACTGCGCATCGCCTCGACGGGAATTACCAAGACACATCGAGCGGACGGCGCTCTCCGGCTGGCTGCTCGGCTGCACACGATGCGGGCCAGAGCGTTCGCGCTCACGGGCGAGAACCAGGCGTGTGCCGAGTCGCTCGACACTGCGGAGTCACTGCTGGAGAGCGCCGCGGGTGAGGTTCCGGCCGGCTGGATCGCCGACTTCGACGAGGCCTCCCTCGCCAGTGAGGCCGCGCTGTGCTTCCTGGACCTCGCTGAGTACGCGGAGGCAGAGCAGCGTGCGGCCATCGCCATCCGGTTGCGTTCTGGCGATCGCGTGCGGAGCCGGGCGTTCGGTCAGCTCACAATGGCCAACATCCTCGTCGGCGCGGGCAGGCTGGATGAAGCCGCGGCGTTCGGCAACGAGGTCTGCAAGGTGACGGCCTCGCTCAGCTCCACCCGTGTCCTCGACCGGCTGAACGCCCTGGGCGGCGTACCTTGGCGTCGGCGCACAGCGTTCCCGAGGTGGCGCACTTCCTGGCCACGCTGGGGAGCGCTGAGCCACGTATCCGACGCCCAGGAAGGTCAAGCTGCCACGTGGCCGGTCTGACTGACGACGAGGCCAGGTTCGCCCATCTCGCCGAAGGCAACGCCAAGCAGGCCCGCAAGCGAGTTGCCGCGGACGTGCTCATCCGGGACCAGCACGGGCATGTCGTGCTGGTGAACCCGACCTACAAGGAGCATTGGGATCTGCCAGGCGGTATGGCCGAGACCAATGAACCACCACGTGCGGCCGCGATGCGCGAGGTCCGGGAAGAGCTCGGGCTTCCGGTCAGGCCAGGACGGGTGCTCCTGCTCGACTGGATCGGCCCACACGGTCCCTGGGACGACCAGTTGCTGTTCATCTTCGACGGTGGCGTCTTTCCCCACGATCAGATCCGCCAGTTCACTCCGAGCGACCCCGAGATCAGCGATGTCGCCGCGGTACCTGTTGAGGAGGCACGACAGTTGCTGCGGGCCGACATGGCGGACCGGCTGAATCGCGCTCTTCACGCCCTCGCCGGCAATGCCACCGACTACCACGAGAGCACACAGGAATAAGGCGCAGTTTGCCTCGGCTCCCGCTTTGTCTCCGTGGTGTTGTTCCCCGTCTGCCGGGCACGGTCGCTCCGTCTTCCTGCCGACCCTGTGGCGCTCGTCAGCCGGCGTCCTCGGCGGTGCCGTACTCGTCGTGGCGGCGCCACCACTGGTACGGCGGTTCCTGCGGATAGCCCTCGGGCGAGTCCTCCCACTCCTCTTGGCGGCCGAGCGGGGTGATGTCGAGCAGGCTCCAGACGTTGCCGATCTGCTCCGCCGAGCGCCCGTTGGTGAAGTAGGTGCGGTGGATCTCGTCGCCGTCGCGGATGAAGACGTTGAGGCCGAAGTACTCGTCGACGCCGAAGTCCTTCGAGAAGTCGTCATGCGTCGTGTACCAGGGCACACCGTCCCAGCCCATGCGGTTGCTGTAGCGCCTGATGTCGGCCTGTGGAGCGGCGGAGACCAGCACGAACGTGACGTCGCGGGCGTTCAGGTGTGCGAGGTGGCCGAGGTTGTCGGTGAACATCGCGCAGCCGCTGCAGCCGCCCTTGGGCCAGTCAGCGACCCCGGGCTCGAAGAAGTGCCGGTAGACGATCAGCTGCCGCCGCCCCGCGAACAGGTCGGGAAGGCCCGCCTTTCCCTCCGGCCCTTCGAAGGTGTACTGCTTCTCGACCCGGACCCGCGGCAGCCGGCGGCGCTCCGCTGCCAGCGCGTCCTTCACGCGGGTGTGCTCCTTCTCCTTGCGCAGAAGCTCCTCACGGGCCGCGTTCCACTCCTCGGCCGACACGACAGGTGGCATTCTCACGGAATCGCTCCTTTTCGCTCTGAGCGCAGGGCCGGCAATGCGATTCGTACCCGCACAGCTCGCCTCGTAAACGCCCGACCTGCCACGGCGAACCGGTAACAGATGACCGGTCCGTGACCTGTTCGATCGGTGCCCTGGGCGCCAGGATCTTCTTGACAAAGTCGCACCAGGGGGATTCAAGCAATGAAAAAGCACGTTGCCGCATGCGTCGGCGCGGTATTGATGTTCACCGGTCTCACTACGGCTCCGGCCAACGCCGCGACGGGGTGGGCGAGGTGCCCGGCCGGCTCGTTCTGCATCTTCGACCTGCCCAACGGCGGGGGCGCCATGGCCTGGTTCCAGGTCGGCTCGCCTGACCTGCGTGCGCAAGGCATGGACAACCGGGCGTCGTCATGGTGGAACCGCAACCAGGACGGGTTCTCGCTGTGCGATGGCTACGGCAGCGGCGGGTCGAACCACCTCCGTTCCGTCTTTCCCGGCGCCCAAGCCAATGCCCAAGCCGACACGGACAATCGTGCGAGCTCCGTGAGGAAGGGCGTGTTCAACTGCTGACGCAAATCGCTTCCGGAAGTTCGTCTCACAGGGGGAAATCATGAAGAAGACTTTGTTCGGCCTGATGACTGCCGTCCTGCTCACCGGCGTGACGGCGGCGCCCGCTGCCTCGGCCAATGACGAGGCCTGTGGGCTGCGCGCCTTCGTGCCTGTCAGGTCGGGAGACAACGTGGTGGCTCGCGGCGTGCGCGAGGACTGCGCGGACTACGCGAACGTGCGGATCACGTTGGTGAAGGTCGTGAAACTCAACAACGTTCCGGTCGTGTGGCGGGAGCTCAACCTGCGAACGGGCAACTTCGACATCTCGGCCAGTTGTCGGCAGCAAGGCGCTTTCAACTACTACAGCCACGTGGAGTACGTGAACGGCGGCGGGTTCTGGACGTCTCCGTACAGCCAGCCTTGCGGCCGCCCGCTGTAGCACGACTGTGTCACTGGGTCGGTGACCGCCGAGAAAGCCGTTGTGGTGCGTGAAAAGCACGTTCGTGCAGGGCGAACAGGCTGTCCGGACGTGCTTTTCGCGTGATCTACCCAAGCCGGGAAACCGATGGGTCCACGGCGCTGATGACACCGGCGCCGGCCGCGTCAGCCGACCGGTACGAGTCGACGCATGCGTTGCCCGCGTCGGCGAGCAGCCCTGGCACCTGGCAGCGCTGTTCCGCGTCGCTCGCGACCTGTGCCGCCAGCTCCCCGTACCCGGCGAGG
The DNA here is from genome assembly GCF_012184385.1 of Lentzea indica. Taxonomy (GTDB): domain Bacteria; phylum Actinomycetota; class Actinomycetes; order Mycobacteriales; family Pseudonocardiaceae; genus Lentzea; species Lentzea indica. The sequence goes on from NZ_VSRL01000159.1 coordinate 9,599, forward strand.
AACGCCGCGCCGAGGTCGCCGCGTCCCAGCTGCCCGCCGAGGCTGGTGATCTCGGCGCTCACCGTGCGCCAGTCGCCGGTCATGGTCTGGCCGGCATTCGCGATGCGGTCCATCGCGGCAGCCGTCGACGCGGTGTCCATGTGCAGCCCGTCGTCGCCCATGCGTCACCGCCCTCCCGAACCGAGGTGATGCAACAGCGGTTCGAACGCGAGGTCCGTCTCCACGTCGATGACGTTCCGGGGAAGCAGCGGTGTCATCTCGTCGAGCACGCGCCGACGCACCTGCCGGGCCGCCTCGGCAATGGTGTCCACAATGGACTTCGCCAGTGTCTCGGCGTCGCGGTCGCGGTAGACGCGGGGGTCGAGCTCCAGGGTGCGCAGCTCACCACGCGCGCCGACCGATGCGGTCACCTGCCCGTCGTCGGACGACGCGGTCACCTCGATTGCGGCCACTCGCTCCCAGATCCGCTGGATGTCGTGCACGTCGTTGATCGTGTCACCCGCCGGCCCGCCACAGGTCGTCGTGGCCTGATGCGGCCACGGACACGGCAGTCGTGCCCGCCGCACCTAGTGTCCGGTGATGTGGGGATTCCGGAGCCGAGCAGCCCGTTGTGGACCGCGGTGAAGGCCATTGACAACACGTGGCCACCAGACGACGAGGTCGTCGCCATCAACCTGGGCGGCGCATGGGGGCGCGGTGCCGACACGATGGTTCTGGGTGCCCGTGCCACCGGCAATGCGGGTGCCGACGCCGTCGCGTCGTGGCAGGACACTGCCGGTGGCATGTTCGGGCAACGGGTGGACGGATTCACCCGGGCGGTGAGCCGGCTCGACCTGTCGATGCGGGATCTCGCCACTCGCGCCGAGCACTACGGCCGCGAGGTCGAGTCGACCAAGACGACCATCACGAGCACGATCGCCGCCAACGAGAACACCTACGCGTTGCTGGGCAACCCGCTTCTCGGCGCGCTCGGCCCAGCCTTGCAGAACGCGTTCGCCACCATGGTCGCGGGCGAACTGCGGAGCATGGTCGACGCGAAGGCCGCGGCACTGCGGGCCGACCCCATCGGTGCGCAGGCACAGCAACCGCCCGCAGAACAACCGGCCGAACGGGACCCGGTGGCCGGTTTCATCGGAGACGTGTTGCGAGACATCGGCGACGGGGACGTGAACCGGGCCCGCGCCATCGGCGAGTTCGCGGACGACACGATCGACAATCTGGGCACCGGAGCGGGCGACCTGCTGCGCGCGGTCGGCGCGACCGGAGCGGGCGACGCCGTCGCACGAGCAGCCGACGGACTCGGCGACACCGCGGCCGAGAACTGGCTGGAGGCCGGCGCGACAAGCCGAAACCTCGGCTACGACCTGGCGCAGGGCATCGACGGCACCGACCGGCCACGCACCGTCTTCATCTCGCACGAGCGGTATCCCGAGGCCGCCGCGCACATCGACGACGCACAGAACGGCAAGATCTGGACCGGCTTCGAATCGCAATCAGGGCAAGAACCGAAGGACTCCGTGCTGACAGTCCAACGAGAAGGTGTCGACGAGCGCCGCGACGCGGCGACCAGCGTCGTGCCGCCCAGGTCGGACTACGATCGCGACGAGTACCCGCCCGCGGTGGCCAAAGAGGGCGGCGAAGGCAGCAGCGTGCGGTACATCGACCCGAGCGACAACCGGGGCGCCGGCGCGTCGCAGGGCAACCAGCTGAACGGCAAAACGAAGTCCCTCCAGCGGCAGCTCGACGGCACCGGGCTGACCGTGGTCGGCGACGGCAAGGCCGACGACGGTGACCTGTTCAGGGTGGAGACCTACTGATGAGCGCGATCGAGGAACTGGTCCGGCGCGGGCGGGGACCGCTCGGCCCGCAGGCGGCCGTCGACGGTGGGCTGCCCGGCGAGTTGGCCGCGCTTCTGTCGGTCACCAACGGATTCGCCGTGTTCAACTACGGCGTCCAGGTGTTCCGCTCCGGGCCGGGAGGGCTCGGACCAGAACTGACCGCCTGGAACGACGACGCCACCTGGAAATACACCTACGGCGGCCTGGCCGATGACCTGCTGTGTTTCGCGCAGGACCTTTTCGGGGTGCAGTTCGCCATCGAGGACGGCCGTCGAGTCAGCACGTTCGACCCGGAAACCGGCGAGCTGCGGACCATCGGCGAGAGTCTCGACGACTGGGCGGAGTGGCTGCTCACCAAACCGGACCAGCGTGGCACGCGGTCGTTCGCCACCCGCTGGCAGGACGAACACGGCCCGCTCGGCCACGACGACCGCCTCCTGCCGAGAACCCCGTTCGTACTCGGCGGCGAGTACACGGACGACAACCTGGTCGTGTGCGACGCCGTCACCGCCATGCGGATCCGAGGCCCCATCGCCCGGCAGATCCACGGCCTGCCGGACGGCGTGACGATCAGCCTTCGCACCGACTGAGCACAGGGCCCGAGGTGTTCGTGCACGGCCCCGACCGGCCGGGCAGGCGAGCCCGGCCGGTCGGCACGACGTCAGTGGCGGCGGGTCACGGTGTTCGCCACGACGAGCGGGGCGAGCTGGACCCAGTCGACGTTCGGTCCCCAGGCCGCGGGATTGCCGAACGTCAGCGCCCCGCCGGACGTGGTCAGGTCGAGCGGTGACGTCTCCGGCCAGAAACCGTCCCAGGTGTAGTTGTGGCGGTAGGGCGCGCTGGTCACCTTGCCGCCCGCCTCGGTCGCGACCAGCGTCCGGGTGATGGTGTCGGTGTTGTACGGGTGGCCGGTGTTCTTCTCGGCCTGGGCGTAGCCGACGGTCAGGTTGTACTTGCCGGGACTCGCGACGCCGCCGGTGCGCGGGATCATGAGCGTGCCGTTGTTGCCCAGCCAGCCGACGTAGGAACCGCCGGAGGCCCAAGGTCCGGACGTCACCGCCGCTCCTCCTGCGAGCTGTCCCGTCTCCGCCTCGACGCGGACCGCGTTCCGGTCGGCGGCGGCGTCCCGCTCCACGGTCAAAGTGCCTGGCATCAACGGGGTGCTGCCCTCGTTGGTGAGCACGACCTCGGTGATGCCTGCCTTGAGGTGCACCGTTGTGTTGCCTGCGTAGGCACCTGCGCAGGTGGTCTCCAGGTCGGCGGCGCGGCGTCCGGACAGGCTGAGTACCAGCTTGCTCCGGCCGGTCGCGTTCCACGTGGTGGACAGCCGGTAGTAGCCGTCTTCGGCGGCGGACACGTAGGTCGTGAGGGTGCTGTCGGCTCGCAGGGCACCGGTACCTCGGGCGTCGCCCAGTGAGTAGACCGTCCTTTCCGGACCGGAAGCCTCGGTCAGGTCGATGCGGTCCAGCGTGATGTCCGAGGAGCCGCCGAGGAAGCCGCCGGGGCCGCTGGTGCGCAAGGAGATCCGGTGCGTGCCGGCGGTGAGCTGGACGGGTGTGTCGTGCCTGCCGCGGTAGAGCCAGCTGAGGGTTGCGGGCAGGGTCAGGTCACGGACGTGCGCGTCGTCGACGTAGAGAGCTTGTTGGCCGACGAAACCGTTGGTGCCGTAGAAAACGCCCAAACGGTATGTGCCGGTGCGCGGCACGGTCACGTTCACCGTGACGCGGGAGTTCGGCTTGTTCATCGAGCCGACGTCCTTGCGGCCGGACGTGGTGTAGCGCATGGCCATGTCCCACGAGCCCGAGCCGTCGTCCTGGGTGTAGACGGTGGCGTTCTCCACCGTGCCCAGTTCGGCCTCGTAGCTCGCCTGCCACGGCGCGGTGGCCACCGGCGGCGCACCGGACCCGGCCGGGGTGATGAGCACCTGGTAAGCGGCGAGCTGGTCGCCTCCTGGCACGGCGATCGTCGCCCGGCCGTTCGTCACGCGGACGCGGGAAGCCGCGACCACCGGCGGCTGGCCGGCGTCGCCTTCGTAGCCGGACCAGGTGGTCTTCGAGACGCGCACGTCCACCTGGTCGCCGAACACGCGGCGGTCGAGCCCGGTCACGGCCACGTCCACCGCGTTCGCGGTGCCGCCGAGCAGGACGGAAGCCTTGCCGCGGCCGAGGGTTGCCATGCCCTGCAGCGTGTCACGGGTGTTCGGCCGGGGTGGCGTCACGCGGACGGTGTTGCCGGACAGGTCGGCGTACCACTTGGTGAGCCACCAGCCGCCGTTCGCCCGGCCGGCGCGCACGGCGTGGTCGCTCAGGTTGCCCGCCATGGACCAGTACGCCAGTTGACCGTCCACTTTGGTGTCTTCCAGCATGGTGATCCACTGGATCATCTGGCCGGGCACCGAGGTGTCGCGCCGGTTCGAGTACTCGTTGATGTTGATGGCGCGCGGTGTGATGCCCAGCGAACGCTCGATCTCGCGGTACTCCGCGTAGTGGCCGCGGTACAGCGCCAGCGAGTCCGGGCCGAGCTCGTGCCAGGTGGTGATGTCGGGCAGGACGTTGTTGGCCTTGGCGTAGGTGAGGAACTCGCGCAGGTGGTCCGCGCGGTACCTGGTCTCGCCGATGCCGGTGATGCGGGCGTTGGGCAGCACGGACTTGACCAGCCGGTAGACCCGCGTCCAGTCGGCGAAGAACTTCTGCTTCTTGTTGGCCCAGTCGGAGTACCAGATGCCGTCGGGTTCGTTGAAGATCGTCCAGACGAACCTATCGCGGTCCGGCCGCCTTGCGACCTTCTCCAGCTGTGGCCGCAACCGGGCGACGTAGTCGTCGATGCCCAGGTCTTCGTACGGCCACTGGCTGTAGGTGTCCTGCGCGTAGATGTGGACGTCGGTGCCACCGGCGGCGAAGAAGCTGTCGGCGACCTTCAACGCGTCGCCGTTGGGGTGCTGGTCGCCGTCCGGCGCTTTCTGGGAGATGGTGCGCGGCCGCATGCCCGCGATCAGGTCGTGCGACGGGACGCCGGGGTCGCCGAGGCCGTAGAGGATCCCGGTGGCACCGCCGTGGAACCCGCCGGTCGGCGAGGCCAGGTCGACGCGCAGGGTCTCGGTCGCCGCGACGGCCACCGGCGGGGACAGCGTCGTGAGCGCTAACGCGGCTACCACCGCGCAGGCAGGGAAACGCATCGGAACTCCATTCCGGTTCACTTGACGGCGCCGCCGGTGATGCCCGCGACGATCTTGCGCTGGGCGACGGCGAGTACGACGACGAGTGGCAGGCTCATCAGCAGGACGTAGGAGAAGATCAGGTGCCAGTTGTTGAGGTGCAGGCCGGCACTGGCGACGCGGAACAGGTTGAGCGGCAAGGTGTCCAGGCGTCCGCCGATGACGAAGAACGCGTAGAACACGTCGTTCCACACGTACAGGCAGATCAGGATCGTGGCGGTGGCCAGTACCGGCCGCAGCAACGGGAGCACGATCCGCCAGAACACCATGAACGGCCCGGCGCCGTCGATCTGGGCGGCCTCTTCCAGCGCTGGCGGAATCGTTCGCACGAAACCGGTGACGAAGAAGATGACGGTGGACATGTAGATGCCTGTGTACACACCGACCATGCCGACGGCACTGCCCGCGAGGCCGAGCTGGCGCAGCAGGAGCACCACCGTGACGACCGCGGGCGGCAGCACGATTCCGCTGATTCCCAACGCGTACAGCACGGCGTTGAGACGAGTCGCGCGGCGGGCCAGCACCCACGAGGCCATCGACCCGAACACGAGCAGGGCCGCGACGGTGGGCACGACGACGAGGAGACTGCCGAAGAACGCGGTGGGCACCTCGCCGTCGGACCACACCTGCCGGAGGTTCTCCAGCAGCTGCCAGCGTTGCGGCAGCGAGAGATCGGGGTTCAGCGCCTCGCCCTGCGACTTGCCCGCGGTGACCACCACGAGCCAGAGCGGCACACCGATGAGGCCGAGCACCAGAGCGATCACGGCGACGGGCTGAGCTTTGGTCACAGGACTGCCTCCCGCCGGCGCAGCATGCGGATCACCGGGAACGCCAGCAGTGCGACGAGCAGGAACAGCACCAGGCTCATCGCGGTGGCCTGTGCGAACAGGCCCTGGCCGAACGTGCGGTAGATGAAGATGTTGAGGATCTCCGTGGTGCGGGCCGGTCCCCCGCCGGTCGTCGCCTGAACGATGTCGAACCCGTTCATCGACCCGAGCAGCGCGGTGGCGACGTTGAACGTGACGGCGGGCGCCAGCAACGGGAACTTGATCGTCCAGAACGCCCGCGAGCGGGACGCGCCGTCGATGCGTGCCGCCTCCAGCAGGTCGTCGGGGATGGTTTTGAGGCCCGCCAGGTAGATGAGCATCGACAGACCCATCCACTTCCACGCGTGGATCACCGCGACCACGACGATCGTCCAGGTGGTGTCGCCCAGCCACGCGTAGTCGAACGAGCGGCCGAGCACCGTGCCGATGAGCCCGTTGAGACTGCCTTGTGGCCTCAGGAAGGCCTGGAAGATGTAGCCCACCGCGAGCGCGGACATCAGCACCGGCACGAGGAAGAAGACCCGTGCCACGCGGTTGAGCCGGTTGTCCCGTTCCAGCAACACGGCCAGCGCGAAGCCGAACAGGTTCTGGAACAACGCGACCAGGACCGCGTAGACGAGGGTGATCCTCACCGCGCGCACAAGCGCGCCGTCCGAGACGAGCTGGGTGAAGTTGTCCAGCCCCACCGGGGTGATCGCGCTCTTGAAGCCGGACCAGTCGGTGAACGCGTAGATGAAGTTGAACAGTGTCGGCAGGAAGAAGAAGACGAGCAGGATGGCGAACGCCGGCGCCAGGAACCACATCGGATGCGTCTGCCGCCTGACCGAGTTCCCGGTGCGGCGCGGCTGGTCCGCCACGGGGAGCGGCCGGGCAGGCGGCCGCTCCCGTACAGCGGTTCGTGGTGCGGACATCAGAACCCCGGCGCCCCGGCCGCCTTGGCCAGCTGGGCGAACTGGTCCTGGGTCGCCTTCGCGACCTCCTCGGGCGACATCGTCCCGACGATCATGTCCGCGAGGTTGATGTACAGGTCCGGGTTCGCGACCGCCAACGCCTGCATGGAGCCCACGGCGGTGCCCAGCGACGCGTGCACGTCGAGCAACGCCTTCGGCACACCGGCCGGGTTGGCAACAGCGGGCTGCAGCGAGACGGTCTTGCGGGCGGTGACGAACTCCTGGTAGCCAGGCCCCATCCAGTACGCCAGCAGCTGCTTGGCCGCGGCCTCGCGCTTGGCGTCACCGGTGCGGAACGCGACCAGCGCGTTGGACTGGTCAGGGATGAACGTGCCGACGTTGCCGGACGGCGAGATCGGGAAGAACCCGATCTTCTTGTCGAGCGTCGCGGTGTCGGACTTCGCCTGCAGCTGCCCGAAGAACGAGTTGACCTGCACCGCCATCGCCGCCTTGCCGTCGAGCAGCGCGGCGCCCTGGTCCTCGAACTTCGCGGTCTTGATGTCGGAGTTGAAGAGTCCCTCGTCGATCAGCGCCTTGTACTTCTTGATCGCGTCGAGCACGACGGGGCTGGTGAAGGTCTCCTTCTTGGTGTTGATCTTCTCCCAGAGGCCGTTCTTGGCGGCGTCGGCGAGCAGGACCTGCACCCACCACTGGGTGGCCCAGCGGTCACCTGCCATCTCGAAGAACGGGGTGACGCCCTTGGCCTTGAGCGCCCTGGCCTTGGTGATCATGTCGTCGAAGTTCTTCGGCAGCTCGGTGATCCCGTTGGCCGCGAACACTTCCTTGTTGTAGTACACGCCCTCGACGCCGGGCTGGTGATCAGCGCGGCGTACCGGGTGCCGTCGAGGATGCCGGTGATGTCCTTCAGCTCGGGCGCGAGCTTGGACAGCCACGGAGCGTCGGTGAGGGGCTGAAGGTTCGTCTTGGCGTTGATGGCCGTGAGCATCGACGCGGTCGGTTGCCAGAAGGCGAGGTCCGGCTTGTCACCGGTGGCCACCTTCGTCTGGACGCTCTGTTCGTAAGGGTCCGGGATGGTGACGACCTCGACGTCGGCACCTGTCGCCTTCTCGAACGCCGCCACCACCTGCTCCGGCACGGTGTTGCTGTTCTGCGCCGCCCAGACGGTCAGTTTGACGCCGCTGAGCGACGCGGTGGGATCAGCCCAGGAGACCGCACCGCCGGTGCCGGTGTCCGCGCCGGGGTCACTGCACGCCGTGAGTCCTAAAAGGAGGGCGAGAACGCTGAGCCAGGTCTTCATCGTGCGGATCCTTCGGTGGGTGAGGGAATCGAGGACGTGCTGGGGGCGATCCGGAACAGGCGCGCCGAGGCTGGAACGCGCTGTGTCGTCAGCGTCAGCTCTCCGGTGCCCGCGTTCCAGCCGGACGCCCACTCGGGAAGCTGACGCGGGTAGAGCACTTCCACATCGACGCCGGTGCCGCGCAGATGCGGCAGCGGCACCGTGATGCTCGCCTGGTCGCTGCCGCGTTGCCACACGACGAGGTAGGTGACGTCGCGGGACTTCATGGCCAGGCTCAGCCACCGGTCGCTCCACGCGGGCAAACCCAGTGGCCACAACGGAACTGCGGTGGCGAGGTCGGCACGGATCTCGTGCTGCACCCGTACCGCGGCCCGCACGGACTCCAGCTGCTCGGCCGTCATGGCATCGAGACGGCCGGACAGGTAGAGACGGCCGAGCAGTCCGGTGCAGAGGGTGAACGCGATGTCCTCGTCGGACATGTCCGGCTGCGGGTAGGCCCAGCTGGCAGACTGCTCCGGCAGCACCGACATCGGCGCGGACACCGCGATCGGCGGGTAGAGCAGGTGGTCCTGCTGGTCGCTGGTGGACTGCAGCTGCATCCGGGACAACATCGCGTAGTCCATGCGCATGGCACCCGATGCGCAGTTCTCCAGGATCAGGTCGGGATGCCGGTCGAGGACCCTGTCGAGCCACGCGAGGTGCGCCCGGTTGTGCGCGAGCAGGCCCGCGCCAGCGCTGTCCGCGGCCACGTCGGTGCCCGCGCCGGCGTCGACGTTGTAGTCGAGTTTGAAGTAGCCGACGCCCAGCTCGCCGACCAGCCGGTCGACGACGGCGTCCAGGTGTGCGACGGCCCGCGGGTGGCGCAGGTCCAGGTGGTAGCGGCCGTGCTCGACCAGCCTGGCACCGCCGCGTTGCAGGAACGCCGACGCCGGCAACCGGTCGGCCATCGGGCTGCGCACCCCGATCACCTCCGGCTCCAGCCACAGGCCTGGCACCATGCCGCGCTCGCGGATGTGCGCGATGACCTTCTCGATCCCGCCGGGGAACCTGGTCCGCGACGGCTGCCACTCGCCGACGCTGTCCCACCAACCCGAGTCGTCGTCGTACCACCCGGCGTCGATGCAGAACACCTCCGCGCCGGCACCAGCGGCCGCGTCGATCAACGGCAGCAGCTTCTCCGTGGTCGGATCACCCATCAACGTGTTCATGTAGTCGTTGAACACCACCGGCAACGCGGTCCGGTCGCGGTGCGGGCGCACGATCTCGCGGCGGTGCGCGGTGAGCGCGGCGATCGCACCGTCCACACCGGACCCGGACACGGCCACGGACACCGGCACGGAGGTGAACCGACATGCGGCCGGGCAGCAGGCCGAGCTGCGTGCCACTGGGTGGTCGATGTCGGTCGGCCCGAGCAGCGCGACGTACGGACCGTCCCTCCGCTCGGCCACCTCCCAGCGCCAGGCCCCGTTGTGCTCGATCTGCCACAGCCACGCCTGACCGGTCCGCCGGTCGACGACGCCACCGGTCGGCAGGGCCGTGCCCGTCGACCACGTGCCGGTGCTGACCACGGCGACGCGGCCACGGCCGTCCTGTCCGTGCAGCCCGAGGTTGAGATCGGGCACGGCGCCGTCGCGCAGCGGGCGGCGGACCCAACGACCCTCGCCGAGCCATTCGCTGTCCGCCCGCAGCAGGTCGACGTCCTCGACGCGCGCACAGCCGAACCCCGCGGCGAACGAGGTCAGTCCCTGCAGCACCACCGGTTCCAGGCCGTGGTTGGTCACCGTGGTGCTGACCTGGCAGGCCGCGACCCCATCGACCGAACGGAACGTCGTGCGCGCGGCCAGCCCGGTCTGCTCGTCGCGCAGATCGAGGTGCAGCTCGCTCCACCTGCCGTCGGTGCGACGGGCGGAACCCGCGTAGACCATGCGCCGTCCGACCGCGGTCTCGGAGAACCGGTGCGAGACCCTGGCTCGCCCCTCCCCCGCCACCAGCACCTCGACGAGCGGCTGCGCGGCCCGAGGCCGATCGGCCCGACCACCACCGGCGGAGAGCGAGCGAACGCCGACCGGCCCGTCGGACGAAACGTCGACCACGAGCTCCAGCGCCGAATGGCCCCATGTCACGCTGGTCGCGGACTCGATCGAGATCACTAGCTCCCCATTTCCGCTGGTCACTGCTGTGTGACCGGTCACATCGCCGCCACAGTGTGAGCGTTAACACAGCGCCAGGGAAAGGGTGCGTTACACAGTTGTTACGGCGGGGGTGCGGTGGACTCGCGAACCACGAGCGAAGGCGGCGCGAGTGCGATCACCTGCCGGGGTTCGCCCGCCACCTCGGCCGCGATCGCGGCCAGGCACGCCCGCCCCAGTGCCACGAAGTCCATCCGCACGGTCGTGAGCGCCGGTGTCCAGTAGGCGGCGCCGGGCACGTCGTCGAAACCGATGATGCTGACATCTCCCGGCACGTCCCGGCCCGCTTCGTAGAGCGCGCGGCGCACCGCCAGTGCCGTGTCGTCGTTGCCGCACAACACCGCCGTCACGTCCGGATCGGCTGCCAGCCGTGCACCCGCCAGGTAGGCGGACCGGACGTCCCACCCCGCCGGCAGCACCTCGGGCACGGGTGCGCCCGCCGCCTCG
>NZ_VSRL01000015.1 GCF_012184385.1 Lentzea indica
ATCGCGCCTGCCGCCACCGACGCCGCTGCCGCCCGCGACGCGCAGCAGCCACTCGCCGAGCGGCAGGATAAGCCCGGTCGCCTCGGCCAGCCCCGCGCACCGGTCGTGGTCCAGCGCCTCGAAACCCGGCCGGTCCCAGTGCAACGCCGCTTCGACACCGCCGACCTGACCGTCGGCCAGCCGCACGATCGGGCGGTACCGCACGGTGATCTCGCCGTTCTCCCACGCACCCGGCATCTTCACCGCCACCGCGTGGTCACGGCGTTCCTCGGCGTCCTGCTCGGCGTGGAACACCTCCCACTGGCCACGCCTGCGCACCTTGGCCCTGCGCAACGCCGTGTCCGCCGCGCGCAGCAGGTCGAGCGGTTCGGCGTCCGCAGAAGGCCTGTGCACCACGCCCGCGCTCACCGAGACCGCCAGGCCGTGACCGTCCACATAGGTCGGTTCGAGCAGGTCGTCGTTGATGCTCTTCATGATCGCGCCGACGCCCGGTGTGGTCGCCGTGTTCTCCACCAGGACACCGAACTCGTCGCCGTCGAACCTGGCGATCATGGCCTTCTCGCCGGCCATCACGACCCTCAGCCGCTGCGCGACGTGCTGCAGCAGCCGCTCGGCGACCCGGCCGCCGAAGCTGTTGCACACCATGCCGAACGCGTCCAGGTCCAGGTGGAAGATCGTGATGCCGTGCTCGGGATCGGCCTTGCGCAGCACGGTCTCCAGCTGAGTGGTGAAGAACTGGCGATTCGGCAACCCGGTCAGCACGTCGTGCAGCGCCTGCCGCTTGAGCTCGCCCTGCAACAGCGCCAGCTCGGTGCCGTCCTCCACCACCACGACGAAGTGGCTCGGCTCGTCGTCGGCACCGCGCAGCAGCGACGCGGTCAGGGTCAGCCGCGCGACCTCGCCGTCCTTGCGCAGCATCCGTTGCGACTGCCTGATCCGTTCCGCGGCGCCGCTCAGCAGCTCCTCCATGGCCTCCCGCAGCATCTCGGCGAAGCCGGGCACGATGAGGTCGAGCAGCGGAACCCCGGTGAGCTCCTCCGCGGTGCGCCCGAGGATGTCGGCGACGGCCGCGTTCACCCTGAGCAGCCGGCCTTCGAGATCGACGATCAGCACGCCGCTGGCGGACGACGTGACCACCTCGTTGTAGCGGGCCTCGCTCTCCTTGAGGTTCCAGTTGGCGTCACGCACCGCTTTGAGCAACGACTTCTGCATGCTTTCCTGCTGTGCGAGCACGGACTCGGTGTTGGCCGCGGTGAAGCCGCACCCGAGTGCGCCGATCGCGAGCGCGATCCGTTCCGCGTACCGCTCGACCGGCTGGAACTCCGGCAGCGCGAGCAACCCCTTGCCGAGCACCTCCGTGGTGCAGCGCAAACCGAACTGCCCCAGGTGCCCCAGCGCCGCCAGATCCGCACCGGCCCGCTCGACCGGAGCCGTGGTGAACGGCTCCTCGTGCAGCATCGTGCACAACGCGTCGAGCCTGCCGCTCAGTTCTTGGTCGAGATCTTCGCTGCCCATTGGAATTGCCACCGTGCCGAGCAGGCGATATGACCATTTCCGCGCAAGAGTCAGCCGCGCCCGGACGTTTTCCTGGGGCGATGATGGGACGTCTGGTCTTCGACTCGGGGTCGACATTCGGGGCTGCCTCGCGTGGGGCTCAGATTGCTCGGCAGTTTACCCACTAGCTGTCGGTCTCTTTTCGACCGACAGCGTGAATCAGCTTCGCTCGATCGAGGTTTGTCATGGCTTACGAGCGACGCCGGCGTAAGCAATCCTGTTCATCGCCGGGTCGTCGGAGATGTCGCCAGGCCCGGACGGCCGCCATCCGGCGAATCCGACGAGTCCCGGCTCGACCAGCTCGAAGTCACCGAACAGGGCGGCGATCTCGTCCCGGCTGCGCGGGACGACCTGGTCCCCGCCCGCCTGGTTCATCCGTGCGGCCGCGGCGTTGGAGCCCTCGTCGTTGTGATCGCTGGCGAAGTGCGTGATCGCCAGGTAGCTCCCGCTGGGCAACGCCTCGCGGTAGTGCTTCAGCAGACCCCACGGGTCCGCCTCTGTCGGCACCCAGTGCACCATGAGCAGCATCAACAGGCCGATCGGCTCGTCGAAGTCCAGCAGCCTGCGCACCTCGGCGCTGCCCAGGATGCTGTCCGGGTCACGCATGTCGGCCTGCAGCACGCCAGTGCGGTCGTTGCCCGCGAGGATCAGCTCGCTGTGCGCGACGGCCACCGGATCGCGGTCCACGTACACGACACGACACTCCGGATCCACTGCTTGAGCGACCTCGTGCACGTTGGCCACGGTCGGGATGCCGGAGCCGATGTCCAGGAACTGACGCACACCCTGGTCGATCATGAAGCGCACCGCGCGGCCGAGGAACGCCCGGTTGATCCTGGCGGCACTGCGCACGTGCGGCATCAAGAGCTCGACCTTCTCGCCCATCTGGCGATCCACCGCGAAGTTGTGCGCACCCCCGAGCAGGTAGTCGTACAGCCGCGCCGCACTCGGCACGGAGACGTCCACGCTCTGCGGAACCCAGTTCTGCACTTCGGCCACGGCGACCACCTCTTCGGGTTGTGGGCGCACAAGCCTAGTCACGCACGAGGCGCATGTGACTGGGCCGCCAGTGTGAACGCGCGCCACCCGATCGGGCACTGTCCCGCTCGACCGAATGACTCCTATTGTTGTCCACCTCTTTCCACGTCGCGAGGAGCGATGATGTCCGTCCCGGTGGCACCCGGCAGGTTGCCATTTCTCGGGCACACCCTGCCGTTACTGCGGAAAAGATTCGAGTTCACCACGAATTTGCGAGATCAGGGCGACCTCGTCGAGGTTCATCTCGGTCCGATGAGGACTTTCTTCGTCACGAGCCCGCAGCTGATGCATCAGGTGCTGGTAACCGATGCGACGAAGTTCCACAAAGGGCGAATGTTCGACAAGTTCCGCCCGTTCGTCGGCAACGGGCTCGTGATGTCGAGCGGCGCCTTCCACCTGCGCCAGCGCCGGATGATGCAGCCGGCGTTCCACCGCGACCGGATCGCGGGTTACGCGAACACCATGATCCGCGCGACACGGGAGTTGGTGGAGAGCTGGCGGCCGGGTGAGGTGCGGCAGGTCGAGGAGGACATGCAGGGCCTCGCCATCACGATCGTCGGCGAGGCGCTGTTCTCCACCGAGATCGGCAAGCGCGCGATCGACGAGGCCCGCCGGTCGATCTTCGTGATCATCAAGAACGGCATCGTCCGCGCGCTCTCGCCGGGTTTTGTCGAGAAGCTGCCCATCCCGGCCAACCGCGAGTTCGACGCGGCCATCGCCAGGATGCGCGCGATCGTGCACGAGGTCATCGCGAGCCGGCGCGCCGACACCGCCGACCACGGCGACCTGTTGTCGACGCTGATGCTGGCCAGGGACGCCGAGACCGGTGAGCCGATGACCGACCAGCAGGTCTTCGACGAGGTCATCACACTGCTGACCGCGGGGATCGAGACCACCGCACTGGCGCTGGCGTGGATCTTCCACGAGATCGCAGCCAATCCCGAGGTCGAACAGCGGGTCCTGACGGAGCTCGACGAGGTGCTGGCAGGGCGCCCGGTGACGTTCGACGACCTGCCGAAGCTGACCTACGTCGGCCAGGTGGCGAACGAGGTGCTGCGGAAGTACCCGCTCTGGCTGCTCATGCGCCGTGCCGCCGAGGAGGTCGACCTCGGGGGCGTCCGCCTGCCGCCCGGCACCGAGGTGATCATCAGTCCGCACGCGATGCACCACGACCCCGCGCACTTCGCCGACCCCGAACGCTTCGACCCGGACCGCTGGACGCCCGATCACGTCCGCCGGCTGCCGAAGGGCGCGTTCGTCCCGTTCGGCGGCGGCATCCACCAGTGCATCGGAAACCACTTCGCGCTGACCGAGATCGTCATCGCGGTGGCGACCGTCTGCGCTCGCTACCGGTTGGTCCCCGATCGGCCTGTGCGCACCAAGTTCACCAACGCCGTCTACCCCGTCGGCCTTCTGATGAAGGCCGTTCCCCGTTAGTTGGAGGTTGTTCCCCGATGCGTCTCCGTCGGCTCTGTGCCGCCGTACTGCTCGCATTGCTCGTCCCCGCACCCACCTCGGCGAACGCCGCCACGGCCGGCTGTCAGGACGTGTACACCCCGGTGCGCTTCGGGCTCACCCAGCAGACCATGTTCGGCAGGCTGTGCGTGCCGCGAGGGGCGACGACGGTCCAGGTCCTCGTTCCCGGTGGCACCTACACCAGCGAGTACTGGGACATCCCGGTCCAGCCGGAGGTCCGCTCGGTGCGGCAGGCGATGAACAAGGCCGGCATCGCCACCATGACGGTGGACCGGATCGGCACCGGCAGGAGCAGCAAACCGTTGAGCCTGCTGGTCAACAGCGTGAGCCAGGCAGAAGCGGTGCACCACGTGATCCAGAGCCTGCGGCCCCGGTTCCAGAAGGTCCTCGTCGGCGGCCACTCCGTCGGCTCGGGGATCGCGATCGTCGAGGCGAGCACCTACCGCGACGTCGACGGGGTCCTGATCACCGGCATGACCAACCAGTGGAACTACGTCAAGGTCCTGCCCGCGCTGGCCAGCATGATCCCGGTGACCCTTGATCCGCGCCTGAGCAGGCTCGGCCTCGACCCCGGCTACCTGACCTCGGCGCCGGGAACCCGCTACGACACCTTCCACAAGCCCGGCCCGCTGAACACCGCCGTGGTGGACTACGAAGAGTCCTCAAAGGACGTGTTCGCGACGGGTGAGGCCATCACCACCATCCTCATGAACAACATCGTGATCCCGGCCAGCCGCGGCATCACCGCGCCGGTGATGACCGCCCAGGCCGCGGCGGACCACTTCTGCGGCACCCCGCCGCTGGGCGCCGACTGCTCGTCCGCCGAGACGCTGGCCGCGTCCGAGAGGCCGTTCTTCCCGAAGGCGCCGCGGTTCGACGCGTTCGTCCTCACCGGCTACGGGCACTGCTTCAACTTCGCACCGAACTCGTCCGGCTACCACGCGGCGGTCGTCGCGTGGCAGCGCAGCATCTAGAACTTCTCGAGCTTCTCCATGAACTCGCCCGCATCCCGGGGCGGACCGAAGTGGGCGCCGATCGCGAGGTCGGCGCCCGCGTCGTTCCACCACTTCGCCTGTTCCGCGGTCTCGATGCCGTCCACGCAGATGTTCACGCCCAGGTCGTGCACGGCGGGGATCAGCGCGGCGGAACGAGGATCCTGACGCCACACCAGATCCTTCGGCACGCACACGGACACGATCGGCAGCTCGGAGAGCCAGGCGAGGTCCTGCGGCCCGAGGCCGAAGTCCTCGAGCGCGATCTTGATTCCCATGTCCGCCAGCGTGCGCAGGTTCTCCGCCGCGTCGGCCACGCCCAGCACGCCGACCGGCATGCACAACGTCATGCGCTCTGGCGGCATCCCGGTCTCCTCCAGCACCTTCCCCACGCGTGACACCAGATCCGCGTCGGTCGACTGGTGCCGGGTGAGCCGGACGCCGAACTGCTGGTCGAGCTCGCCGCGCTGGCGCCACCACTGCGCCTGGCCGGCCGCGATCCTGATCAGCCACTCGCCCATCGGCAGGATGAGGCCCGTCTGGTCCGCGAGTTCGGCGCACCGGTCAGAGAGATCCCAGTGCAGCACCGCCTCGACACCGGCCAGCTCACCGGTCGCGAGCACGCGAACGGGCTGGTAGCACACGCCGATGTCGCCCTGCTCCCACGCTCCCGGCATCACGACGGCAAGTGCGTGGTCGCGCCTGCGCTCGGTGTCCTGGTTGCTGTGGAACAGCTCCCACTGGCCGCGCTGGTCCTTCTTGGCCTGCCGCAACGCCAGGTCCGCCATGCGCAGCAGCTCCGTGGGGTCGACGTCGGGCGAGGGCCGGTGGACCACTCCGGCGCTCACCGAGACGGCGAGCCCGTGGTCGTCCACGAAGACCGGTTCGGCCAGGTCGGCGTTGATGATGGCCATCGTCGTCGCGACGTTCGGTGTGGAGGCGGAGTTCTCCACGACGATGCCGAACTCGTCGCCGTCGAACCGGGCGACCATCGCCTGCTCGCGGGACATCAACGCCCGCAGCCTGCGCGCCACGTGCTGCAGCAGCTTGTCACCCACGCGTCCGCCGAGGCTGTTGCACACCAGGCCGAACGCGTCGAGATCGAGGTGGAACACCGTCACGCCGAACTCGGGATCAGCGCGGCGCAGCACGGTTTCCAGGTGCGTGGTGAAGAACTGCCGGTTGGGCAACCCGGTCAGCACGTCGTGCAGCGACTGCCTGCGCAGTTCGCCTTGCAGCAACGCGAGCTCCGTGTCGTCGGCGGCGACCACGAGCACATGACTGGCCTTGTTGTCG
Organism: Lentzea indica; assembly: GCF_012184385.1. Classification (GTDB taxonomy): domain Bacteria; phylum Actinomycetota; class Actinomycetes; order Mycobacteriales; family Pseudonocardiaceae; genus Lentzea; species Lentzea indica. The sequence goes on from NZ_VSRL01000015.1 coordinate 6,357, forward strand.
CCGTCGCGCAGCAGCGACGCCGTCAGCGTCACCTTGGCCAGATCGTCCTCTCCGCGCAGCAGCTGCATCGACTCCCGCTCGAAATCGTCGCGCTCGGCGAGCACCTTCTCCATCATCTCGCGGAACGCCACGATCGAGATCGGTGCGATGAGCTCCATGAGCCGGGTACCGGGTTCCGGCTGGCGACCGATGATCTCGCCGATCGCCTCGTTCGCCCACACCACCTTGCCGTCGAGGCCGACGATCAGGATGCCGTTCGTCGACGAGGTCGCGACGCCCGCGAACTTGGCCTCGCTCTGCCGCTGACCCCACTGCGCGTCGCGGGCAGCCTTCAACAACGACCGCTGCATGCTCTCCTGCTGATCCAGGATCGCGCGGGCACGAGCCGCGGTGAAGCCGCACGCCAGCGAACCGATACCGCCGACGACGCGGACCACGTGATGCTCTGTCGAGTGGAATTCCTCCAGCGCCAGCAGACCTTTGCCCAGCACGTCGACGGTGCGCCGGAGTCCGGGCTCATTGACGTAGCCGAGAGCGACGAGTCGCTCGCCCACCTCCTCGAACGGGGCAGGGTCGAACGGCTCGTTGTGCAGTGCCGCGCACAACGCGTCGAGCTGGTCGCCCAGTTCGGCGTCCAGCTCGTCTCTGCTCAGCGCGACGACAACGACGCTGCTGAGCAGGTAGCTCCACTTGCGCGCCAAGGCTTCTCGCGCGCGGACGGCGGCGGTGTCCGAAGGTGGAGCGGCATCGGGTCTTCGGTCTGGATTCGTCATTCCCGTTGCCCTGTATGGGTTGAAGAGTGTTCGGCAGTTTACCTACCGGTAGTCGGCGCCCGCTGCGCCGACGGAGTGAACCTCCGACACTACAGGGTGGTTTCAGCCCTTACGACCGACCCCGGCGTACAAGAACATGTTCATGGACGCCTCGTCCGCGAAGTCGCCAGGCCCGTCCGGCCGCCACTCCCCGCACCCGACGAGACCCGGTTCCACCAGCTCGAACCCGTCGAACAACGCGCTGACCTGCGCGTGCGTGCGCATGTGCATCTGGTCGGCGCTCTTGCTGCGGTTCACCACCGCCGCGGCCTGGTCGACGCTCTCGTCGATCTGGTCCTTGGCCACGTGGGTCATCACGATGAAGCTGCCGGCGGGCAGCGCGTCGCGGTAGTGGGCGACGAGCTTCTCCGGGCTGTCCTCGTCCGGCACCCAATGCAGCATGAGCAGCATCAACAGGCCGACCGGCTCGTCGAAGCGCAGCAACCGCCCGACCTCGGGACTCGACAGCACGGCCTCCGGATCGCGCATGTCGGCCTGCACGACGGCGGCGTTTTCGTTGTCAGACAGCATCAATTGGCTGTGCGCGACGGCGACGGGGTCTTTGTCGACGTAGACGATGCGCGCCGCCGGATCACGTTCCTGCGCGACCTCGTGCACGTTCGCGACCGTCGGGATGCCCGATCCGATGTCGAGGAACTGGCGAACCCCCTGGTCCATCAGGAAGTTCACCGCGCGGCCGAGGAACCGCCTGTTCAGCCGGGCCACGCTGGGCAGCCCCGGCACGAGCTTCTCGATCTGGGAACCCACCTGCCGGTCAGCGGCGAAGTTGTGGGCGCCGCCGAGGATGTAGTCGTAGACGCGCGCCATGCTCGGCACGTTGGTGTCGATGCCGAGGGGCACCCAGTCCTGGGTCTCTGCCACGGTGAACACCCTCTTCGGTTGGCGGTTCGGGGAAGATGCACGAGCTTAGTCACCCGAGGGGTCCGTGCGCTGAACCATCAGAGTGACCCGGAACCACCCGTTCAGGCACTGTCATCTTCCCCCAAACGGCTCCTAGGGTGGTCCGTCCCCATTCGGCCCCAACTCTTCAGGAGTCCGAATGCCCGTCCCGGTGGCTCCCCACCGCTGGCCGTTACTCGGGCACACCCCGGCGATGCTCACCCGGCGCGCCAAGTTCACCGACGCGCTGCACGAACACGGCGACGTGGTGCGCCTTGACCTCGGTCCCCTGCACGCGTATTTCGTCTCCGATCCAACACTCACCCATGAAGTGCTTGTCGCGCAGGGATCGAAGTTCCGCAAGGGCGCGATGTTCGACAAGTTCCAGCCGTACCTGGGAACCGGGCTGCTTCTGTCGAACGGCGACTACCACCTGCGACAGCGCCGGATGATGCAGCCGGCGTTCCATCGGGAACGGATCGAAGCGTATGCCTCGACGATGGCTCGTGCTGCTTCTTCGCTGGCTGCGCGGTGGCAACCCGGCGAGGTCCGCGTCATCGAGAACGACATGCAGGAACTCGCGGTCACCATCGTCGGCGAGGCGCTCTTCTCGACCGAGATCGGGCAACGCGCGGTCGAGGAGGTCCGCCGCTCGATCTTCACCGTCATCCAGCAGGGCATGATCCGCGCGCTGTCGCCCGCTTTCGTCGAGAAGCTCCCGATTCCAGGCAACAAGGAATTCGACGCCGCCATCGCGCGCATGAAAGCCGTTGTGCTGCAGGTGATCGAGAGCTGGCGCGCGGACGGCACCGACCACGGCGACGTGCTCTCGATGTTGCTGCTGGCGCAGGAAGACGGCGTCGGCATGACGGACCAGCAGACCTACGACGAGGTCCTGACGCTGCTGACCGCCGGCATCGAGACCACCGCGATCGCCCTGGCCTGGGCCCTCTACGAGGTCGGCAGCAACCCCGAGATCGAACGCCGATTACACGCCGAGATCGACTCGGTCGTCGGCGATCGGCCTGTGACGTTCGCGGACGTGGCTTCGTTGACCTACACCGCGCAGGTCGTGCAGGAAACCTTGCGGATGTACCCGATCTGGTTCGTGATGCGCCGAACGCTGGTCGAGGTCCAACTCGGCGACGTCCTGCTTCCCGCGGGCGCAGAGGTGATCGTCAGCCCGCACGCCCTGCACCACGACCCGCGCTATTTCGTTGAACCACAGCGCTTCTCGCCGGACCGCTGGACCCCCGGCTTCATCGCGGGCCTGCCGCGCGGCGCGTTCATCCCGTTCGGCGGCGGCAACCGCCAGTGCCTGGGCAACGTCTTCGCCCACACCGAGATCGTCATCACCCTCGCGACCATCGCCGCGCGCTGGCGACTCGTCCCCACTCGTCCGGCGCGCGTGAAGTTCACGTCCGCTCCGTACCCCGACGGCCTGTTGATGAAGGCCGTCCCCCGCAACTAGTTGGAGGTCGTTCCACCATGCGTTTCCGCCGGCTGTGCGCCGCGGCCCTGCTCGCCACCGGAACCCTGCTCGCCCCGTTGCCCGCCTCCGCCGCAGTTTCCTGCCAGAACGTCAACTATCCCGTGAGAATCGGGCTCAGCCCGCTGGTGATCTCGCAGGAGACCATGGCAGGCAGGCTGTGCGTCCCCGACGGCGCCACCACGGTGCAGGTGCTGATCCCCGGCGGCACCTACGACAGGTCGTACTGGGACGTCGGCTACGAGCCCTCGACCCACTCGTTCACCAGGGCCCAGAACAAGGCGGGCTTCGCCACCCTGGCGCTGGACCGCCTGGGCACCGGCCAGAGCTCCAAGCCACTCAGCGCCCTCATCACCGCGTCCACCCAGGCGAGCGCCGTCCACCAGGTGATCGCTCGCTTGAAACCCCGCTTCTCCAAGGTGATCGTCGCCGGCCACTCCATCGGCTCCGCGATGGCCATGATCGAGGCCGGCACCTACCGCGACGTCGACGGCGTCCTGGTCACCGGCTTCACGCACAAGATGAACTACGTGACCGTCGTCCCCGTGCTGGCCAACATGATCCCGACCAGCCTGGACCTCGGCTACCTCACCACCATGCCGGACACCCGCTACAACTCGTTCCACAAGCCCGGCCCGCTGATCCCCGGCGCGATCTCGTTCGACGAGTCCACCAAGGACGTCTTCGCGGTCACCGAGGCCGTCGACACCATCCTGCTCAACACGGTCGTCATCCCGATCTCCCGGAACATCACGGTCCCGGTGATGATCGTCGTCGGCAACGACACGCACTTCTGCAGCTCCGGCCTCCCCCTGATGGGCAGCGACTGTTCGTCGGCCGCAGCTCTGAAGGCCGACGAGGGCCAGTTCTTCCCCGCCGTCCCAAGCCTCTCCACCTACGTCCTCAACGGCTACGGCCACTCGATCAACTACGCGCCCAACGCCCCCGACTACCACGCCGTCGTGGCCGCCTGGGCGAAAGGCATCTAGCTAGACTCGAGGGATGGACGAAGAGATCCACGAGCGGGTCCGCGACTTCATCAGGGCCATCCCCCGCGGACGCGTCGCCACCTACGGCGACATCGCTGATCTCGCCAAGGCACCGTCGCCACGGCTGATCGGCCGCATCCTCAACGAGGACGGGCACGACCTGCCGTGGCAACGCGTTCTCAAGGCCGACGGCACCTGCGCGCCGCACCTCCGCGAGACCCAACTTCAGCTTCTACATGAAGAGGGTGTGCCGAACCTCGACGGCAAGGTGAACCTGCGCGAGTACCGGTGGGAGGACGCGCGCAAGGAAGAGGCCCCGGGCCTCTGGTAGCCAAGGCGAGGCGAGCCCTCACCCTTGCTAAGGCGAGGCGAGCCCCACCCTGCCAACGCGAGCACCACCCCCGCCAACGCAGGGCAACGGCGAAGCCGAGCCACCCCACAACGGCAATGCGAAGCGAGCCGACCGCACGACTCATCTGAACAGCGGTGATGACGCAACCACGCGCGTCAGGACCCGAGCGACCACCAACGCAAGGCGACATGACCGCATTGGTGACCCCTCCGCTGGAACCGGCACCCGCCAACGCAAGCCGACCCGCGCGCTGCAAACCGGAACCCGCCAACGCAAAGCACCAAAGCCGGAACCGGCGCCACCGCCAGCCGACCAACGCAGCACCAACCGGCCCGCCACCAGCGAAGTTCAACTCCTGTCAAACCACCCGGTGGAACAGTTCCATTGAGGCCGGATCAACCCCGCCCTCATGCTGATTGCAGCAACACGGCCCGAGCCTCGTAGTACTTGCGCAGCAACACATCGACCACAAGAGGATGCGCCCCGATCGGTTCGGACACCACATCCGCGCCGCACTCGGCGAGCGACCCGTGGAATGTCCCCGGTGCCAAGAGCCACGAGGCGACGGCCACGCGGCGCCCCCGCAGCCCGGCAACGACGTCGGGCACGCGGGGCGTCGCCGTCGCCACGTACCCGATGGCATCCGCACCCAGCAACGCCGCGGCACGGCGAACGTCCGCGAGCGCGCGTGGGTCCGACGAACCCGCCGCGGCGAGCACCACTGCGTCGCCGCGGCGGAAACCTGCTTCCCGCAACCGATCCCGCATCGCCGGCACCGCGTCCACGCCGAGCGGCGAGGTCACGACGACGTCCGGCCGGTTGCCGATCTGCTGGGGGATGTCGACGCGAACGTGGTAGCCGGCCGCCAGGAACGCCGGGACCACGACAGCCGGACCGTCCACAACCGACCGAACGTCCGGTTGCCGAACATCGGCATAAGCGACCTCGACCGGTACGTCCACCGAGGACCGCACCAGCGAGGCGATCTCTTCACACACCACGGCCCCGCGAGGATCACGCGTGCCGTGGAACGCCAGAACAAGTTTCATGCTGGCTCCATAGCTAGCCGGTAACCGCGCTTCACAACCGTGCACACCATCTGCGGCGAACCCAACGCCGTCCGCAACCGCCCGATCGCGGTCTCCACCGCGTGCTCCTCGCCACCGGAAGGCAAGGCAGCCAACAGGTCCTGCCGGGAAACGACACGTCCGCGAGCAGCCACCAACGTCCGCAACACGGCCATCGGCGCCGGGGCAACGGGCCGCAGCTCGCCGTCGATCACCACGGCCTGCGCCCGCATCTCCATGTCCCGCGACGCGATCCGCAGCCGAGTGGCCCGCGAAGGCAGCTCGACCGCGAGCTCCCGCACCATCGACCCGATCCGCGACCGCGCGGGCTGCACCACAGGAATTCCCGCGGCCACCAACGGTCCGGCGGTGATCGCACCGACGCCGACCACCAGCACGTCCCGGCGCAACGCCGACACCAACGCGGCGTGGTCAGGGGCGGTCCGCAGCACCGAAGAAGCGGCGGGAGCGCTCGTGAACGTCAGCGCGTCCACCTGCCCGGCCAGCACCGCGTCGATCAACCGCTGCAACGGCCCGAGATCAGCGGGTGGCTCCCAGCGGTAGACGGGAATCTCGACGACGTCGGCGCCGGCGGCCGCGAGGGTGTTCACGAAGTCCGGCAGCGGTTCGCCGTGCAGCTGGACGACGACGCGCTTGCCGGACACGCCCATCCGCAGCAGGTACTGCAGCAGCTCGGCGTTCGACTCGGACGTGGGCGACCAGGTCTCGACCAGGCCTGCCGCCCGTACCGCGCCCTTCGCCTTCGGGCCGCGTGGCAACACCACAGCACCTTCGAGAGCGCGATGCAGGCGGCTGGCCAGTCCCCACCCCTCGGCGGCTTCGAACCAGCCTCGGAACCCGATCGCTGTGGTGGCCACAACAACGTCCACCGGTGACGACACCAGTTCCAGCGTCGCCTTGTGCAGCGTCTCATCGTCGGGCAGAGGCACGATCCGCAGAGCAGGTCCGTGCAGGACGGACGCGCCCTTGCGTTCCAGCAGAGCGATGAGCTCGTCGGCGCGGCGGGCCGCGGTGACGCCGATCGTGAAGCCCGCCAGCGGCTGTGTCATGTCACCTCCACGACGCCGTCACGTACGCGGACCTGATGCACCGCAATGGACACGGAGGGCTCGTCCAGGCACTTGCCGGTCGCCAGCTCGAACGCCTGCTTGTAGACCGGTGACACCACGACGGGCACGCCGCCGCGGTCGCCCACGATGCCGCGCGAGAGCACCGCGGCGCCGCTGAACGGGTCGATGTTGTCCAACGCGTGCAAGGAACCGTCCGCGGTCAGGAACACCGCAACCTGCGAGCCGTCGGGCAGCAACGCCGCGACACCCTGCTCCGGACGCAGAACCTCAAAGTCACAGACGACGGTCACCTGACGACCTCCGGAATGCCGAGCTGGACGGGAACGCGCTGACCACGCTCAGCGCGGAACGTGATCGTGGGATCAGGGGTGCCGGGAGCGTTGACGAAGCTCGTGAACCGAGCCAGCTTCTCCGGGTCCTCCAGCACACCGCGCCACTCGTCGGCGTAGTCCGAGACGTGGGACGCCATCGCGGCCTCCAGCTCGTCGCAGATGCCGAGCTTGTCGTCGACGACGACCTCACGCAGGTGCTCGAGCCCGCCGTCGAGCCCTTCCAGCCACGCCGAGGTGCGCTGCAGCCGGTCGGCCGTGCGGATGTAGAACATCAGGAACCGGTCGATGATCTTGATCAGCGTCTCGGTGTCCACATCGGACACGAGCAGGTCGGCGTGGCGCGGGGTGAAGCCGCCGTTGCCGGCGACGTAAAGGTTCCAGCCGTTCTCCGTTGCGATCACACCGAAGTCCTTGCCTCGTGCCTCGGCGCACTCGCGCGCGCACCCGGAGACGGCGGACTTGAGCTTGTGCGGTGAACGGAGGCCCCGGTAGCGCAGTTCCAGCTCGATCGCGAGACCGACGGAGTCCTGCACGCCGTAACGGCACCAGGTCGTGCCCACGCAGGACTTCACCGTGCGCAACGCCTTGCCGTACGCGTGGCCGGACTCGAAGCCCGCGTCGACCAGCCGTCGCCAGATTTCCGGCAGCTGGTCGACGGTCGCGCCGAACAGGTCGATGCGCTGCCCACCGGTGATCTTGGTGTAGAGGCCGAAGTCGCGGGCGACCTCGCCGATGACGATCAGCTTCTCGGGCGTGATCTCACCGCCGGGGATGCGCGGCACCACCGAGTACGTGCCGTTGCGCTGCAGGTTCGCCAGGAACTTGTCGTTGGTGTCCTGCAACGAGACCTGGGTCTCGCCGAGGATGTGCCCGTTGTTCAGGGAAGCCAGGATCGAGGCCACGGCGGGCTTGCAGATGTCGCAGCCGCGTCCGCTGCCGTGCTTCTCGATCAACGCCGTGAACGTGGTGATCCGAGTCGCGCGGACGATCTCGAACAGCTCCGCCCGCGAGTACGTGAAGTGCTCGCACAGCGCCTTGGACTGCTCGACACCGCAGTCGGTCAGCAGCTTCTTCAGCATCGGCACGCACGAACCGCAGCCCGTGCCCGCCTTGGTGCACGCCTTCAGCTCGGCGACATCGCACGCGACACCGGACTGGATGGCGTCGGTGATCGTCTGCTTGGTGACCGCGTGGCAGGAGCAGACCTGCGCGTCTGCGGGCATCTCCAGGTCAGCCGCGTTCCCGCCCGGCTGCAGCAGCGCGGCCGGAACTTCCTTGCCCACCAACGGTCGCAGCGACGGGTACGCCGAGGCGTCGCCGACCAGCACACCGCCGAGCAAGGTCTTCGCGTCGTCCGACACCACGAGCTTGCTGTAGGTGCCGGCGACCGCGTTGTTCACCACGACTTCCAGCGCGCCCTCGGTCTGGGCGTGCGCGTCGCCGAACGACGCGACGTCGACACCGAGCAGCTTCAGCTTCGTCGACAGGTCGGCACCGGGGAACACCTTGGTACCACCGTTGAGCTGGTCCGCGACCACCTCGGCCATCGCGTAACCGGGGGCCACGAGCCCGTACGTCATGCCTTCGACGGAAGCGCACTCACCGATCGCGTACACGTGGGGATCAGAGGTCCGGCAAGCCGCATCGACGAGGTAACCACCGCGCGGGCCCAGCTCCAGCCCCAGGTCGAGGTCGGTGCGCGGCCGGATGCCGGCGCTGAACACGACGACGTCGAGGTCGAGCTCGAGTCCGTTGGCCAGCTTGGCGATCAACCGCGACCCGTCGCGCTCGATCGAGGAGGCGGACGTGCCGGTGTGCACGGTCAGGTCGAGCTTCTCGACCAGCCGCTTGAGCAGCCCGGCACCGCCGTCGTCGACCTGGATCGGCATCAGCCGGGGCGCCAGCTCCACGACGTGCGGAGAGACTCCCATGCCGCGCAAAGCGTTCGCGGCCTCCAGCCCGAGCAGACCGCCGCCGAGCACCATGCCGGAGTGCCTGCCGGGCCGGTCAGCGGCCTCGACGGTCGCCCGGATGCCGTCCAGGTCGTCGATCGTCCGGTACACGTGGCAACCGGGCAGATCGCGGCCCGGCACCGGCGGCACGAACGGCACCGATCCGGTGGCCAGCACCAACGCGTCGTACGACACCTCGACACCGGAAGCACCCACGACGATCCGGCGCTCGCGGTCGACCGAGACGGCCTTCTCGCCCAGCCGGATCTCCGCGCCGGACAACGGTGCCAGCTCCAGGTCCGCAGAGCTCCACGTGTCCACATAGGACGACAGCGCCACCCGATCGTAGGCGGGGCGTGACTCCTCGCCGAAGACCACGATCCGCCAGGAGGATCCGCTCAGAGCGTCCACGAGCCGGTGGCCGACCATACCGTTGCCGATCACAACCAGGGTCCGCGTCATGTCCGCATCACTCCTTCCGCCCGCTATGCTCATCGGGCGGCGTGTCATCCCATGGTCCGCAATATTTCGCGGGTGTTAAAGGAAACTCTCTTCGCAGCTCAGTGCGGTGTGCGTCACACGCCTGCGTAGGCGAGGCTCGGCCGCTGCACGAACACGTTGCGCCTCAGGTAGAACCACCACGTGGTGCCGAGGCAGAGCGCGTAGAACACGAGGATCGCGGTCAGCGCGGGTGTCAGGGTCTTCGAGCCCTCCAGCGAGAACTTGAAGACCAGGTTCACCAGCACACCACCGGCCGCGCCGATCGCACCCGCGATGCCGACCACCGCGGCGGCCTGCCGCTTGGCGGACTTGTCGTCGTCCGACTGCGTCTTGAAGATCGCCGGGATCATCCGGTACGTCGAGCCGTTGCCGACACCGGCCAGCACGAACAGCAGGATGAACGAGCTGAAGAACAGCGGGAAGCTCTTCATGTCGACGCTGGTCATGACACCGATCGTGCCCACACCGAGCCCGACGAACGTCCAGAGCGTCACCTTCGCGCCGCCGATCCGGTCAGCCAGCCATCCGCCGGCCGGACGGGCCACCGAGCCGATCAGCGCGCCGAGGAACGCGAGCGCCACCCAGCCCTTGTAGTCCACGAAGCTGATCTTGATCAGCGAGGGGAAGGCGAACGAGTAGCCGATGAACGACCCGAACGTGCCGATGTAGAGGAACGACATCACCCAGGTGTGCTTGTTGGACATCGCCAGCTTGTACGACTGCCCGTCCGGCTTGGCCTGCGTCAGGCTGTCCATGAAGAACCACGCGCAAGCCGTGGCGAGGACGATGAACGGCATCCAGATCAGCGCGGCGTAGGCGAGGTGGATCCCGGTGCCGATCGTGATGACGACCGGCACGATCAGCTGCGTGACGGCGACACCGAGGTTGCCGCCCGCGGCGTTCATGCCGAGCGCCAGGCCCTTCTTGCCCTCCGGGTAGAAGAACGAGATGTTCGCCATCGAGGACGAGAAGTTGCCGCCACCGAGGCCCATCGCGGCCGAGGTGAGCAGGAAGAACCAGTACGGCGTGCCCGGCGTGGTGACCGCGTAGACGAGCATCGCGCACGGGATCAGCAGCAGCCCGGCGCTGATCGTCGTCCACAGCCGCCCGCCGAACTTCGGCACGGCGAACGTGTAGGGAACCCGCAGGACCGCGCCGATGAGGTTCGGGACGATCAACAGCCAGAACTGCTGGCCGACGCTGAAGTTGAACCCGACGGAGCCGAGGCTCACGACCACGATGCTCATCAGCACCCAGACGCTGAAGCCGAGGTTCTCCGCGAAGATGGAGAACGCCAGGTTCTTGCGGGCGATCCGCTTGCCGGTGCTCTCCCAGAACTCGGGCTTCTCCGGCTCCCAGTGGTCGATCCAGCTCATGAAGTCCTCCGTGGGGTCGGCGATTGCCGGAAAACGTAAGAAGCGCTGATTACCAAGGGGTTCTGGACGATGACGACGGAGGCAACTCCCGCGCACATCACGCCGACTGCGGCTGTGAGGCCCCCAGCCAGTCGAGGAGTCCGCACACAGCGTCCTTGCAACCACCACAGCCCGTGGTCGCGCGGGTGGCCTCGGCGAGCTGCGGCAGACTTTCCGCGCCCGCACGCCAGGCTGAGACGATCTGCCCCTTGGAGACGGTGTTGCAACGGCAGATCACCGCGCTGGACGGGAGATCCGCCGGGCTCGCCGCCTCCGCGGGCAGTGCTCGGCCCAGCAGCAACGCCAGACGATCAGTCGGGGCAGGGATTCCGCGGTCGTAGAGCTGGGTGATCGTGGCGGCGGCGTCGGGTGCGCCGAGCACGATCGCGCCGGTCACCCTGTCGTCGCGCAGCACGAGCTTGGCGTAGCGGCCGCGCGAAGGTTCCTGGAAGCACAGGACTTCCGAGTCGGGGCAGTCCACATCCGTGTGCACGTCACCCAGCGCAGCGAGATCCACGTCACGTGCTTTCAACCGCGTGACAACGGAAGTCCCGCGGTACCGGGCGGCCGGGTTGGCGCCGGTGAGCCGGTCCGCGAGCACGGCAGCCTGGTCCCAGGCGGGTTGTACGAGGCCGGACACCGTGCCGGGGTGCTGTGCGCAGTCACCGATGGCGTGGATGCGCGGGTCGCTGGTGCGTAAGACGTCGTCGACGATGATGCCGCGGTCGACTTCCAGGCCCGCCTTGACCGCCAACGAGGTTTCGGCGCGGACGCCCGCGGAGACGACCACGAGCTCAGCAGGAACGTGGGTGCCGTCATCGAGGATCAGCCCGTCACCTGGCAGGTACTTGGCTGCCAGCGCGTTCAGGCGGAACTCGATGCCGAGCTGGCCGAGGGTGCGGGCCAGGACGCTGCCGGCGCCGGGGTCGAGCTGGCGTTCCATGAGGTGGCCGACCGGGTGGACGACGGTGACCAGGCAGCCGCGTCCGGCCAGTCCTCGGGCGGCTTCGATGCCGAGGAGGCCGCCGCCGAGGACGACGACGGGCGCGCCTTTGTGCGTCTTGGCTTCGATCTCGGCGCAGTCGTCGAGGGTGCGGAAGGCGACGACGCCGGGGGCGAGCTTGCCGTCTTCGACGAGTCCCTCGGCAGGCGGAACCCACGGAGTGCTACCGGTGGCGAGCACAAGAGCGTCGTACGGGATGGGCTCGCTCTCCGGCCCGGTGATCCCCGGCGTGCCCGAGACCGTCACGGTTCGCGAGCCGCGGTCGATCTCCAGGACCTCACAGCCCAGCCGCAGGTCGATGTTGTGCCCGGCCGCCCACTTCTCGTCGTGCAGCCTGGTCGACTCCGGCGTCATGGTCCCGGCGACGACGGTCGAGAGCAGCACGCGGTTGTACGCGGCGTGCGGCTCCGCCCCGATGATGGTGATGGAGATGTCCTGGTCACGGCGGCGCAGCTCATCTGCCAGACGCGCGCCCGCCATGCCGTAACCAACGATCACGACTCGCCTCATGCCCGCTCCAATCGAACCGCGCAGACCTTGAACTCGGGCATCCGGCTCGTGGGATCGAGCGCGGGGTTGGTGAGCAGGTTCGCCCGCCCCTCACCGGGGAAGTGGAACGGCAGGAACACCGCGTCGGAACGCATGCTCGGCACGCACCGCACGGTCGCCGTCACCCGTCCCCTCCTGGACACGACGTGAGCGGGCTCGCCCGACGTGAGCCCCGCCCGCGAAGCTGTGTCCGGGTGCACTTCCACGTACATCTCGGGAACGGCCTTCATGAGCTCGCCGACCCGCCGCGTCTGCGCACCCGACTGGTAGTGCTGCAGGACCCGCCCTGTGGTGGCCTGCAACGGGTACTCCTCGTCCGGCGGCTCCGCCGGACCCTTGTGGTCGACAGGGATGAACTTCGCCAGGCCGTCGGCGTGCGCGAACCTGTCAAGGAAAAGCCTTGGCGTGCCTGGATGGTCGACCGACGGCACCGGCCAGTGCAGCTGCTCGGCGTCGAGCCGCTCGTAGGTGATGCCGGAATAGTCGGAGAGACCGCCGGCGGACGCCTTCCGCAGCTCCTCGAACACTTCCTTGGGCTCGGTCAGGAACTTCTCAGCGCAGCCGAGGCGTGCGGCCAGCCCGTGGATGAGGTGGAGGTCGCTGCGAACACCGGCAGGCGGGTCGAGTGCCTTGCGGCGCCTGATGATCCGGCCTTCGAGGTTGGTCATCGTGCCGTCTTCCTCGGCCCACTGCGTCACCGGGAACACGACGTCGGCCATCGCGGCGGTCTCGGACATCACGAAGTCCGCGACCACCAACAGGTCCAGCGCCTTCAAACGCTCGGCGACCCGCGACGCTCGCGGCGCCGACACCACCGGGTTGCTACCGAACACCAGCATCGCTTTGAGGTCGTCGGCGACCAGCAGCTCGTACGCACTGCGGCCGGGTCCTGGCAACCAGTCGACACCCCAGACCTTCATGATGTGCTGCCGCGCCACGGGATCGTCGAGCTTGCGGTAACCGGGCAGCTGATCGGCCTTCTGCCCGTGCTCACGCCCGCCCTGCCCGTTGCCCTGCCCCGTCAAGCAGCCGTAACCGGAGCCGGCACGGCCAGGCAGTCCCAGGGCGAGCGCCAGGTTGATCCACGCGGAGACGTTGTCGGTGCCGGAAGCGTGCTGCTCGGTGCCGCGCCCGGTCAGGATGTACGACCGCCCGGCCAGCATGTGCACGGCAGCGCGCTGGTCGGCGGCGGAAACGCCCGTAACGCGTTCGGTGTGCTCGGGCCACCACTGCGCGGCGATGCGCCAGGCGTCGTCGAACCCGGTGGTCCGGGAGGAGATGTACTCCTTGTCGATCAAGCCCTCCATGACCGCCGTGTGCAGCAGGCCCAGCGCCAGCGCCAGGTCCGTGCCCGGCGCGGGCTGCAGGTGCAACGTCGCGCGCTCGGCGGTGGGTGTGCGGCGCGGGTCGATGACGATCAGCCGGGCACCCTCGAGGTGACGCAGGAACGGCGGCATGGTCTCGGCCGGGTTCGATCCCGCCAGCAGAACCGTGTCCGCGGACTGCAGGTCGGTCAGGGGGAACGGCAGACCTCGGTCCAGCCCGAACGCCTTGTTGCCCGCAGCAGCGGCGGACGACATGCAGAACCGGCCGTTGTAGTCGATCTGCGAGGTCTTCAGCGCAACCCTGGCGAACTTCCCGAGCAGGTACGCCTTCTCGTTGGTCAGCCCGCCGCCGCCGAACACGGCGACCTCGTCGGGCTCGTACGAACGGATCCGGGACGCCACGAAGTCCAGCGCCTCGTCCCAGGAGACGGGCTCACCGTGCAGAAGAGGTGTCGTGAGGCGGCCTGGATGGCGCAGCAACTCCCCCGCCGTCCAGCCCTTCTGGCACAGCCCACCGGGACCAGGGGCAACCTGGCCGTCGATGACGCTCATGGAGCACTGCAGCGCGCAGTAGGGGCAATGGGTCACGCCGCTGACGCTAAGAAGCCCCTGTTAACGCGGCGGTCCGGAATGTTTCCAACCTGGAAAGTTGTCTGCTCACAGCATTGCGGACACCTGGTGAGCAGCTCGTTCCAAGCCCGCAAACGACTGTGACGTTGACAACGGGTGAAGAGCGTGTACCGCCAGCCGGAACAAAGTCGCGCGCACCAACACCTGCGTCCACTCGCTCAGATGGCTCCACCGCTTGAACAGGCCGGGGTCCGCGCCACCCCACGCGACGGCGTCCACCGCGATCACGGCGGCGGCCCACTCGGCGGGGCGCCAGTACGCGGTGAAGTCGATGACGGCCGGCGGGGCGTTGCCCGCGAACAGCACGTTGCCGAACAGGTCACCGTGCACGACCTGCGGTCTGAGGTTGATCGGCTTCCGCGTTTCCTTGAACAGGTCGAACAGCCTGCCGCCGAGGTCGGCGTCGAGCGGAACGTCCTCCTCGCCCCACGTCAAACGGTCGGCGACGGCGAACACGTCCGTGCGCGCGTCCAGGAAACGGGGCTTGGGCAGCTCGGTGGTGGCCTGGTGCAGGCGCTGAGCCACGGAGATGACCTCGTCGTGGCGTGCCTCGGCACGACCGGCGAGGAACTTGGTGGCCGACCAGCCGCCGACGACGTACCGGCCGTCGGTGGACCGCAACGGTCTGCCGATGCGCAGGTTCGGCACGTCCAGCCCGTCGAGGGTCTTGGCGATCCAGGTGGCTTCCGCAGGCTTGGGCGCGGGCCGGACGGTGGCGTCGCCGCAGCGCCAGGCAGGTCCGCCGTCGATCAGCTCTGGCTCGGCGTCACGTGCCCCGAACGCCGCACGCACGTGCGCTGGGGGCGGTTCGGGGGTCCGGGTCACGGCTCGGCACGCTACCTGCTCAGACCACCCGGTTGGCGGAACGCGACACGCCGTGATTCATCCCACCACCCACTTGGCCCAGTGGTTGGAGCGTCTGCAAGTACCGCCAACTAGGCCGTTGGTGGTACTTGCAGACGCCCTCAAGCCATCAGTACGTCGGCAGCGACGGATCGACCTCTCGCGCCCACGCCAGCACTCCACCGCCGACGTGCACGGCGTCCTTGAAGCCCGCCTTGTGCAGCGCGGCCAGCGCCTCCGCCGAACGAGCACCGGACTTGCAGTGCAGCACCAGCGGCTTGTCCTGCGGCAGCTCCGAGAACGCCTCGCCGGACAGGATCCGGTCCTTCGGGATCAGCACCGAGCCCGGGATCTTCACGATCTCGTACTCGTGCGGCTCGCGAACGTCCACCAGCAGGAAGTCCTCACCGGACTCCTGCTTGTGCTTGAGCTCGAGCGGCGTGATCGTGTTGCCCGCGGCCGCCTGCTGCGCGTCCGTGGACACGACACCGCAGAACGCCTCGTAGTCGATCAGCTCGGTGATCTTCGGCGACTCCGGGTCCTTGCGGATCTTGATGGTCCGGTAGCTCATCTCCAGCGCGTCGTAGACCATCAGGCGGCCCAGCAGCGGGTCGCCGATGCCCGTGAGCAGCTTGATCGCCTCGGTCACCATGATCGAGCCGATCGACGCGCACAGCACGCCCAGCACGCCGCCCTCCGCGCACGACGGGACCATGCCGGGAGGCGGCGGCTCCGGGTAGAGGTCGCGGTAGTTCAGGCCCTGGCCGTTCGGGGCGTCCTCCCAGAAGACGCTGACCTGGCCCTCGAACCGGAAGATCGAGCCCCAGACGTACGGCTTGCCCAGCAGCACCGCGGCGTCGTTCACCAGGTAGCGCGTGGCGAAGTTGTCCGTGCCGTCGAGGATCAGGTCGTAGTCGCGGAAGATGTCCAGCGCGTTCTCGGAGTTGAGATGCGTCTGGTGCAACACGACCTTGACGAACGGGTTGATCTCGGCGACCGAGTCGCGCGCGGACTCCGCCTTGGGGCGGCCGACGTCGGACTGGCCGTGAATGACCTGACGCTGCAGGTTCGACTCGTCCACGACGTCGAAGTCGACGACGCCGAGCGTGCCGACTCCGGCCGCGGCCAGGTACAGCAGTGCCGGGCTGCCCAGGCCGCCCGCGCCGACGACGAGCACTTTCGCGTTCTTCAGCCGCTTCTGCCCGTCCACCCCGACGTCCGGGATGATCAGGTGCCTGCTGTAGCGCGCGACTTCTTCCTTGGTCAGCTCCGCGGCTGGCTCAACGAGCGGCGGAAGCGCCATGCTGCTCCTCCTCGACGAATGTCTCCGTGTCCGAGACAACGTCTACCCTGCCTGGACTCTTCCCGGTTGGAAAGCCGTCTCAGCCAGCGGGAAACGGGTTCGTCGTGCAGACCTTGCCGTCGGCGGGCACGACGTCCAGGCCCGCGTTCATCTGCGAGACGAAGTTGTTCGCGACACCGAACGTCTGCTGCATCATCACCGGGGCCGGCGCGCCGTTCTCCGCGCAGGGCGCGTGGCCGCTGCCGAGCGCGTGGCCGACCTCGTGGTTGATCACATAGGTCCGATAGCCGGCGAGGTCGGGGCCATAGGCCATGGCACCGCGCACCCAGCGGGCGACGTTGATGACCACCCGCTTGCTCGCCGGGTTCCAGCAGGAGGTCTCGAACGGGATCTCCTTGCCGCAGAGCGTGTGCGTCGTCTTCGTGGTGGTCAGGCTCACGATGAAGTCCGGGTTCTGGTTCGGCTCGACGCGCTGCAACGCGACCTGCTTCGTGCCGATCCAGCTGCGCGGGTCGGACAGGATCCCGTCGACGGTCCTGGCGAACGCGCCGTCGTCGTTGTTGTAGTCGGCGGGCTTGACGCCGTCCTCGATCGCGATCGAGTACTTGCGGAACTTCTGCGCGTTCCCCTCGCCTATCCGCGGCCCGCTGCCCGCCAGCGCCTTGAACGTGCCGACGCCGTCCTCGGAGAACCCGGGCCCGGCCGGCAGCTCGGCCGTGGGGATGTCGAGCTTGGGCTTCGACGCCTGCTTCTCCGACGGAGGCACTTCCGGCGTGGAGGTGGAGTTACCGGCCGGATTGTTGGGTGCGCCGCCGGCCGGGGGCGACTTCGGCTGCACCGTGTCGAGCACCACCAGCGCGGTCAGCACCAGGAGCACCGGGATCGCGTAGATGCGCCACCCGTAGTTGGAGACGAGCTTCTTCACACCGCCGCGCTTGCGGGGCCGCCGGTGCTGGGCGGTGCCTTCCGGCTCCCAGGCGGCCGCGAGTGGCTCGGCGCTGGTCCGGCGCTCGCCGCGACGGTAGCGGTCAGCGGGCGGAGCAGTACGTCCTCGCTCGGGGGCGCGATTCACGTTGCCCAGGGTCCCACATCCCCCGTATGGCCGTCGTCCATCACCATGTGTGTCGGTCGACCGCCTCCCACATGCCCAGCACGGCCCTCGCCACGGTGGCCGGCCGCTCCATCTGGGCTACGTGGCCGGTCCGCGGAAGCACCAGCAGTCGTCCTTTCGGCAACAGCCGCGCCGTTCGGGGCCCCTTCCGCACGCTGACGAGCCTGTCGTTCTCACCCCACACGACCAGCGTGGGCGCCTTGACCAGTGGCAACAACCGCCACAACGACTTGGGGCCCGGCGTGAGCCAGCTCTGCATCAGCCCGAAGGTGCTGCGGTTGAGGGCCTGCCCCGCCCACTTCTGCCGAGCGCGCTCCTCGTTCTCCCTGATCGACTCCTCGATGCGGTGGTCGGGCACCACGCTCGGGTCGGCGAAGCACAGGGCGAGCATCTGCTTGGTGCGCTCGTGCGCGCTCAGCTTGGCCAGCTCCCTGCGCACCTTCGACCCGATGACCGGCAGGACGGCGAGTGCCATCCGCGGGTCCGACATGCGATCGAGGCGCGGCCTGAGATCAGGAACGGCCGGCGAGACCAGCGTGAGCGTCCTGACCAGATCAGGCCTGGTCGCGGCGGTGATGAGCGAGATCGCGCCGCCCATCGAGTTGCCGAACAGGTGCACGGGCTCCCCGAGCGTCTCGAGGTACTTGATCACCGTGCGGGCGTGCGCCGGGAGGCTGAAGTCGTAGCCGGGAATCGGCTCCGACCGCCCGAAGCCGGGCAGGTCGACCGAGTACCCGGTGACGTGGTCGCGCAGCTGGGCGGCGAGGTCCGTCCAGTTGGTCGCGGACCCTCCGAGCCCGTGCACGTAGACGGCAGGCGGCCCGTCGCCAGGGGTGACCCTGACGTGGACCTCGTGGTCGTCGATCTGGTGGAACTCACCTGGCCATGGCTTCTGAGACTTGTCCACCGGCGGGAGTGCGACCGTGGACAGCGGGGCGGGGATCAGCGTGCTCACCAGACCAGGATGCGGGAAAGAAGCAACAGTTGGTTCCCGGATGTGGGCTACCAGCGAGTAAGGTTGCGCTCACGCCTCGGTCTGGCAACCCCTTTCCGACGGCCGGAACACTCGTGCTGGAGGCACCATGACGGAGACGGCGCAGAGCGCACCCGCAGGCAGGGGCGTTCGACTGCCGCGCACCGCCCGCCGCGCGCAACTGCTGGCAGCGGCGCAGGACGTGTTCGTCGCCAACGGCTACCACGCCGCGGCGATGGACGAGATCGCCGAGCGCGCGGGCGTGTCCAAGCCGGTGCTGTACCAGCACTTCCCCGGCAAGCTCGAGCTGTACATGGCCCTGCTCGAGTCCCATGTGGACGACATGGTCAGCCGCGTGCGCGCCGCCATCGGCTCGACGACGGACAACAAGCTGCGCGTACGTGCCGCCGTGGCCGCCTTCTACGACTTCGTGGACGGCGAGGGCCAGGCGTTCCGGATGGTCTTCGAGTCCGACCTGCGCTCAGAGCCCGCCGTGCAGGAGGCCGTCGAGCGCGCCACCACCGACTCCGTCGACGCCATCACCGACACCATCACCGCGGACGCCGGGCTCGACCCCGAGCGTGCGCGCCTGCTGGCCGTCGGGCTCGTGGGCTTGTCGCAGGTCACCGCTCGGTCGTGGCTGGCGGACAACCGCCGGGTGCCCAAGGAGGACGCGGTCGCGCTGATCTCCAACCTGGCGTGGCGCGGTATCGGTGGCGGGTTCCCGCTGCAGCACTGAGCTTGTCCTGGTGCTGGTCGGCGCGGCGGCGGCGCGGTTCGCGCTGAAGCCGCCCGAGCAGCGCCGTCCAGATCACTGAGGCCAGGCCGGTCGACCTCGAAAACGAGCCCGGACAAGTACACGGCCGCGTACCTGTCCGGGATGGCACCAGTGCAAGGACTCCTGCAAAGTCCCGTACTCGCAGATCGGGACCAGCGCTCCCTGCTGACTCACATCAGCGCGGCGATCCGGCGAGCCACGTCCTCCGACCGTTCCAGCGGCAGCATGTGCCCGACCTTCGGATAGATCACGAACTCCGCGCCCGGCAACGCGTCCGCCAGCACCCGCGAGTGCCGCATCGGCGTGAGCACGTCCCACGAACCGGCCATGACGACGGTGGGGATGTCCGCCAGCACCGCCAGCGCCTCCCGCCGCTGGTGCAGGGTCAGCTCCTCCCGGATCCCGACGAACGCCTCACCGGTGGTGGCTCCCGCCATCGCCGCCGCGGCCCGCACGTCGGCCCAGCGAGGCCGATGGCCGAACGTGACCCGCAGGCCAGGCGTGATCAAGCGGCCGAACCCGACTTTCGGCCGCTTGACCAGCCACTTCCCCGCGAGCCGCTCCACACGGCTCAACCGGGGCAGGTTCCCGCACGACGTGGCCACGAGAGCCACCCCCGTGACGCGCGAGAACAACTCGGGGCGCTGCTCGGCCAGCGCCATGATCGTCATGCCGCCCAGCGAGTGCCCGGCGAGCACGATCCGTCCGGTGGGGACGTGTTCCTCCAGCACCGCCGCGAGGTCGTCGGCCAGTTCGGAGATCGTCGCGGTACCGCCGCCGGAAAGACCGTGGCCGCGCACGTCGTAGCGGACCACCCTGCCGGGCAACGAAGCGGCCACGCGGTCCCACGTCGTGAGGTCCATGGTCCAGCCGTGCAGCAGGACCGCCGTCACGCCGGAGGACGAAGACCCCGACGTGACGACGTTCAGCCGATCAAGAACGAGCGACGCCATGAGCGCATCCCCGGCTTTCCGACGAGTCCGGCCTCATCCAGGAACGACATGATCCGTTCCCCCGACCAGCGGATGGTCTCCTGGAACCGCGGGTTGGCCAGTGCCTGCCGGCGCGCCTCGCGCACGTCCAGGCCGACGGCGGCGTACACGGCGGGGTTGATGATCGTGCGCGTGATCATCATCGACACGTACCCGACGAGCCACTTCTGGTAGGGCAGCTCGAAACCGCGCAACGAGGACATCCCGCGGAGCAGCTCCTCGCGGGCGAACCGCACGTGACGGGCTTCCTCCAGCACGTGGATGCGGTTCACCATCCGCACGATCGGCTGGATGGTCTCGTCGTTCATCGCCTCGCGCTGCAACCGGTCGAGGATCTCCTCGGCGACCAGGATCGAGCCGTACATGGCAGGCCCGTAGCCGATGGTCGGCAGCAGCTTGCCGAGGCGGTGCGTGTGCCTGGTCGGCCCGTACGGCGGGCAGCCGATGCGTTCGACCAGGCGCGCGAACATCGTCGAGTGGCGGCATTCGTCGGCCACCTCGGTCAGCGCGTACTGGGCGTGCCGCGAGGTCGGGTCGGTGTTGTAGACGACCTTCACCAGCATCTGCATGAGCAGCAGCTCGAACCACAGGCCCACCGACGCGATCGACGCCAGTTCGTGCTTGGAGAGCTCGATGCGCTGCTCGACCGTCAACGAGTCGTACAACGGGGTGCCGTAGAGCGAAATGCGCTGTTCAGGAATGTAGAAGAGACCGTCGACCAGAGGTGCGGACCAGTCGATGTCCACCTCGGGGTCGTAGAACTTCTCCGCGGACGACTTCAGCAGCCTCTCCGCTGTCTTCTCCCGATCGGCGACCCTCATCGGTTGCCCTCCCCGGTAAGTGTTACTTGAGGTAACGGTTACTTCTGGTAGCGTGCGTCACATGGCACGCACTGTCAAGGGGCCGGACGCGCGACGCGAGCGCTGGAAGGGGCATCGCGAGCAGCGCAGGGCGGAGTTCGTGGAGTCCACGATCGCCGTCGTGGCCAAGAAGGGCCCCGACGTCGGCATGGAGGACGTGGCCGCGGAGGCCGGCGTCAGCAAACCCGTGCTGTACCGGCACTTCACCGACAAGTCCGACCTCTACCTCGCGGTGGGTCAGAGGGCCACCGAGCTGCTGATGGACCGGATGGGTCCCGCGCTCGCCGCCGACGGCCCGATCCGCGCCCGCATCGAACGGATCGTCGACGCGTACCTGTCGGTGATCGAGGAGAACCCGAACCTCTACCGGTTCGTGGTGAAAGGGTCCTTTGTGGACCGCCCGGTCGAGAAGGACGTCGTGGCGGAGGACAAGAACCTCATCGCCACCGCGCTGGCCAGGATCCTCGGCGACTACCTGCGCGCGTTCGACATGGACTCCGGCGGCGCCGAGCCGTGGGCGCACGCGCTCGTCGGCATGGTGCAGAACGCCGGCGACTGGTGGCTCGACCGCCAGACCATGTCCCGCGAGAACCTGAGCGACTACCTCGCCACGATCATCTGGCACGCCATCGACGGGCTGCTGCGCTCGGCGGGCGTCCAGGCCGACCCGGCAAAGCCACTCACCCCACTCCGATTGGTGGATTGATGAGCGAGCACGACGAAGACGGCTACACCGGCGAAGCCACCCTCGTTTTCGGATCCGACGAGGTGAACGTCGAGGTCGACCTGCGGGGCTACTTCCAGCCGATCGACGGCCGCTACCACTGGTACGGCCGCGTGAAGAAGAACGACGAGGTCACGAGCCGGGTCGAAGGAGGAGCGCGGACCGCGCTGCTTCACACCCCGACCGGCCAGGCGGAAGGCACGCTCACCGACCCCGACCCGTGGGGCCGCTACCGGGTCGGCGGCATCTCGACCCCGCCGTACAAGATCGAAGAGCCAGCAGAGCACTGAAAAAGCCCCGGTCGACGAGACCGGGGCTTTTTCGTCAAGTGCTTCAGGCGCCGAAGCCGACCTTGCGCGAGTCCTGCGGGCCGATCTCCACGTACGCGACGCGGCCAGCGGGCACGACGAACCGCGCACCCTTGGCGTCCACCAGCGACAGCACGCTGGACTTGCCGGACACCGCGTCCGCCACCAGTGCCTCAACCTCGGACGGGTTGAGCTCACTGGTCACGATGAGTTCCCGCGGACTGTCCGCGACGCCGATCCTGACCTCCACGCTGACCTCCGTGCTCAAGAGAAAAATCTACGGCCGAGCCTACCTAGCCGAGACCGAGCTGCGTCATGCGCCGCGCGTGACTCTGCTGGAGCCGGCGGAACAGCTGGCCGATGCCCGCGAGGTCGCCTGAGCCCCGCACGATCAGCTCGGCGAGCCCGTCCCGCTCCGCCACCACGTACTGGGCCTGCGTCAACGCCTCGCCGAGCAGCCGGCGGCCCCACAGCGCGAGCCGGTCGCGCACCCGCGGATCCGTCTCGACGGCGGCCAGGACTTCGCGCTCAGCGAACGCCGAATGACCCGTGTCGGCGAGCACGGCGAGCACCAGTTCCTTGGTCGGCGCGTCCAGCCACTCGGCGATCTCGCGATAGAAGTCGGCGGCCAGGCCGTCGCCCACGTAGGCCTTCACGAGCGACTCGAGCCACGACTTCGGGCTGGTCGACTCGTGGAACGCGTCGAAGCCCTTCACGAACGGCGCCATCGCGTCCTCGACGGCGATCCCCTCGGCGGCCAGGTGGTTCTGCAGCAGCGTGAAGTGACCGATCTCCGCGGCGGCCATCTGCGCCAACGCCGCGCGTCCCGCCAATGTCGGCGCCGTGCGCGAGTCCTCCGTCATCCGGTCGAAGGCCGAGAGCTCGCCATATGCGAGCGCTCCGAGAAGATCAACAACACCCTCCGCAACACCCATGAGAAGCAAGCCTAGTGCGGCGGACCCGAGACTCACCTGCCGGTCGACGCGTTCAGACGGGCGAATCGTGGTGCCGCCCCCACGCATATCGGGCATATGGGGGCGTGGGGGCGGTGCCGCGAGGCGTCCTGCTGAACGCCGCGAGCGGCTGGCGAGGGTCGGGTTTGCCGCACTAGGTGGTCAACGGGGTCTCGCCAGGTAGAATGGGTCTGGACGCCCGGCGTGACGAGTGTGACGACCACGCTGCGCGGCGCATGAAATGGTGCGCGTACACCTTTCCCGCAGCTGCTCATCGAGCGCGGTCGAGAGGCCCGGCCAGGGCTCGTACGCGCTTGGTACGAGAGAGGCTGATCACCCTGACCGCTGAAGTAGAAGCACATCTGGACCCGGTCCTCCTGGAACACAGCGAGGCCGGTGTCCCCGCAGAAGACACATCGCACCCGCTGCTGGCCGACGCCCCGGTTGCCAACGATTCCCCCACATTCGCCGAGCTCGGAGTGCGTGACGAGATCGTCAAGGCACTCAGCGAAGCCGGCATCGAACGCACGTTCGCCATCCAGGAGCTGACGCTCCCCATCGCTCTCGCCGGTGACGACGTCATCGGCCAGGCGCGCACCGGCACCGGCAAGACCCTCGGGTTCGGCGTGCCGCTGCTGCACCGCCTCGACACGCCCGGCGACGGCACCCCGCAGGCCCTTGTGGTCGTCCCCACCCGTGAGCTGTGTCTCCAGGTCACGCACGACCTCACCGACGCGTCGAAGCACCTGGGCGTGAAGGTCACCGCCATCTACGGCGGCCGCCCCTACGAGCAGCAGATCGCCGCGTTGCGCAAGGGCGTCGACGTCGTGATCGGCACGCCCGGCCGCCTGCTGGACCTGGCCGAACAGCGCCACCTGGTGCTCGGCAAGGTCAAGATGCTGGTGCTGGACGAGGCTGACGAGATGCTCGACCTGGGCTTCCTGCCCGACATCGAGCGCATCCTCACCATGGTCCCCGACGAGCGTCAGACCATGCTGTTCTCGGCGACGATGCCGGGCCCGATCATCACGCTGGCCCGCACGTTCCTGACGCAGCCGACGCACATCCGCGCCGAGGAGAACGACGCGGGCCAGACGCACGAGCGCACCTCGCAGTTCGTCTACCGGGCGCACTCGATGGACAAGCCGGAGATGCTGGCCCGCGTGCTGCAGGCCCGCGACCGCGGCCTGTCGATGATCTTCGCCAGGACCAAGCGGACCGCGCAGAAGGTCGCTGACGACCTGACCGAGCGCGGGTTCGCCGCGGCCGCCGTGCACGGCGACCTGGGCCAGGGCGCGCGCGAGAAGGCGCTGCGGGCTTTCCGCAGCGGCAAGGTCGACGTGCTGGTGGCCACGGACGTCGCGGCGCGCGGCATCGACATCGACGATGTGACGCACGTCATCAACTACCAGTGCCCCGAGGACGAGAAGACCTACGTGCACCGCATCGGCCGCACGGGCCGTGCCGGGCGCACGGGCGTCGCCGTCACGTTCGTCGACTGGGACGAGACGGCGCGCTGGCAGTCGGTCAACGAGTTGCTCGGCCTCGGCCAGCCGATGCCGGTGGAGACGTACTCCACGTCGGACCACCTCTTCGCCGACCTGGGCATTCCGTCCGGTTCCACGGGCCGGTTGCCGATGAGCCACCGCACCCGCGCCGGCCTGGACGCCGAGGAGGAGGAGAACCTCGACAGCGGCAAGCGCAAGCGCCGTCGTCGTACCGGCTCCACTCGTGCCGACGGTGAGCAGGCTCCCGAGGTGAGCGAGGCGACCAGGCCGAAGCGCAGCCGTTCGCGCACGCGCAGCCGTTCCGGTGTGCCAGTCGAGGGCGAGCAGGCGGAGACGTCGGCGCCGGAAGCGACCGACAAGTCCGCGTCCGACAAGCCCCGCAGGCGTCGGCGTCGCCGAAGCTCTGCCGAACAGGCCGCTCCTTCGGCAGACTGATCACCATGTCGTCCACCGGTTCCGACGTCACCGACATCGAGGACGTCCTCGACGAGCCAGCGCGCGAGCCTGAGCCCGTCGAGGAACGTCCGCCCGCCCGGTCCTGGCGCACCCGCGCCGACTTCATCGCGGTCGCGCTGATCGCTGTGGTCTCGGTCGTGGCAGCCGTGCTGACCTGGGCGTTCAGCGATGCTCGTGCCACGACGTCGGTCACCGGGCCGTCGTCGTGGGACCCGCTGCCCGAGGTCGCCGCGCTGCCCCCGTCGCTCGCCGAGGTGTGGCGTGCGAAGAGCGGCGCGACGCTGTCGCCCGTGGTCGTGCAGACCGCGGTGAAGGAGACGGGCGAGGAGAAGCCGTCGACGGCGGTCACCGGCGACGGCGGTGAGGTCAACGGGCGCGACCCGCTGACCGGTGACGTGCGGTGGACGTACAAGCGCGACCTGCCGCTGTGCGTGGTGAGCACGGGCTGGGGCCGTGCCATGGCCCTGTACTCGAAGGGCACGAACTGCTCCGAGCTCACCTCGCTCGACGGCGTCACCGGCGAGCGGCGGGCACAGCGCAACGGCGACGCGGAACCGGGCACGGCGCTGCTCAACGAGGGCTCGCACCTGATCACGACCGGGTCGAAGTACATGGAGGTCTACCGGCGCGACGACCTGGTGAAGTCGCTGGAGTACGGCAGCCTGCGCGCGATCGTGAACCCGAACAAGCAACCGCGGGTCGGCTGCGCGTACGGCTCGGTGGCGGTGACGTCCGGCAAGTTCGCGATGATCGAGCGCTGCCCCGACGACCCCAGCGACCGGATCTCGGTGATCAAGCCGAACCCCGACAAGTCCGACGAGCCGAAGGTGATCTCGAGCGTCCTGACCGGCGCCAAGAACGCGCAGGTCGTGGCCGTCACGGAGAAGCTCGTCGCGGTGGCGGTGCCGAACCCGAGCCGCATCGTCGTGTTCGACGCGGAAAGCGGCACGCAGGTCAGCGAGGCGCCGATCGACGTGCCGGCCGCGGACTTCGTCGATCCGCCGGGGCACGTGTCGCGCGCGTTCGCGACGAAGACGAACGTCTTCTGGTTCTCCGGTTCCAAGACGATCGCACTGGCGCACGACACGCTCGCTCCACTGTGGACTGCCGAAGGCACGCTGGGTGCCGGCACGACGCTCGCGGGCCGCGCGATCATCCCGGTGAAGGACGGCCTGCGGGTGTACGAGCAGGCAACCGGTGAGCTCGTGGGCACGATCCGCGTGAACCGCGACGGCCACACGGGCCCTGTGCAACTCGCCACAGCCGGTCCCGTCGTGCTCGAGCAGCGTGGCGAAACCCTGGTCGCACTGCGATAGTTCCCTCGTGTACTCGCAGATCAGCCCGCACCGGGCGCAACGTGTCGACCTGCCGGGCCGCTACGGCACGATCGCGGCGCTGCGCGCGCCCGCTGTGGGCGATGACGCGTTGCGCACGACGGCGCTGCTCGTGCCGGGCTACACGGGTTCCAAAGAGGACTTCGCGCCCATGATCGACCCGATCGCGGACGCGGGTTTCGAGGTCGTCGCGATCGACCTGCCTGGTCAGCAGGACTCGCAGGGCCCTGACGACGAGGCGCTCTACCGTCCGGGCCCGCTGGGGTCGGTGATCGCCGAGCTGATCGAGAAGATCGCCGCGGACGGCAGGAAGGTCCTGCTGCTCGGCCATTCCTACGGCGGCCTGGTGTCACGGGCCGCGGTGTTCGCCGGTGCCCCGATCGTGGGACTCACGCTGATGTCGTCGGGCCCGTCCGAGCTGCCCGCCGGCGAGCGCCGCTCGGTGCTGGAGGTCGGCGAGCACGTGCTGGCCGAGCAGGGCGTCGAGGGCTCCCAGAAGCTGAACGAGCTGCGGTCCTCACAGAACCCGGCGTGGGTGGCGCTTCCGCAGGAGCTGAAAGACTTCTACCGCACCAGGTTCCTCAAGTCACCGGCCGCGGCGTTGCTCGGCATGGGCAACGGCCTGCGCTACGAACCGGACCAGGTCGCCAACTGGGCCGCGCGTTGCGCTCGTCGGGCACGCCGTGCCTGGTGGTGTGCGGCGACGCGGACGACGCGTGGAGCCCGGCCGCCCAGCGCGACATGGCTGAGCGGCTGGACGCCGACTTCGCCCTGCTGCCCGGCGTGATGCACTCGCCGAACACCGAGGCGCCGCACGAGCTCATCGCCACGCTGCTGCCGACGTGGCGGGCCTGGCTGACGTCGTAAAACCGAGCCAGCCAGGCCGTTTCACATCACCACAGGTTGATGCGGATCTCCCGCTCGTCCCTGGCGGCGTTGCCGTTCTGGTAGGTCCGCAGCTCGCTCTTCGCGAACGCGGGGGCGATGGCGTCGAACGGGCGGTCGTTGGCCGTCACGATCACCGTGGTGGTCTCGAACCCGCCGGTGCAATTGAGGTTGTCCTTGTACGCGCTGCCGACGGCCACACCACCGATCTTGGCCTGGCTGACGGTCACGTTGAGGTAGCCCTGCTGGCCGGCCGGGCACGCGTAGGTCATCTGGACCTCGATCGCGGCACCCCAGGCCTTCAGCTTCGCGGGCGACTCCGCTCTGATGGCACCAGCGGACGGCGACTGCGCACTCACCTCCGCCATGACCGGCGCGATGGACGCGAGGATCGCGCCGCCCGCGACGGCGACGACCGCCAGCGTCTTGCCCCCGGAAAACTTCTTCATGCTGTTGTAGTCCCCTCATTCACTCCGTCCCTTGTGGACGGAAACCCCAGTCCGGCGCACAACCCCGCGACGATGAGCGCGACGGGCAGGTGCCACAGGAAGTCGAAACCGCTGTGCACCAGCACGACGACGACCGCCGCCATCGCCCCTGCCCACAACGAGGTCCCGCGCCCTCGCCACATGGCGATCAGCACGGCGGCAACGACCCCCAGCGCCAGCAGCAGCCCGACAGCCCCCAGCTCGACGAGCACCTGGAGGTACTCGTTGTGCACATAACGCATGACACGACTGCCCGCGTTGCCCCGCTCGAAGAAAAAAGATCCATTTCCGGGGCCGGTCCCGAGCAGCGGCGCCCGGGAGACGAGTTCCAGCGCGGCTCCGGTCGCGCCGGCACGGTCCGGTGAGCTGAACGAGACCCGCGTGGCCAGGCGGTCGGCGAAGCCGAGAGCGGCCACCCCGGCACCGGTCACCAGCAGCAGCACGGCGATCGGCACCACGAACCGGCCCAGCTTGGGCAACCCCACTGCCACCAGCGCACCCACGACCAGTCCGGTGACCGCGAGCAACGGCCGCGGTTCGTCGGTCACCCGCATCGACGGCAGCAACGCGCCGACCGCCACGACGGCACCGAGCAACGGCGGCGTGGCGGCCGTCAGCGTCTTCTTGACGCCCCAGAACGCGCACAGCACCAGCAACCCGGCCACCAGCGCGATCACGCCGGCACGGCTCATCGTCGCGCCGATCCCGGCGCACAGCAGGAAACTCAACACCGCTGTGAGCAACGCCGGCCGCAAGACCAGCGACAACACCGTGGCAGCCGCCATGATCGCGGCGGCGGCGTTCGGGTAGGTCAGGGTCGACCCGGCCCGCAGCAGTCCTTCCGCGACCGTCGTCCACGACGGCACCCGGAACACCACGGCCACCCATCCGGTGAACCCGATCAGCGCACCGACACCGGCAACGACCGTGGCGAGCAGCTCGCGTTGGGCCTGATCCGTCTGTGCCGCAACAAGCGCGGCGCCGACGAACACTCCCGCCGCGGCCACGGTGGGAAGCGCCGACAGCACGACTGACTCGAGCAGTCCGCGCACGACGGCCCACAACGCGAACGCTCCGCCAAGTGCCGCAAGGAGGTTCGGCCGAGGGCGGGCGAGGACGACGGCCACCCCGACCAGCAGTCCGGACAGCAGCCTGCCGGGCAGGTAGTACCCGCCCTGCGCGACGACGGCCGCGGCGAAGCCCGCGACCACCAGCAACACCGGAACCGGCAACGCGACCGAATCTCGGCGCGCGCCAACGACATCCGCCACAGCCAT
The DNA here is from genome assembly GCF_012184385.1 of Lentzea indica. Classification (GTDB taxonomy): domain Bacteria; phylum Actinomycetota; class Actinomycetes; order Mycobacteriales; family Pseudonocardiaceae; genus Lentzea; species Lentzea indica. The sequence goes on from NZ_VSRL01000015.1 coordinate 35,557, forward strand.
CGATTTCCCCCACAGATCGCGATCCGCCTCCCCAAGCGGATCGAGAGCACACTGTAGGTGCCGGACGGCCCCGGCGGTAGTGCGAGTCCCCGTCAGTGCAGCAACACCGCGGTGAACGCGCCGAGCAACATGAACGGCCCGAACGGCAACGTGCTCTTGAGCGTGATCCGCCGCAGGAGCAACAGGACCAGCGACACCACGGCCGACAGGATGAACGCCAGGGCGGCGCCGAGCATGAGCACCGGCCAGCCGAGCCAGGCGAGCGCCATCCCGATGACACCGGACAGCTTCACGTCGCCGTAGCCATCCCGGCGGGGTTGACGAACTCCAGCACCCGGTAGACGAACGCGAGCGTGAGCCCGCCGAGCACCGCCCGGCCGAGCGCGCTGATCGTGCCGCCGGTCAGCGCGGCCACGGTCAGCAGGATCAGCACCGCCGGATACGCGGGCAGCGTCAACACGTCCGGCAGGCGGCGCACGGCCGTGTCGATGAACGCCAGAGCGACCCCGACCGCGCCCAGGCACGCGAACGCGAGCACCTCCACCGAGCCGGCGAACTTGGTTGCGATCACGGCCAACACGGCCGCCGACACCAGCGGCAACGCGATGCCGGCGCGCGTGAACCGGTTGACCAGCTCGCGGAGCGCGACACCTGAGGCGAGTCCGCCAACGGCGCCGCCGACAGCCCAAAGAAGAGTCATGCGGCTGACGGTAGGTCCGCACGCGATATCAACGGAACGTCACAGCGACAAGTCGGACCGGCAGACCGACACCGTGTCCCCCGATCGACCGACATGTCCCCCGATCTGCATGTTCGTTACACCTCTTCGTCCGATACCGAACTGATCCGGCCGTCACGCACAGTTGTGGCGTCCCGAAAACGGAACCCCAATCCCACAGGAGACGACCATGCTGTACTTCCTCAGCTACCTGCAGACGTTCCTCACCGGCCCCGTGAAGCGCGAAGACAACGACCGAGGTGCGACAGCCGTCGAGTACGGCCTGATGGTCGGCCTCATCGCCGTCGTGATCATCGTCGCCGTGACCCTGGTCGGCACCAACCTGGATCTGCTGTTCGACAAGATCGGCACGGCGCTCACGCCCAAGGCGTGAGACATCGGTTGACGCGGACCGCGGCGCCATCGCCGTCGAGTACGGCCTGATGCAGGCGTTGATCGCCATCGCCGCACTGGTGGCCGTCACTGCCGTCGGCGAGAACATGGCCGCGATGTTCGAGTTCATCGCCGATGTGATCGACGGCTGAAGCCTCCTGTCCCGCGCGGCCGGCGGTGCCCTCCGCCGGCCGCGCACGATTCTTCGGAGCGGTCATGACGAACAGAGCTCGCGACCGCGGCGCGACCGCTGTCGAAGTCGCTTTGCTGATGCCCATCCTGCTGATGCTCGTGATGGGCATCGTCGACTTCGGGCGCGCGCTGCACGCCCAGATCACCCTGACCCAGGCGGCACGTGAAGGTGTCCGCGTTGTCGCGTTGAAACAACCTGACCCCGCCACCCGCACGCAGAACGCAGCCACCGGGCTGAGCGGCGTCGGTGTCGCCGTCACCGCCTGTCCCGCGACTTCCAGCAACGCCAGCGCCGAGGTGGAGGCCACGTACACCTTCGAGTTCGTGACACCGATCGGCGGGATCGCCGCGTTGTTCGGCGGCGGCGGATACGGCGACCCGATCGAGCTGAGCGCCAAGGGAGTCATGCCATGCGAAGGCTGAAAGGTGACGACCGAGGTGCGCTCGGCGTGCTGATCGGCATCCTGCTGGGCTTCGGCATGCTGCTCGGCATGGGCGCGATCGTGATCGACGTCGGGTTCATCTACCAGGAGCGCGCCGAGTTGCAGAACGGCGCCGACGCGGCTGCGCTCGCCGTCGCACGCGGCTGTGCTGCCGGCGCGTCGACCTGCCTGGTGAACAAGGCCAACTACTACGCCAACCACAACGCCAAGGACGGCGTGTCCACGGTGGATGAGGTGTGCGGGTTCGACGGCAATGGCGTGCTGCCCTCGTGCTCGGCGTCGTCGGGCACGATTACCGACTGCCCCGCCAAGCCGTCCTCCGGCACCACGTACGTGGACGTGCACACCTCGACGCAGACCGCGGGCGGCGACACCCTGCTGCCGCCCGCATTCGCCAGGACGTTGGCGGGCAATGATGCCTACGAGGGTACGAGGGTCGCCGCCTGCGCCCGTGCCGCGTGGGGCCCTCCGAAGACCGCGACCACGATCGCGCTCACCATCTCGTGGTGCGAATGGTCGACGGCGACCTCCGGCGGCACCGTGTACGGCCCGACACCGCCCACCACACCACCGCTGTCGGTGCACCAGGTGCTCAAGCTGCACACCACCAGCGGCACGGGATGCCCGAGCGGCCCCGCCGGGTCGGACGGTCCCGGTGAGTTCGGCTGGGTCGACGGCGCCGGCTCCGACTGCTCGGTGCTGATCGACAACAACACCTACAGCGCGGACACCGGTGCGTCAGCCGGCAAGGACTGCAAGGCCGCACTGGCGAGCGCGTGGAGCTCGCGCCAGCCCGTCTGGCTGCCGATCTACACCAACGTCACCGGGACCGGCACCGGCGGCACCTACACGCTCGCCGGCTTCGCGGGTTTCGTCGTCACCGGGTACTGGCTGCCTGGTGCCTCGCAGAAGGACTGGCTGACCGGCAAGAACGAGTGCACCGGCTCGGACAAGTGCGTCGCGGGCTACTTCGTCCAGGGCCTCATGCCCTCCACCGGCACCATCGGCGGCCCCGATCTCGGTGCCCGCATAGTCCAGCTCACCGGCTGAATCCCAGGAGTAGTCATGAAGAACCGCGCTCTCATCATCATCCTGGCGGTGGCGCTGGCCATCTGTGGCAGCGCCGGGGTGTTCCTCTACGTCCGCAGCGCCGACGCTCGTGCGATCGCGGGCCAGCAGGCCATCACCGTGCTCGTCGCGAAGGAACGCATCCCCGCCGGCACCACCGCCGAGTCGGTGATGAAACTCGTGGACAAGCAGCAGATGCCCAAGAGCAGCGTACCCGCCAACGTACTGTCCGAATTGGACACGTCGATCGTCGACCTCGTGACCTCGTCGGAAATCGCGGAGGGCCAGCTGGTCACCAAGGCGTTGTTCACCGAGGCGGCCTCGCTCGCCAAGGGCATCTCGATCCCCGACGGGATGATCGCGGTGACCGTGCCGACAGAGGCCTGGCAGAGAGCGGGCGGGCTCATCCAGAAGGGCTCGAAGGTCGCGGTGTTCGACACGTTCACCGTGATGGACGGCAAGGGCAACACACCGTCCGGTGACGGTCTGTCCAAGCAGTACGAGCGCAACCAGTCCACCCGCCTGCTGCTGACCGGCCTTGAAGTCCTCTCCGTGGTCGGCGAGAAGCAGGCAGCGGAGGACGGCGACGTCGGCAAGGCGATCGTCACGGTCGCGGTGAAGCAGGCGGATGCGGAGAGGCTCATCCACGGCCAGCAGACCGGAACGCTCTACTTCGCGCTGCTCGGCGGCAAGTCCGAGGTCACGCCGGGCAACGGCGTCGACAACCGTTCCCTGTTCGGAAACTGAGGCGTGCCATGACGATCCTGTGCGACCCGGCCGCCCGTGCCGGACAGCTCTCCCACGCCGTCGGCGTCGTCGGCAGCGACGTCGTCACCGCCGCGACGCTCGCCGAGACCGGCCGGTTGCTCGCCGCGGACCCCGCCGAACTGCTCGTCGTCATCGGTGCGGCCGTCGATCTGAACGAGGCACTCGTTTTCGCCGAGACGATGCGGGTCGAGCGTCCCACGGTCGGTGTGGTGCTGCTGCGCGAGGTGCTCGACGTCGTCGTGCTGACGCAGGCACTCCGCGCGGGTGTTCGTGAGGTTGTCGCGCGGGACGACCTCCCGTCCCTGGCCGATGCCTGCGCTCGATCGCGGGCATTGTCCGCGCAGGTGACCGGGGTACCGCAGCCCCACGCCGACGAGCGCAAGCACGGCCAGGTGATCACCGTGTTCTCCGCGAAGGGCGGGTGCGGCAAGACGACGCTCGCGGTGAACCTCGCCGCTGTGCTCGCGGCCGGTGGCGCACGGTCGGTCTGCCTGGTGGACCTCGATCTCGCGTTCGGCGACGTCGGAATCTGCCTGCGGGCCGAGCCGGTCCGCACGATCGTGCACGGGCTCGGGATGCTCGGCCACCTCGACGTCACGGGCACGTCATCGCTGCTCACGGCGTGCCGGCCAGGGCTCAGCGCACTCCTCGCGCCGGTCGAACCCGGTGACGCGGAACGGATTCCGGCGACGCTGGTCAGCGAACTGCTGGAGGTGCTACCGACGATGTTCGACTTCGTCGTCGTGGACACGCCTTCGGCCTTCAGTGAGCACGTGCTGGCGGCGATGGACGCCTCGCACCACCACGTCCTGCTGACCACGCCGGACGTTCCGGCGCTGAAGAACCTGCGCGTGACGCTCGACATGCTGGACCTGCTGTCGTACGCGCACGACATCCGGTCGGTCGTGCTGAACCGCTCCGACTCCAAGGTCGGCCTCTCGATGGACGACATCGAACGCGTTGTGCGCAGCGACATCCGCGCACACGTGCCGTCCAGCCGGGACGTGCCGATCTCGGTGAACAAGGGCAACCCGATCGTCCTCGACCTGCCCAAGCACTCGGTGAGCGAGGCGATCGCGCGGTTCGCCCGTGAACACGTGCTCACCGAGCCCGCGGTCATCGCGGCCAAGTCCAAGAGGTGGTTCCGATGAGCCTGGCCAATCGCATTGCCGCGCAACGGGAATCCGTCGCCCCGGCACACCAGCCGCGCAGGCACGCCCGTGCCGCGGACCCGTTCGCCGAGGTGAAGCGCAGCGTGCACGCGGGCCTGCTGGAGGTGCTGGGCCCCAAGCTCTACGACGCGCACCTCGACCAGCGTGAGCTGGAAGTCCAGGTGCGTCAGACGTTGCAGGCGGTGCTGGAACGCGACGAGACGCCGCTGACCAACGCCGACCGCACCCGTATCTCGCTGGAGGTCCTGGACGAGATCCTCGGCCACGGCCCTCTGGAGCCCTACCTGCGCGACCCGGGCATCTCCGAGATCATGGTCAACGGCTTCGACCAGGTCTACGTCGAGCGGTCGGGCCGGTTGGAGCCGGTTCCCGCGGCGTTCGCGGACGAGTCGCACCTGCGCCGCACGATCGACAAGATCGTCGCCAAGGTCGGCCGCCGGGTCGACGAGGCCTCGCCCATGGTCGACGCCCGCCTGCCCGACGGCAGCCGCGTCAACGCCGTAGTGCCGCCGATCGCACTGGACGGCTCGGTGCTGACGATCCGAAAGTTCGCCGCCGACCCGTTCACCGTCGACGACCTGGTCGGATTCGGCACGCTGACGCCCGCGACCGCGTACCTGCTGCAGGCGTGCGTGCACGGGCGGATGAACATCCTGATCGGTGGCGGCACCGGCTCCGGCAAGACGACGTCGCTGAACGTGCTGTCGTCGTTCGTGCCGGCCGACGAGCGCATCGTCACCATCGAGGACGCCGCCGAGCTCCAGCTGCGTCAGGACCACGTGCTGCGTCTGGAAGCCCGGCCGCCGAACGTGGAGTCACGCGGTGAGGTGGCCGTGCGGGACCTGGTTCGCAACGCGCTGCGCATGCGACCCGACCGAATCATCGTCGGCGAGGTCCGCGACGGCGCCGCGCTGGACATGTTGCAGGCCATGAACACCGGCCACGACGGCTCGATCACCACCGTTCACTCCAACTCGCCGCGCGACTCGTTGTCCCGCTTGGAAACCATGGTGCTGATGGCGGGCGTCGACCTGCCGGCGCGGGCGATCCGCGAGCAGATGGCGTCCGCGATCGACCTGATCGTGCACCAGTCACGGCTCAAGGACGGCACGCGGCGGATCACCCACATCACCGAGGTGATCGGGATGGAGGGCGAGATCGTGACTCTTCAGGACATCTTCGAGTTCGACTTCCACGCCGGTGTCGACGAGCACGGGCTCTACCGGGGTCAGCTGCAGTCGACCGGGCTGCGGCCGCACTTCGTGGAGCGGTTGCGGGACCGCGGGATCGATGTTCCTCCGCACCTGTTCGGGGGTGGTCCGCGATGAGGCGAGTTCTTGCCGGGCTCCTGATCGGCGCTGTGCTGACGTTCGTGTTCAGCGCTTTTGCCGTTGCCGCACCATCTCGCGGGGTCGTGGTGCTGGTCGACACCAGCGGGTCGATGGCGCCGGACCGGATTGTCGTCGCACGGCAGGCAATCGCGACCTACGTGGGGTCGCTGCCCGCAGACGTGCAGGTCGGTCTGGTCGCGTTCTCGTCGCAGCCTTCACTGGTTCTCGCACCTACCGCCGACCGCGGTGCTGTGGCTGGTGCACTGGATCGCTTGCAGGCCAAGGGCGACACGTCGTTGTTCGATGCTGTTCCGGTCGGGTTGTCCGCGCTGCAGGGCATTTCCGAGCGGCGCATGGTGATCGTGTCCGACGGTGAGGACACAGTCAGCAAGTCCACCGTGGATGCCGCCGTTTCCGCTGTGGCGGCTGCCGGTGTGCCGACCGACGTGATCGGGTTCCAGTACAGCGATGATGCTTTGCGCCGGATCGCTGGTGCTGCGGGAGGACGTCTGTTGACCGCCTCCGACACGCCCGCGCTGGCCGCTGCTTTCGCTGCTCTGGCCGTGCCTTCGCCGGTTCCGTCACCTACCGCGGCCGAACCCGTCGCGACTCCTGATCCCGTGCCTGTCGCGATTCCCGCTCCGACTCCCGGGCAGAACTGGCAGACCGGAGCGTTGATCATCGGCACGTTCCTCGTGGTGTTCGTCCTCGTGATCCTCGTGCTGGCGCCACGTCGTTCCGCCGCGGGCCGCAAGCTGGAACGGCATCTGGAACACTACGGCGCGCAGGAACCCGTTGCGCAGGAGGAAAGCCAGGCCGCGCAGGTGGCCGTGGTGTGGACCCGCCGGGTGATGAGCGACGTCAGCGCCGCCCGCCTCGCGGACCGGCTCGACCTCGCCGGGGTGAAGGCCAGCCCGGCGGAGTGGACGTTGCTGCGGGTCTGCGCTTCTGCCGGGCTCGCCGCTCTGCTGACGTTGCTGACGACCTGGTGGATCGGTGTGCCGCTGGGCGTTGTGGCCGGCTGGCTCGTGACCGCGCTGGCGTTGAAGGTGCGGACCTCGAAGCGCCGCGCGGCGTTCGCCGACCAGCTCCCGGACGTGCTGCAGCTGATCGCCAGCTCGCTGCGCTCGGGTTTCTCACTGGCCCAGTCCATCGACGCCGTGGTGCGCGACGACACCCAGCCGGCCGCGGGCGAGTTCTCCCGCGCGCTGGCCGCCACCCGGATCGGCGCCGAACTGGAAGACGCCCTCGACCGCGTGGCACTGAGAATGCGCTGCCCCGACCTCGCGTGGGTCGTCATGGCAGTCCGCATCCAGCGCCAGGTCGGCGGCAACCTCGCCGAGGTGCTGATGAACACCGTCGCCACCATGCGCGACCGCTCCCAGACCCGCCGACACGTCCGCGCGCTGTCCGCGGAGGGCCGCCTGTCGGCTTATGTGCTGGTCGGGCTGCCGATCGTGCTGGCAGCGTTCCTGTTCTGGACGCGCCCGGAGTACATGCGCCCGCTGTACACCACGTTGGTCGGCATCGTGATGCTCGCGGGTGCTGCTGTGTTGGTCGTCATCGGCTCGCTGTGGATGCGCAAGCTCGTGCGCGTGGAGGTGTGACATGGTGCTCATTTTTGGGCTCGGCTGTCTGCTGCTCGCTTTCTCGTTGGGCGTCGTCGCGCTCGTAGCCAAACCGCGCGTCACCGCCTCCGGCTCGCTGGACCTGATCGAGACGAGCTACTCGGCCGCGGTCGTCCAGAAGTCGGACGTCGGCACGTCGCCGAGCTGGCTGCGCTCCATCGCCGTGCGCCTGTCCCCCGCCGGTGTGGCCCACGGGTTGCAGCGCCGCCTCGACCTGGCCGGCAACCCGGCGACCTGGACCCCGGACCGCGTGCTCGCGGCCAAGGGGCTCTGCTTGCTGGTCGGCGCCGGTCTGGGCGGCATGCTCGGCTTCCGTTCGGTGGGCTGGCTGGTCGCCGGGCTGGCAGTGGGCGCGGTCTTCGGCTTCTTCCTGCCCGACCTCCTGCTGCTCAACGCGGGCCAGAAGCGCCAGACATTGATCCGCCGCGCTCTCCCCGACGCCCTCGACATGCTGACCGTGTGTGTCGAGGCAGGCCTCGGCTTCGACGCGGCTCTCGCCCAGGTCGCCCGCAACACCGCGGGTCCACTGGCCCAGGAATGCGCCCGCGTGCTGCAGGAGATGCAGATCGGCAAGTCCCGCAACGAGGCGTTGCGCTCGCTGACCACACGCACCACGGTCAACGAGCTCCGCGCGTTCATCTCGGCCCTGTCCCAGGCCGGTGAGCTGGGCGTTCCCATCGCGTCCGTGCTGCGTGAACAGGCCCGCGAGATGCGGATCCGGCGCCGCCAGCGCGCCGAGGAACAGGCCCAGAAGGTGCCGGTGAAGATTCTGTTCCCGCTGATCGCGTGCCTGTTCCCGGCCATGTTCGTGGTCATCATCGGCTCCGGTGCCATCAGCATCGCCCGCGTCCTGATGCAGATCTGACGGTCCCTGCCAGGACGGGACCAAAGACCCCATTAGGCCCTTTGGTGTAACCAAGAGTGACATTCGGAACGACATGCGGGTTGAACCTTCAACCGATAGGGGCGGCTTATGGCGATCAGAGTTGTCGTCGTCGACGGACACACGCTCACCCGTTTCGGTCTGACGACGCTCGCCGCCGAGCACCCCGACCTCGAGGTGGTCGCGGAGGCGAGCACAGCGGCCGAGGCCCCCGCCGTCATCGCCGCATCGAGTCCGGACGTCGTCACCGTGGCCGTGGGCCTGCCTGACGCCGACGGCCTGAGGTTCGCCCGCGAACTGCGCGACCGCTACCCGACGCTGGGCATCGTGGTGCTGACGTCGCAGGGCGAGGACGACGTGCTGTTCCGCGCCCTGGAGACCGGCGCATCGGCCTTCGTCGGCAAGAGCGCCCCGGTCGAGGAGATCCTCTGCGCCATCCGGCACGCAGCCGTGGCGGCCTCGTCGTTCACCGCGGCAGGCCTGGCGCTCGCCATGGCACGCCGCCAGTCCACGGCCAGCCGCCTGGCGTTGAGCCCGCGCGAGCGCGAGGTGCTGATGCTGCTGCGGGACGGCGTGTCCATCCCCGCCATCGCGCGCACCCTGTACGTGTCGCCTTCGACGGCCAAGACGTACGTGTCACGCCTCTACGAAAAGCTCGGCGCTTCCAACCGCGCACAGGCCTTGATGGCGGCGCTGCGCAACGGCCTCATCCGAAGCGACGCCGCCAGCGCCTGAGCACACCAGCCGCCCGGTCCCCACCAGCAATGCGGCGAGTCAGGCCCACCAGAAGGTCCACAGGGTCGCCCCTGTCACCACCAGCACCGCCAGCGAGGCCAACGGCGCCTTCCAGTCCGCGTACCGGTCAGCCACGATCTGCCCCGCGACGACGACCAAAGCCGCCACGACGTGCGCCGTGACCGACAACGTGCCGGGTCCAGGCAGATCGCGGGAGTTCGCGTAGAACTGGACGCCGATGTTCCCCAGAGCGAGCAGCACCATGCCCACCGCGAGCACACCGCTCACGGCGCGCAGGATTCCGTAGGTCCGCGACGGCCGCTTTGCTACTTCCACGTCCACTCCCGCCACCCTACGGGGCCGCCGGTTCTCACGACTCGACGGCTACGGAGCCAGCAACGCCCACGGTTCCAACGACGGTGCGGCCGCCTGCCCCTCCGGACAGCTCCGCCGGAAGTCGCACCACTGGCACTGCCGCCCGGTGACCGGCGGAAACAGGATCTCCTGATCTCCACCGGCTTTCAGCGTCTCCGTGGCCAGGTCGATCTCGTCCGCCGCCTCCTCCGCCCGCCGAACGTGCCGGGCCAGCGACTCCTCCGTGTGCTCCCACACCGCCACCGACCCGGACGGCAGGTGGTGCAACTCCACCCGGCTGCACGGCTTGCGCAACGTGCGCCGAGCGGCCAGCGCGTACAAAGCCAAAGCCTGCGAACCCCGAGCGTCGTCAGAGGTCAGCACGTGACGCCCGGTCTTGTAGTCGACGATCACGAGCTCGCCGTCGCGGTAGTCGATGCGGTCGACCCGCCCCTCGGCCACGATGCGCTCGGTCGGCGACGACACCCAGCGCTCCACCCCGAGCGGCTCGAAGTCGACGTCCAGCGACGACACGTAGTCGTGCACCCAGCCCTGCGCGCGCGAGCGGTACTCGGCGGCCTGGTCGACGTCGCGGAAACCCTCGGACTTCCACTGCCGGTTCACCAGCGCCACGGCCTGGTCCGGCGTGCGCTTGTCCGGAGGCAGATCGAACAACGCCTTGAGGGCGTTGTGCACCACAGCGCCCAAGGTGTTGTGCGCCCAGGCACCGCCCCTCGGTGGCGTGGGGCGGTCGAGGTACGTCATCCGGAAGCGGCGCGGGCAGTCCGTCCACGTCGCGAGCTTCGCGGGCGTGACGCGCACGAGCCGACGGCGGTGCTGCGTGCCGAAGTCGAAGCCGAGTTGTTCCACCCCAATCAAGGTACTCAGCCCCTCTGACAGTGTTGGATTGCCCCTGCTCCGCAGACGGCGGCGAGTTCGCCGGGAAGTCGGCCATCCGGCTGCCGCTTCGGCCCGAATCGCCTCCGGCGGTTGACCCGAAGGGGCAACCGGATGACCGACGCGAACTCGCTACATTTTCGCGCATGGAGATCTGGCACAACCCGCGCTGTTCCAAGAGCCGCGCCGCCAAGCAACGCCTCGACGACGAGGGCATCGAGTACACCGAACGGCGCTATCTCGACGACGCCCCCACCGCCGAGGAGCTCGACCACGTCCTCAAGCTCCTGGGCAAAGAGCCGTGGGAGATCGCGCGCACCAAGGAACCCGCCTACCCCAAGCTCCTCGAGCACGACCGCGCCAAGTGGATCGCGCACATGGTCGCCAACCCGAGCCTGATCGAGCGCCCGATCATCATCGACGGCGACAAGGCCCACATCGAGCGCTAGACGCCAGAAGAAATGAAGCCCTGCACCGACGACGCGACCAGCTGCACGGCGATCGCGGCCAGCAGCAGACCGGCGATCTTGGCCATGAGCAGGATCCCGCTCTCCTTGAACACCTTGATCAGCAGTCCGGCGGACCGCAGTGTCCCCAGCAGGATCAGGTGCACGGCCACGATCGCCGCGGCCAACGCGAAGTAGGAGCCCCAGCCGTCAGCCTGCCGCACGAACACGATCGTCGCGGCGATGGCGCCGGGCCCGGCCAGCAGCGGCGTCCCCAACGGCACCAGGGCGATGTTGACGTCCTCGACCTCGGGGTGGTTGGTCGCGCCCTTGCCGGTCAGCAGGTCCAGCGCGATCAGCAAGAGCAGCAACCCGCCCGCGCCCTGCAGCGCGGGAATGCCGATGTGCATGTACGCCAGGATCGAGTTGCCCGCGACGGCGAACAGCGTGATCACCAGGAACGACACCAGCACGCCCTGCCGCGCGGCTCGCTTGCGCTGGTCCCGTGACTTGCGGCCCACCAGTCCCAGGAACACGGGCACGGTGCCGGGCGGGTCCATGATCACCAGCAGGGTGATCGTGGCCTCGATGAAGAGCCGCAGGTTGAACACGAAGACACCGCCCTATCCGACGAGGATCTTGCCGCCGGTCGCCCGCTCGGCCAGAGCATCCAGCATCTCCGGCGCCGTCGTCTCCGCGCCGAGCCGCACCGTCTTGTTCGTGCCGTGGTAGTCACTCGACCCGGTGACGATCAGTCCCAGCGACGAGGCCAGCGACCGCAACGACGCCCGCGTCTCAAGATCGTGGTCCGGATGGTCCACCTCGACCCCGGCCAGGCCGGCGGCGGCCAGCGAACGCACGACGTCAGAGGTCACGATGGGCCCGCGCGACACCGCGAACGGATGCGCGAGCACCGTCACGCCACCGGCCTCGGTGATCATCTCGATGGCGCGCTCGACGGGTGTGTCGGTCCGCCCCACGTAATAACGCCCACCCGTCAGGTAGGTCGCGAAGGCCTCGTCGACGGAGGTCACCACCCCGGCGCGGATCAACGCCTGCGCCAGGTGCGGACGACCTGCGGGCGCGTCGAAGGGCAGCCGCGTCATCAGGTCGACCGGGTCGATCGGGAAGCCGTCGGCCTGCATCATCTCGGCCATCTTCTGCAGCCGGTGCCGCCGCTCCTCGCGCAGCCGCGACTGCTCGACCATCAACGCCGCGTGCGTCGGGTCGTACAGATAGGCCAGCAGATGCACGGTGATCGTGCGGCCACGGCCGTCAGGGCACGCGCAGGAGAGCTCGGCGCCACGCACCAGCCGCAGGCCAGGAGGCAATGTCGCAGCCGCCTCGGCCCACCCGGCCGCGGTGTCGTGGTCGGTGATCGCCACCGCGTCGAGCCCTGCTCGCGCCGCAGCCTTCACCAGTTCGGCAGGGCTGTCGGTGCCGTCGGACTCGGTCGAATGGGTGTGCAGATCGATGACCACGTCGTCCAGTGTGGACGACGCCCCTGTGAGGTCCCGCTACGGGACCATCTTCTTCCCGCGCGCAGCCCGCTGTGCCTTGATCATCGAGAACCGCTCCGCCTGCGCCTTCTTGTCACCGAAGGTCAGCTCCGAAATGGCGTCGTACACCTCTTCGGGGTCCGGCAGGAACTCCAGGCGGTTCAGCGCCTGGATCTGACCGGCCGACTCCACGATCAGCGTGCCGTAGCCGAACATGCGTCCGCCCACGGTGCGCTCATAGGTGAGGTCGGTGACCTTGCTGATGGGCATCATCGCGACCTTGGTCTCGAAGACGCCCGATGTCAGCATGAACCGCTTGTCGGTGACGACGATGCGCTCGACCCACCACTCGATGATGAAGTAGGCGACCCGCAACAGCACGAGCAGCCCGCCGTACCACAGCACGTTCTGGATCACGCCCGCGTCGGCGGGAAGCAGGTACGAGATCATCATGAAGCCGGCGAGCAGTGCTGCGGCTTCGAGCACGTCCCAGATCAGGTAGGACCAGTGCCTGCGCACCCGGATGACCCGACGCTCGCTCGACAGCAGGTAGTCGTCCGGATCACGTGGTGCGAACATGCGCTACCAGCCCTTTCCCGATGCCAGCCAGTGCTCTGTCCCCGCCTCCCGGCGAACCGGGGGACTAGAACAATTGTCGCACGAAGGTGATCAGGGCCTCAGCCGCAGTTCGCAGCGAGTTGAGGATGTTGGTGACCAACTGTGCGGCCTGCTGCGGCTCAGCGATGAGGAAGAACAGCAGCAAGGCGATTCCGGCGAAAGTGAGAATCTTCTTCAAGTTCACGGTGTCCACCCCGTCCGCGTTCGCACCCGTTTGGCGCCGTTCGTGACCGTTGTACAGCACGATTCAGCGCCTTGGGAGATTTGTACCGCAGCCGGGGTAGTGGACTGCACCGCCGTTCCGGGGTGACTACGCTTCGTGTTCGTGACGGCGAGCAGCGAGCGCACCATCCGTTGTGTCGGAGCCATCGTTCATGACTCGAACGGGCGACTACTGCTCGTGCGACGTGCCAATCCGCCTGGTGAGGGCATGTGGTCGATACCAGGCGGGCGCGTGGAGCCAAAAGAGACGGATGAGGCTGCCGTGACTAGGGAACTAGCCGAAGAAACGGGACTCTCCGTCACCGTTGGACGCCTCGTCGGCAGCGTCGAGCGCCAGGCCCCGAACGGGGTTTTCTTGATCTTCGACTACGAATGCCAGGTCACGTCGGGTGTGCTCCGAGCGGGCGACGACGCATCGGATGTCGCTTGGGTCGACAGTGCGACGTTGGCCACACTTCCGACCACTCACGGGCTCCTAGAAGCGCTTTCCGAGTGGAACTGCCTGCCCAGGGCCTGATCAGGGTTCACGCGATCGGGGCGAGTGCTCAACGCCAAACGAGACGTTGCCCGTGGGCCTCGGTGGTGGCCAGAGTGGTCGTCTCGACTTCCGAGTCACGCACACGGATGAGCCGCAGCTCACCGCCCTCGTGAGCGGCCCACCACGCGGGCCTGCCCAAAGCCGACAAAGCAGGCACCAGGTCGAGCCCTGACCCGCTCGTGATGACGACGAGCGGCGCGTCGATCGGCTCGACCGCCTTGGCGAGGTCCGCGACCGGATCTCCGGCGACCAGACGTGGCGGGTTCTTGCGGAGCACCCCGCACGCCACTCCGAACAGACGCAGCCGTTCCGGTTGGTCGGCCCACACGCACGCCTCCAGCCAGGCGTACGCGTCCTCGTCCGCCAGGTCCGCGGGTGCCACGCCGATGCCGGCCTTCGCGGCCACCTTGATCGTCTTGGGCAGCTTCGGCAGCACCGCGCCCGGTGCCAGTTCCAGCGAGCAGTGCAGGCCCAGCGCGGCCTTCGCGGGCCCGGCGACGAGCTGACCGGCCTCCTGGGTCTGGTAGCGGTACGAGTACTGGTCGAGCCCGAGCAGCAGACCGGCCGTCGTCGCGACCTCCACGAGCCCGATCGGCCCGCCCGCCTGCTTCGCCGCGGCGGCCACAGCCGGAAACAGAAGCGCGGCCCTGCGCACCTCGTTGCTCTGGATCACCTGGGAGCTCACCAGAGCCCGCACGCGGTCGGCGCGCTCCAGCAGGAAGTCGCGGAAGAGCGGCCAGGTGTTCTCGTCCGCGCCGTAGGTCCCGCCGAGCGACGGGTAGTAGTTCGAGAGCTGGTGGAACGGTTCCGCCTGCACCAGCCGATGCGCCGCCGCCAGCAGGAGTTCGCCCGTGGCGTTGTCCTCACTGGCGGCGGTCAGCAGATCGGCGACCTCCGGATCGTCGGCAGCACGCGACGCGAGGTGCTCGTAGAGCGGCGAGATGCCGGCCGCCTCCTCCGCGAACGCACGCAGACGCTGCTGTGCCAGATCCAGAGAAGTCACTTCACTCCTTCGGTTCGGGGCGCCCGGGCTGCTCGCCGCCGCGAGCTTCACCGTAAGACCTCTTGGGCACCATGACCTTGCGGCGGAAGATGCACACGACCGTGCCGTCCTGCTTGTAGCCGCGGGTCTCGACGTAGACCACGCCCCTGTCGTCCTTGGACTTGGACGGCGTCTTGTCGAGCACCTCGGTCTCTCCGTAGATCGTGTCACCGTGGAACGTCGGCTTCACGTGCCGCAGCGACTCGATCTCCAGGTTGGCGATCGCCTTGCCGGAGACGTCGGGCACGGACATGCCCAGCAGCAACGAGTAGATGTAGTTGCCGACGACGACGTTCTTGCCGAAGTCCGTCGTGTTCTCCGCGTAGTTCACGTCCATGTGGAGCGGGTGGTGATTCATCGTGAGCAGGCAGAACAGGTGGTCGTCGTACTCCGTGACCGTCTTGCCCGGCCAGTGCTTGTAGATCGCTCCGACCTCGAACTCCTCGTAGTACCGACCGAACTGCACCGCGCCTCCAACTACGTGTGATCGAGATCTGTCTCAGGTGGGGAGACAGTCTGAGCAGAGAGGGAGTACCCTCGGCAACCGGTGTGTGAGGATTTCCACCACCAGTGACCTTCGCCCCGAGGAGGTGAGGACCCCTAAATGAGCAAGGACCCCCACCCTGCCAGTACCAAGCGCGTCTTCACCGAGGTGGCCGGCTAGATCGTTCTAGACCGCTCGAGTTTCCCTCCGGTGGGACGCCCGTCGTGCTTTTCGTGCACTTGAACGACGACGTGTGGCCCTGGAGGAACTCACCATGCCCAGCCTGCCCTCGATCCGCGGACGCGGCGCTCAGCAGCGCCCCGCTCCGCACATCACCGTGCCGTTGTCGCACTACGTGGTCGACTGCGCGGTCTACGTCGATGGCAAGCGCTTGCCGGGCCGCTGGACGCACACCGACGCCGTCAAGGAAGTGCGCAAGCGCAAGGACGGCTTCGTCTGGATCGGACTGCACGAGCCCGACGCCGAGCAGATCCAGGGCATCGCGGAGACGTTCGGCCTGCACGAGCTCGCGGTGGAGGACGCGGTGCACGCGCACCAGCGTCCGAAGCTCGAGCGGTACGACAACACGCTCTTCATGGTCTTCAAGACCGTCCGCTACGTGACCAACGAGTCCCCCGACACCGCCAACGAGATCGTCGAGTCCGGCGAGATCATGGTGTTCCTCGGCAAGGACTTCGTCATCACCGTGCGGCACGGCAACCACTCCGGGCTCTCCAAGCTGCGCCACGTGCTGGAGGAGGACCCGGAGCGGCTGGAGATCGGTCCTTCCGCGGTGATGCACGCGATCGCCGACCAGGTGGTGGACAACTACCTCGAGGTCACCGACCACATCGAGGACGACATCGACCGCATGGAGGAGCGGGTCTTCGCGCCGCGCAGCGAGGTGAGCGCGGAGCAGATCTACATGTTCAAGCGCGAGGTCGTGGAGCTGCGCCGCGCGGTGATGCCGCTCGCGAACCCGTTGCGCCGCTTGGCGGAGGGCTACACGCCGCTCATCCCCGAAGAGGTCAGGGCGTTCTTCCGCGACGTCGACGACCACCTCACCGAGGTGTCCGAGCGCGTGACCGCGTTCGACGAGTTGCTGACCACGCTGGTCGACGCGACGCTCGCGAAGATCACGCTGCAGCAGAACACCGACATGCGCAAGATCACCTCGTGGGTCGCGATCATCTCCGTGCCCACCATGGTCGTCGGCGTGTACGGCATGAACTTCGACTACATGCCCGAGCTCAAGTGGAAGTTCGGCTATCCCCTGGTGATGAGCCTGGTCCTCATCGCCTGCCTCACGCTCTACCGAATATTGCGCCGAAATCGCTGGCTCTAGTCCCGGTTTCGCTCGCTTTGCTCGTTGTAGAGAGGCCCTGTCATGACCAGAATCCTCACCAACATCCGCTTCTGGATCCTCGCGTTCCTGCTTTGCTGGATCACCACCGTGTTCGTGCTGATCTCGGGGACGCCCTGACGTGCACGAGCGGCTGACGAACCTCAGGTTCTGGCTGCTGGTCTTCCCGATCGGCTGGCTCGTGATGGTGATCATCTCCATCGCGAGCTGGCCGGAACCCGGCGCCTCGTCCCCGGAGCAGCTCACCGCCGACGTGACGAACGCGTTGCGCGCACACGACTTCCACAAGCTTGAGCCGTTGCTCGCCGTCGGCGGCGAGGACGTGGCGAAGGCGACCGTCGAGCACTTCGCCACGGCACAGGTGGACCGCGGCGTCTACCGTGACGGCGCGGTCGTCGTGGAGTACACCCGCGACGGCACGAGTGGCGACTTCCGGTTGCCCGTCGAGGAACACGACGGCCGGTACGTCGTGAACGCGGTGATCATTCCCAAGGGGTGACGTTCCAGGTGAACGGTGTGCCGTGCCCTTCGCCGTACCCGAGGTTCAGTGAGATCCCGGCCGGCCAGAGCTTGAGCAACAGCTCGAACCGGTAGCCGGCGTCCCATCGACGCGGCTCGAACACCAGCAGTGCCAACGGTGTCGTGGGCGTCGCCTTCGCGGCCGCGTCAGCCAGCACCGCCCGGCCCATCGCCCTGTCGGCAGGCGAAACGTACTGCCACACCACGGAATGCCACACGACGGTGAGCACGTCGCGTTCGGCGCGGGTGAGCTGTTTCGCGAGCCATTCGGGGCCCGCGGACTGTTCGACCTTCACCGGGTCCGTCGCCGCCAGGTCGAGCGCGTCCCTGAGCCGGTTCCACCTCTCCAGCTGGTCCGCCCAGACGAACGAGCTCAGGTGCAGGCGTCCGTCCTCTGTGGACACGTCGACCGGTCGGAGGTCGCACCCCGCCCTTCCGACCACGCGCAGCCGGTGACCGAGGTCGGTCGGCGGCCTGCCGGTCCACTCGGGGTCGAGGACGAGGAGGCTGTCCGGGTCGCCGAGCACCGTGTCGTCGAGCCGGTAGCCGACGTGGTGCGGGCGCAGGTTGAGCCCACCGCTCGCGCCGACCTCCAGCAGCCGCACGCAGAAGGCACGTGCCTGCCGCCGCCTTCGCCGCCTCCTGCGCGGCGACCATCAGGCCGCCGTAGAGGGGCGCGCTGCGGCCGGGTTCGTTGGTCTGCACGACCGTCGTGCCGATGCGATGTCGCAGGAGATCCGCGTGCTCCTCGAGGGCGGGCAGCGCGTCCTCCCACAACGTCGGCAGGTGCGGCTGGCCACCGACGGACGGGTAGTGCTTCGCAAGGCCAGGCGCGCGCCCTTCGAGCACGAGCCGGTGCACGGCGCCCGCGAACCGCAGACCTGGCACGGTGGCCTCCCGGTCGCGTTCGGCGCCCGCCATGATCTTCGCGGTGACGCCGCCCTGACTGAGGTCGGCGGCAGCGTCGTTGAGGAGTCGCTGGGTCAGCGGACTGCGCTCGCGGCACCCGTGGGCGGCCGCGGCGAACAGCTCGGCAAGCACGGCGTTGACGCTAGTGGCAGCGCTGTCCCGCGTCATCTGGGACGAGCCTCATTACGCTGCTGGAATGGTTCGGGTGCTCGCGGTGGCGGATGAGATCGTCGAACAGCTGTGGACCGATCAGGTGCACCAGCTCGAGGTGGACCTGATCGTCGCGGCCGGCGACCTCCCGTTCGACTACCTGGAGTTTCTGGCCAACGCGCTGGACAAGCCCCTGGTCTTCGTCCCCGGCAACCACGACGTCGATCTCTCCGGCTACTCCAACGTGCGCGGCCTGTGGACAAAGGCGGGCGTGCCGGTGCGCTGGCCAGGTCCAACCGGTGCGGTGAACGCGGACGAACGCGTGATCGACGTCGCCGGCCTGCGCATCGCCGGTCTCGGTGGTTCGATCCGCTACAACAGGTGCCCGAACCAGTGGACGGAACGGCAGCAGGCCCGCCGCGCCCGCCGGGTGTCCCGGCTGGCCGGGTGGCGCAGGCTGCGGGACGGACGTGGCGTGGACGTGCTGCTGACCCACTCGCCGCCGTTGGACTGCGGCGACGAACCGGATGCACCGCACCGTGGGTTCGAGTGTTTCCGTGGCTTGGTCTCGCGGTTGCAGCCTCCGTTCATGCTGCACGGCCACATCCACCCGCACGGCGTGCCACGGCCAGATCGTCATCTCGGCGACACTCGCGTGGTCAACGTCGTCGGATACAAAGTGCTGGACGTTTCGGGAGCTCACGATGAGACGTGACACCGGTTTTCCCGTGGCCGACGCCGAGAACGACTTCCTCCGCGCCCGCCGCCGCCAGGTGATGTCGCGCCTGGCCGCCTGGCTGCGCCGCGAGCCGGACGACGTGAACATCATGCTGCCGTTCCACGAGGTCGTGGAGGCGCTCGGCATGGTGTCCGAGAAACGCCTGGGCCTGCAGCCCATCCGCCTCGACTCGATCGTCGGCAGCGTCGACCGCACCCGCGACTTCGACCGCCGCTTCCGCCCCACCTCCGGTCGTGTCCGCGAGCGGTGGCAGCGGCTTGCGCTGGCCGCGCGGCGAGGCGAGAGCGTCCCGCCGATCGAGGTCTACCGGATCGGCGAGCTGCACTTCATCATCGACGGCCACCACCGGGTGTCGGTGGCGCACGCGCTGGGCCTGTCGGTGATCGACGCCTACGTGACCCAGGTGATCACGCGCGTGAACGCCGCCGGAATCCGGTATCGCGGCGACCTGATCGTGAAGGACTACCGGCGGCTGTTCCTGGAACGCGTCCCGCTGACCGGCGAGGCTCGCGCCGCCGTCGTCCTGTCGGACCCGTGGGACTACGCCGAGCTCGGCGAGCACATCGAGGCGTGGGGCTTCCGGTTGATGCAGGACACCGGCCAGCTCCTCGATCGAGGCGAGGTCGCGCGGCGCTGGTACGCCGACGAGTACAAGCCGGTCGTGGCGATGCTGCGGCAGGCCGAGATGATCGGCGACCGGACCGAGACCGAGGCCTACATGTGGGTCGCGGCTGAGCGGTACCGGCTCATCCGCACGCACCGGTGGGACGCCGACGTGATCAACGCCGTGCGCGAGGAAACCCAGTCGCACGGACGAGGACACCGCGGTTAGTTCAGCCTCCCGTCGCCGGCCGCTGCTCAGGTACTCGCGGTGGCGAGGCTGGCCGAACGGCAGCGCTGCTGACCTTCGCAAGACGTTCGGAGAGCCGGGCTTCGACAGGCTGGAGATCGGTTACGGCGTGGTGCCGTCACGCCAGGGACGCGGCTACGCCTCGGAGGCCACCGCTGCGCTGACCTCGTTCGCGCTGTCGTTGGACGGCGTGCACACCGTCCACGCCAACGTCGAGCGTGCCAACCCGGCCTCCGCCCGCGTGCTGGAGAAGGCGGGCTTCACCCGGTACGACAGCACCGACGAGCTGTTCAGCTACCAGCGCACCGTCAGCTGACCGGACCGAACTCGCGGTCGAGCACCTCGGGCCAGTCGCCGTAAGCCATGCCGCCGTTCATGAGCACGTCGCGCCAGTCCAACGCGCTCAGCTCGACGGCCTTCCACAACCTCTCCGCGCTCCCCTCCGCCATCAACACAAGCGCGGCGTGGACGCGCTCAACGTCCTGGTTGCCGGTCTCGGCCAGGGCCAACGCGCCCAAAGCCTCCTCCGCCTCCGCACCGAAGTCGCGGCTGACCCGAGCGGCGACCCGTTCCGAGACGCTCATCGAGGCGCCACCCGCGGGCCGTCCGCGTCGGCAGCGGCCGCGCCTGGTCCAGCACCTCGTCCGTGTACTTGTCCAGCAACCGAGTTCCGATCTGTTGTGCGTACCCGAAGATCACCGCCCACAGCAGCAGCGCTGCCGCAGAAGGAATCCCGATCAGCCCGCTCGTGACGCCCGCTCCGAGGGCCAGAATCCCGACCACCGCCAGTGCCGCACCGAGCATGATCTTGATCAGCGCCTGGTAGCCGATCATCACGTACGGCGAGAGCGATGGCCGGCGGCGTAAGAGCAGGACCACGGCGGCCAGCACCGCGCCGAACGAGCCGAGCACCTGCACCAGCCACACGTCCACACCGGACGCCTTGGCGGTGCCGCCTGGGCACACCGTCGGCAGCGCGTTCTCCTTCGGGTCGACGCACAGCGGGATGATGCCCGGCTTCACGATGCCGACGACGCCGAGCACGGTGTTGATCACGAACAGCACCAGCGAGGCCGCGATCAGCTTGTTGCGCAACGCGCGTGATCCGGCGTGCGCGAAGTCCGAGTTGTCGTAGGCGGCCCGCAGCGCGTCGACCACGATCGCGCGCTCCACCGCGGGCGCGAACTCCCCCGGCCGCAACGCCTCCAGGGCTCGGCGGCGTGGATCGTCGTCGTCGAGGTACTGCGCCACACGCGCCCGCAGGCCCGGCAACCTGCCCAGGAAACCGCGCTCCGCCGAGATCGTCGCCACCTCGGCCTCGTGCAGGGCGCGCCACGCCCGTTCGATGTACCAGCCCGACCACCACGACGGCACCATCCGCCACCACGGCTCGCGGTCGCTGAGCATCGCCTCCACCACCGCCGCCTGCTCCTCGGCGGTGCGACGCCACACGTCGCCCTCGGGATCGACGGGATCCGACGGTCCGAGCGCGGCCAGATCCGCGCGGACCCGGTCCAACCGGGACTGCACGACGAGTCGCCAGTCGGTGACTCTGGGTTTGCGCTCGGCCATGTCCCGATGGTGACATCCAGCACCGACAATTTCGGCAGCCATCCGTGTGACGTGCGAAAACGTCACCTGATCACCTATATACACTTGCGCTTATATACGCCACGAGTTATGTTCGGATCGTGGACGTCTTCGAGGCCGTGGCCGAACCGAACCGCCGGCACCTGCTGGGTCTGCTGGCCGAACGCGACCGCACCGCGGGCGAACTCGTGGACAGCCTGCCGACGCTGACCCAGCCCGCCGTGTCCCGGCATCTCCGCGTCCTGCGAGAAGTCGGCCTGGTCGAGGTCCACCCGGACGGCCAGCGCCGCATCTACGCACTGAAACCCGATGGCCTGCAACAGATCGACACCTGGATCACGCCGTACCGCCGCTATTGGCGCAACCACCTCGACGCACTGGAACAGCACCTGGAGGACCGATGAACGACCTCGGCACCGTGACGATGAACGGCGACCACGCGATCCTCACGTTCGAGCGCAGGCTGCCGTTCCCGATCGACCGCGTCTGGGCCGCGATCACCGATCCCGCCGAACGCAAGGCATGGCTCGGCACAACGCGAATCGAGGACGGAGAGATCGTCATCGAGCCGGAGGACCCGCCCGCTCCACCGGAGGCCAAGCGCGTCACGGGCCGCATCCTGACCTGGCAGCCGCCGCACCAGGGCCGCGCGGTCTTCGAACACGAGTGGCAGCAACGAATCGTGGAGGACAGCGTCGTCCGCTACGAACTCGAATCCGATGGCGACGAGACCCTGCTGACCTTCACCCACCGCGGACTGTCCGAACGCAACGCATTGGGCTTCGTCCCGGGAACGCACGCCTTCCTCGACCGGATGCGGGCGCACCTGAGCGACGAGGAACTGCCGAACTGGAGCGAGCGCTACGCCGAGGTCGCGGCGGCGTACCCGGCGTGGAAATGAGAAAGGGAGACGCCGCCTTGGCGAAGCGACGTCTCCCCACCAGCGGGCTCAGGCGGTCTGCGAAGGCTCCACCAGTGCACGGAGCCGGGGAGGCATCCTCTTCTCCAACCCGTACGGTTCGAGATGAGCCTGCAACACGCCAGTGAACGCCCGCTCCACCGAAGCGGTGTCCCAGTTGTCGCTCTCCAGGATCGGCTGCTTGAAGTACGGCTGGCCGACGATGTGGAGCTGCCGGCCGTTGCAGCGGATGACCTGCCCTGTGATGCCCTCGGAGCGCTCGAGAGCAGGAACAGCACCAGCGGCGCCACCTTGCCCGGCGTCCGGTCGGCCGGAATGGCGCGCAGGGAACGTTCCGACTTCCACACCATCCGCGTGTGCGCGACGGGGCAGACGGCGTTCACGCGGATGCCTTCGGACTCCAGGTCGAGGGCCCACGAGTAGCTCAGCGACGCCACCGCGCCCTTGGTCGCCGAATAGGTGGCGAGTTTGCGCTGGCCGAAGGACGCGCCGGAGGAAATGTTGATGATGGAACCGCCACCGGACGAACGCATCGCCCGCATCGCCGCGATTCCGACGTAAATGACACCGAGGACGTTCACCTCGACGACGTGCTTGATCGTCTCGGGGTCGTCTTCCCACGGCGCGGTCTCGTAGTTCAGTCCGGCGTTGTTCACCAAACCGTCGATGCGGCCGAATTC
Source organism: Lentzea indica (assembly GCF_012184385.1). Lineage (GTDB taxonomy): Bacteria > Actinomycetota > Actinomycetes > Mycobacteriales > Pseudonocardiaceae > Lentzea > Lentzea indica. Next base: position 58,707 of record NZ_VSRL01000015.1, read on the forward strand.
GTCCACGCACAGGTCGACGATCTTGGCCGCCTCGCTCGGGTCCGCGACCGTGTGGTTGGAGGCGACGGCGCGGCCGCCGTACCCGCGGATGTGCTCCGCGACCCGCTCCGCCAGGTCACCGTCGTTGTCGTTGACCACGACCGAGGCGCCGGCCAGGGCCGCGTGCATCGCGTAGGCCTCGCCGAGTCCTCGGCCCGCCCCCGTGATGACGACCGCTTTATCGTCCAGGATCCCCATTGCACGCTCTCTTTCATCACTCGGCGGCGGTTCCCCGGAACCCCCCTGTGGTCCTGTACCCGCCTTCGACAAGCGTGCGGACCAACCGGAGCCGCGCAGAAGATGTTTCGATGAGACGTCGCTGCAGAGCGCCCAATGGCGTAGCGAGTTCGGCCCGGCAGATGCAGCCGCACTAATCAGCCCCAAGTACGCCAGGGCTTTCACCCTAACCCGAACGAGTGAAAAACGGGCCGCCTTCCCGAGCGGGAAGGCGGCCCGTTCTAACGAGAATTCACCGTTCCGTGTAAGTCAGGTTCCTGCCGGTGGACGGGTCGAAGACCTGCACCTTGTCCGCGTCGAACCAGATGTCCGCCGAGGCTCCCTCCACCGCGCCGGACGCCGACGACAGGCGCGTGACGAGCGAAATGCCCTCACCCGGCACGTCGTCCGATCCCACGTCCGCCGCCAGTTCCTGGAGATCGGCCGACGCCGCCTGCTCGCCCGTGAGGTTGAAGTAGGCGTACTTGTCCGACCCCATCGACTCGAGCACGTCCACCTGCGAGGTGAACTTGCCGCCTGAGGCCAGCGCCGTGGCTTCGACCAGGGAAGCGTCCTCGAAGTGCTCAGGACGGATGCCCATGATCACCTCGCGAGGACCCTCCGCTGCCTCCACCAGCTGCCGCACCCGGTCCGTCAGCGTCACGTCGCCGAGAACCGAACGCAGTGAGCCGTTCTCCAGCGTCGCCGGCATGAAGTTCATCGACGGGGAGCCGATGAAGCCCGCGACGAACAGGTTCGCCGGCTGGTCGTAGAGGAACTGCGGCGCGCCGATCTGCTGCACGACACCGCCGCGCATGACCACGACCCTGTCGCCGAGGGTCATCGCCTCGGTCTGGTCGTGCGTCACGTACACCGTGGTCGTGCCGAGCTGCTTCTGCAGGCGCGACACCGAGGTCCGCATCTGCACGCGCAGCTTGGCGTCCAAGTTGGACAGCGGTTCGTCCATCAGGAACGCCTTGGGGCTGCGCACGATCGCGCGGCCCATCGCCACGCGCTGCCGCTGGCCACCGGACAGGTTGGACGGTTTGCGGTCGAGGTGTTGCGTGAGATCCAGGATGTCGGCGGCCTCCTGCACCTTGCGCTCGACGGTGGCGTTGTCGACCTTGGCCAGCCGCAACGGGAAGGCCATGTTCTCCTTCACCGTCATGTGCGGGTAGAGCGCGTAGGACTGGAAGACCATCGCGATGTCGCGGTCCTTCGGCGCCCTCTCGTTGACGCGCTGCCCGCCGATGCGCAGCTCTCCGTCGGTGATGTCCTCCAGGCCCGCGATCATGTTGAGGGTGGTGGACTTCCCGCAGCCGGACGGCCCGACCAGGATGACGAACTCGCCGTCGGCGATCTCGAGGTCGACCTCCTGCACGGCCAGCGCGCCGTCGGGATACCTCTTGGTCACCTTGTCCAGAACGATTTCTGCCATGAGCAACTCACCCCTTGACGGCGCCGGAGGTCAGGCCGGCGACGATCCGGCGCTGGAAGAACAACACGAAGAGGATGATCGGGATCGTGATGACCACGGCTGCCGCCGCGATCGACCGGCCGGGTCCTCGAACTGCGAGCTGCCGGTGAAGAACGACAGCGCCACCGGCACGGTCCGCGACTGCTCGGTCGAGGTGAGCGAGATCGCGAACAGGAAGTCGTTCCAGCAGAAGATGAACACCAGGATCGCCGTCGTGAACACACCCGGCGCGGCCAGTGGCGCGATGACGCGACGGAACGCCTGCCCCGGCGTCGCACCGTCCATCTTCGCCGCCTTCTCGAGCTCCCAGGGGATCTCGCGGAAGAACGCCGACAGGGTGTAGATCGCGAGCGGCAGCGCGAACGTGATGTACGGCAGGATCAGGCCGGGCCACGTGTCGAACAGGCCGAGCCCACGCTCGATCTCGAACAACGGGGACACCAGCGAGACCTGCGGGAACATCGCGATCAGCAACGAGACGCCGACCAGCAGGTTCTTGCCGGGGAAGTCCAGCCTGGCGATGGCGTAGGCCGCCATCGTGCCGAACACCACGGCGATCACGGTCGCGATGATCGCGATGCCGATGGAGTTGATCAGCGCCCTGGTGAACTCCGACGTCGCGAAGATGTTCTTGTAGTTCTCCAGGCTCCATTCCCGCGGGATGAAGTTGCCGTCCGCGAGCGTCGCTGGCGACTTGAACGACAACGAGGCGATCCACAGCACCGGGATCAGCGCGTAGATCACGACGACGGTGTTGAGCACACCCCAGCCGACCTTCTTGCCGGTCGTCTCGGCTCCTCCGATGCCAGCCATCAGCGCTTCCCCCCGTCGTTGCTGCCGGGAGCAGCCGTTCCGAAGAGCTTGATGAAGATGAACGCGATCAGCGCCACCATCAGAAAGATGAGCACCGACATCGTGGATCCGATGCCGAGGTTCAAGCCCTTGATGAGGTTGTTGTAGGTCAGCATCGACACCGACGACGTGCCCTGCGAGCCCGCGGTGAGCACGAAGAGGTTGTCGAAGATGCGGAACGCGTCGAGCGTGCGGAACAGCAGTGCCACCAGGATCGCCGGCTTCATGATCGGAACCGTGATCTTGATGAACCGCTGCCACGCGCTCGCACCGTCCATCGCGGCGGCCTTGAGCAGGTCGTCGGGAACGAGCGCCAGACCGGCCATCAGCAACAGCGCCATGAACGGCGTGGTCTTCCAGATCTCCGCGAGACCCACGACCAGCAGAGCCGGGATCTTCTCGGTCAGCACCGGGTCCCCGCCGAGCGCTTCGGCGAGGTAGCCGGTGCCGGGCGTCCAGGCGAACCGCCAGGAGAACGCGGCCACGACCGTGACGATGCCGTACGGGATGAGCGACGTCGTCCGCACGATCCCTCGACCGACCAGCGCGCGGTGCATGATCAACGCGAGCGCCATGCCCAGCACCAGTTCGATCGCGACGGTGAAGACGGTGAGCAGCACCGTCACCCACACCGCATCCCACCAATACGGGCTGCTCAGCACCGTCACGTAGTTGTCGAACCAGATCCACTCCGTGCGGTCCGGGAACTTCAGGTCGAACCGCTGCATCGACAGCAGGATCGAGTAGAGGATCGGCCAGCCGGTCACCGCGAGCATGGTGATCGCAGCCGGCGCGCAGAGCAGCCAGCCGAGCTTGCGCTCGGCCCTCTTGCCCTCGCTCAGCGCGACTTTCTTCTTGTGCGCAACGGGTTTCGCCGCCGTGTCTGCCTTTTCCGCGGTCGCGTGACTCACGGCAGCACCCCCTTGGAGTCGAGTGCGTTCTGGAGTTCCTCACGCAACCGGTCCGCCGTCGCCTGCGGGTCGATGTTCGCCGGCGGCGACAGAATCGTGGAGATGACGGTGGAAACGTTCTGGTACGCGGGCGTGCGCGGCCGCACACTCGCGGTCTCCAGCGTCTTGATGATGTCGTCCTTCATCGGGTACGCCTCGACCATCTCAGGCTCGTCGTAGACGGACTTGATGGTCGGCGGCACACCGTCCTTGAGGGCGGCCAGCTTCTGGCTCTCGGCACCGCGCAGACACAGCACGGCGTCGAACGACTCGTCCGGGTGCGTGGTGTAGTTGCTGACGGCGTAGTTGATCCCGCCGACGGTGACCTTGGCGGCTTCACCGCTGACCGTGGGATACGGCGCCCACTTGAAGTTCTTCGCGAAGTCCGGTTTCTTCTGCGCCGACGCGTAGACGTACGGCCAGTTGAGCTGGAACGCCGCTTTGCCGGACTCCATCAGCAGGCGTGCGGGGTCCTCCGTGGAGTTGGAGAACGACGGGTCGATCGCCTTCGACGTGGCGAGCTTCTTCAACGCCGCCAACGCTTGTACGGCCTTGTCGTCGACGATCGCCTTGGTGCCGTTCTCGTCGAGGATGGTGCCGCCGTTGGAGTTGACGAGGGTGTTGAACAGCACGACGAGCCCCTCGTACTGCTTTCCCTGTCCCACGATCAGGCCGGGCTGCCCTTGTGCGACAAGGGCTTCGGCCATGGAGATCATCTCGTCCCACGTCTTCGGCGGCGTGGGCACGAGGTCCGAGCGATACCAGAGGAGTTGAACGTTGGTGTTGTCCGGAGCGCCGTACAGCTTGCCCTCGTAAGTGGCCGTGTCGAGCGGCGTCTTCAGCGTGCCGCTCTCCACCTGTGACTTGACCGAGCCGGTGAACTCCTTGATCCAGCCCGCCTTCGCCAGCTCCGCGGTCCACGTGACGTCGAGCGCGAGAACGTCCATGCTGTCGTCCTCGGCAGCGAGTCTGCGCACCATCTGTTCGCGCTGACCATCTGCCTCACGCGGCAGCTTGTTGTAGACGATTTTGTAGCGCCCACCGGCCTTGGCGTTGCAGCCGTCGACGATCGCCTGGAAGTTCTCCTGGTTGTACTTGTAGACGTTGACGGTGATGCCCTGGCCGCCAGACCCGCACGCCGTGAGCGTTGTTGCCGCGAGCAATGCGGCCCCCGCCCCGACGGCGAGTCGATAGCGCCGTGTCGCACCCATCGGCCCTGCCTCCTTCCCGACTACACGGAGGAGCCAGACCGCAGCGCCCGGCACCTCGTCGTGCCACCGGCCGCACCGGGCGGACCGGTCAACCGAACCTAGGCCCGGTGATCAGGAGCCGCAACCAAGGGAAGCAACGATTCAGAACCAATAGGTTGTCCCGGCGTCTCAATTCCCGGGGTTCGGGGGCCGCATCGCGAGCTTGGCGAGCAGGTCACGCCCCTTCTCAGCCGACTTGGGGTGACAAAGCACGTCATACCTCCCGGCGACCAGCTGACTGGCCGACTGGAAGTCCCGCTTACCGCGCGCTGACCCGTACCCGACCGCCGCGAACACGAGCCCGAAGAACACACCGGTGATGAGGCCCGTGAGAACCGGCCCGACCGTGACCCCGGGCTCAGGGCTGAAGAGCGTGAGCAGCAAACCCACGAACAGACCGAACCAGGCCCCGCTCGCCGCACCGGTCATGAGGACGCGGCTCCACGTCAGCTTGCCCGTGACCCGTTCCACGAGCATGAGGTCGACACCGACCACGGTGATGTCCTGCACCGGGAAGTCTTCCAGCGCAAGGAAGTCGACCGCGCGCTGCGCTTCTTCGTACGTGGCGTACGAGCCGATCGGCCACCCCGTCGGCGGGGTGGGCAGGCGGGGCGGGACGCCGGGCCGGTTCGAGTTGGCGAACGGACTCGTCACAGGGACCACCTCTGTCGGACGCGCTGATCGTTCCATCCTGCCAGTGCCCGGTGCGGCGTGCTCAGACGCCTACGGGTGGTTTGCCGGGTTCGCGGACTTGCAGCCCGCGAACCCGCCACTTCACACCGGCGCCGCGTCAGGGGAGCGGTTCGAACTCAAGTCCTTCGAACTCGAACCGCGCCTGGTCGATCGCCTCCTCAACGCTCGAGTGGGCCGTGTCGGAGACGACGTTCGACTCCTCGTCGCAGTAGAAGAGGTACACGGTCTTCTCCCCGCTGTACCTGGCCAGGGCCAGGCCGCGCACGACGTCCGGAAAATCCGAGACCGAGTGAACCGTGCCGCCCGTCGGCTTCTGTGCCGCGCCGACCGGAGCGAAGGAGAACACCTCGGCGCCGTCGAGTTCGGCCGGGGGCCGCTGCGTCACGGAACAATCACCACCATCGTGTTCTCGATGACCTTGCCGTCCTTCTTGTCGTAGGCCTCGAAGTGGATGTGATGGTCATTTGACGCCATCTGACCGGCTGATTTCCAAACTTGCGTTCGAATCCTTAGCACGGGAACGCGAGCTCGAACCGATGCGCGAACGCGCGGTAGGACCTGGCGTAGACGTCCACGCTGTCCGCCACCCGCTCCCGCTCGCGCTTCAGCACGTCACCGGCCGCGCCGGCGTTCCCGTTGATCACGTGGATGATCGCCAGCTTGCGAGCGCGCTCGAAGTCGAGCAACGACTCCGGCTTCGCGACGAGTTCGCGGGACAGCGCGTCCCACTTGGCGTGCTTGTCGATGTACGGCTTGCCGTACATCAGAAACGCGCTCACCAGTGACGAGGCGACCGGCGCATGGTCGCCACCCGGCTCGAAAGCCCACCGCCAGACGGGTTTCTCGCCCATCAGGTAGCCGAGGGGTGCGGAGACCAGCGGAGCGGTGGTCGCGAGGCCCAGAGCACGGCAGACGTCGTCGTAACGCTTGAAACAGACGCCCACCAGCGGCGTGAGCTCGAGTGAGCCCGTCACGCCGAAACCGAGCCATCCGAAGACGCCGTCACCGCGGTCCTGGAGCCAGACGTGACCGCGGCGGACGAAGCCCGTTGGACGCAGCGCGGTGTCCACGGCTACCAGCACATCGGTTTTCGGTGATGGCCTCACGCACGACAGGGTCCCACCGATGATCGGATCCGGCAGGGTCAGTGCAACACGGGCTGCAGGAACTCGGCCAGCTTCTGCACCGCGTCCGGGGGCACTTCGTCCAGATGTTCGGTCAACTGCAACAGGATCCGGCCGCCACCGAGATGGTCGACGGAGAAACACGGTGCGGAAGTGCAAACCTCTTGCACACCACCCAAAGCAGCGACTTGACGTGGGCCGAGCAACGTCGCCCAGTGCGGGCCGCGGGCCAACTCCGCGGCCATGAAAAGGGATTCGTCGAGCCCCACACCCACGGAGACCTCGTGCGCGGTCCGCACACCGACGCGATCCAGCGTGATCCAGCCTCCCGAAGCGCGCACCACACCAGCCCCTGAGCGGAACGCCGAGAGCCAATCCTGTTGGACCACATGGGAAATCCAGCCACCGAACAACGAGCGGGAGGCGGTGACCACCACCTGGTGCGGGAACGAGGGGTCGTCCTTCAGCAGGATCTCCGCGCACCAGCCACCGTCGACCATGGGCACGCCCTGGAAGTCGAGCTGGACGAGCTGCACGCGCAGGAACGACGGCAGCTCCGAAAGAGCCTTGTCCCACGAAGAAAGGGTGAAGTCACCCGAAGAGAGCAGCAGGCGGGCGTAACCCGGTGGACCCCATGGCGTTGTATCCGATGGCCGGTAGTCGCGGGCCACCGACACGAGCTCCTCCACCGAAGCAGGGCAGAGGGGTGCCAGGACGTCGGTGAAGAGGGCGCCGAACCACCGGGCCAGCGCGGGACGGTCGACGCCAGAGAACGTGTCCAGCTCCATGCGGACCACGTGCGGCGGCGACACAGGTCCCGGAAGTGTCAGGTCTGTGCTCAAAGTGAGCGAACCCTATGGCCCGCACGGGAAAACCGTTAGGGGCCACCCTCGTGAAAGATTGACCCCTAACGGACGAACCTTCTAGCCGCGCGACTGGTAGTCGCGGAGCAGGCCGCGGGAGATGATCGTCTTCTGGATCTCCGACGTGCCCTCGCCGATCAGCAGGAACGGAGCCTCGCGCATCAGGCGCTCGATCTCGTACTCCTTGGAGTAGCCGTAGCCGCCGTGGATGCGGAACGCCTCCTGCGTCACCTCGGCGCAGTACTCGGACGCGATGAGCTTGGCCATACCGGCCTCGACGTCGTTGCGCTGGCCCGAGTCCTTCAAACGGGCCGCGTTCACCATCATCAGGTGCGCCGCCTCGACCTTGGTGGCCATCTCGGCGAGTTTGAAGGCGATGGCCTGGTGCTCGGCGATGGCCTTGCCGAAGGTCTTGCGCTGCTGGGCGTACTCGATGGCGAGCTCGAAGGCGCGGATCGCGATGCCGCACGCGCGGGCGGCCACGTTCACGCGCCCCACCTCGACGCCGTCCATCATGTGCCGGAAGCCCTGACCGGTGACACCGCCCAGAACCTGGTCAGCGGCGATCTCGAAGCCGTCGAACACCATCTCCGTGGTGTCGACGCCCTTGTAGCCCATCTTGTCGATCTTGCCGGGGATCGTGAGGCCAGGCAGGACCTCGCCGTAGCCCTCCGGCTTCTCGACCAGGAACGTCGTGAGGTTCTGGTGCGCCTTCTCCGCGCCCTCGTCGGTCTTCACGAGCACCGCTGTGAGGTTCGACGTGCCACCGTTCGTCAGCCACATCTTCTGGCCGTTGATGGTGTAACCCGACTCGCCCTTGACCGCCCGCGTGCGAATTGCCGCGACGTCGGAGCCGAGCTCCGGCTCGGACATGGAGAACGAGCCGCGCACCTCGCCGGCCGCCATGCGCGGCAGGTACTTCTGCTTCTGCTCGGGCGTGCCGTGCTGCTTGAGCATGTGCGCCACGATGAAGTGGGTGTTGATGACACCGGAGACGCTCATCCAGCCGCGCGCGATCTGCTCGACGACCAGCGCGTAGGTCAGCAGGGACTCGCCGAGGCCGCCGTGCTCCTCCGGAATCGTCAGGCCGAAGAGGCCCATCTCCTTCATGCCCTCGACGATGTCGGTGGGGTACGTGTCGCCGTGCTCCAGCGTCTGGGCGTGCGGAATGATTTCCTTGTCCACGAACGTGCGAACAGTCGCAAGGATTTCTTCCTGGATGTCCGTGAGACCCGCGGTCTGGGCGAGGCGCGCCATCGCACTTCCCTTCCAAGGCTTTGGTTACCGGCGAGTATGGACCGGTTAACGCCCGTTTGCGACCGCGGTGTGCTCACCGCAACACAGTCGCGTCAGCTGTACCGAAACAGCATCCCTGACTGGTGGAATCGTGCACCCACACGCGACCAACTCGGTAGGCGGACCTTAAGATCCCGCCTCACCACATCTAGGGGGACCGCGATGACCTACGACCCGTACAACCCGAAGCAGCAGCCAGGAGATCCGTACGGGCAGCAGCAGCCCTACGGCCAGCCAGGGCAGCCTGGCCCGTACGGCCAGCAGCCGATGTACGGCTACGGCTACCCGCCACCCATGCCTCCGAAGCCGCAGACGAACGCGATCCTCGCGCTCGTGCTGTCGTGCGTGGGTCTTGCCACCTGCGGCGTGACGGCCATCGTCGGCGTCATCTTCGGCCACATCGCGATGGGAAGGATCAAGCGGGGCGAGGAGGACGGCCGCGGCATGGCGCTCGCGGGCGTGATCGTCGGTTACGTCGTCATCGCCGGCTGGCTGCTGTACCTGGCGATCATCATCATCGCGATCGTCGCGGCGGCCAATCAGAGCACTTACTGAGCTCAGCCCGCGAGGGCGATCTCCAGGGCGCCACCGCAGTGGCGGCAGACGTCGGCGAACACGTGGACGTCGGCATCGCATCCCGGGCAGCTGCGCAGGCTGCGCTCGAGCAGGTCGTCTTCGTGGCGTTTGAAGAGCCGCAACCGTCTGCTGCCCTTGCCGTTACTCGAATGTGACATGCCCGTGAGCATGCACCCCACCGGGGGCCGCACCGCAAACTTCGGTGACGGATTGTGCGCCACTTCACCCGTTTTGAACGCAACCCGTGACGGTCGAACACGTCCAGTGATAGTTGGGGTGAAGTGGCGCACAATCAGTAACGGAAATCAGTCCTCCGGCGGCGTCCAGATGTTCGACCGCGACATGCCGGCGGCACGCCCCTTGCCGGAGATCACCAACGCCATCTTGCGCGACGCCTCGTCGATCATCTCGTCGCCGAGCATCACCGCGCCGCGCTTACCGCCCGCCTCGGACGTGAAGTAGGCGTACGCGTCGAGGATGTTCTCGGCGTGGTCGTAGTCGTCCTGCTTCGGGCTGAAGACCTCGTTGGCCGCGTCGATCTGGCCGGGGTGCAGCACCCACTTGCCGTCGAAGCCCAGCGCCGCGGAACGACCGGCGACGCGCTTGTAGCCCTCGACGTCGCGGATCTGCAGGTAGGGGCCGTCGATGGCCTGCTTGTCGTGGGCCCGCGCGGCCATCAGGATCCGCATCAGGATGTAGTGGTAGGCGTCGCCGACGTCGTAGCCGGGCGGCTGCTCGCCGACGACCAGCGACTTCATGTTGATGGACGCCATGAAGTCCGCGGGGCCGAAGATGATCGTCTCGACGCGCGGGGACGCGGTGGCGATCGCGTCGACGTTCACGAGGCCCAGAGCGTTCTCGATCTGCGCCTCGATGCCGATCTTGCCGACCTCGTAGCCCATCGTCTTCTCGATCTGGGTGATCAGGAAGTCGAGCGCGACGATCTGCTCGGGCGTCTGGACCTTCGGCAGCATGATGCAGTCGAGGTTCGCGCCCGCGCCCTCGACGACCTCGGTGACGTCGCGGTAGGTCCACTCCGTCGTCCAGTCGTTGACGCGCACGACGCGGGCCCTGTTGCCCCAGCCGCCCTCGTTCAGGGACGCGACGATGGTCTTGCGGGCGTCGGGCTTGGCCAGCGGGGCGCAGGCGTCCTCCAGGTCCAGGAACACCTGTCCGCCGGCAGCGTGCGCGCCTTGTCGATCATCTTCTGGCTCGAGCCGGGGACCGCCAGACACGAGCGACGGGGACGCTGCTGGTCGACCACTGGAGTACCTCCTCGTACCGGCCGGTAACTATGTGCGCCACAGTGGCACGCATCATCTCCGGGCGCATATTCGCTGAGTCCCGTTTCACAAAGCCTGGCAGGCTGAACCGGTGGAGATCACTCGAGTACTGGACGCGGCACTGCGGAAAGCGGCGGCCGTGTGGATCACCTCGCCAGGCCACGAACCCCGCCTCGTGCACGCGCACTGGCGTGACGACGCCCTCTGGGTCATCACCGGCGGCTCAGAACAAGAGGTACCTGGCCTCACCGACCAGGCGCAGGTCACCGTCACAGTCCGCTCCCCCAGCACGCACTCGCACCTCATCGACGCTCCCGCCACCGCGCACCTGACCGAGCCCGACGAGGAGACGACGCAGGCCTTGAAGACCGCACGGCTCAACACCAAACCGGAGTGGGAAGCGGTGTACCGCCTGGAGTTCAGCGCATGATCACCGTGCCGGAGGGCTTCGGACAGGGACTCGGGGAGGGCGCGCCGGAGTGGGTCGCCAAGCTGCCGACACTGGCCACCAAGGCCTGCTCACGCTGGCAGCTCACCCCGGACGGTGCACTGATGAACGGGTTCTGCGCGGTCGTGCTGCCGGTCCGCCGGGCCGACGGGCATCCCGCCGTGCTCAAGCTGACCTGGGTCGACGGGGAGAGCGAGCACGAACCGCTGGCGCTCAGGCTCTACGACGGCAACGGCGCCGTGCGGCTGCTGGACCACGACGAAGAACTCGGCGCGTTGCTGCTGGAACGCCTTGATCCGCACTCGCTGGACGACGAGCCGATCGAGCTGGCGGTCGGCGTGATCGGCGAGCTGCTGCGCCGCCATCGCGGAATCCAGGCGCCGAGCGAGATGCGCCGGTTCGCGAACACGCTCGAAAACCACCCGGCGGTGCCTCGCAAGCTGCTCGACGCTGCCCGCGAGGCCGGCACCAGGCCGATGGGCACGACGCTGGTCAACGAGGACCTGCACTACGAGAACGTGCTGCGCGGAGACCGCGAACCGTGGCTGGTGATCGACCCGAAGCCGCTGTCCGGCGATCCCGAGTACTGCATGATTCCGTTGCTGTGGAACAGGTTCGACGAGCTGGACGGCCGCAGAGGGCTCACCGACCGGTTTCTGGCGCTGTGCGACGCGGGTGATCTGGACGTGGCGAAGGCGCGCGACTGGACGCTGTACCGCGCCGTCGCCAACTGGATCTGGTGTCTCGAAGAGGACATGGAGGATCAAGCGGTGATCTGCGCAGAGATCGCCGGGTGGGCCGTCAGATCGTGATCTAGCCTGGTCATGTGGTGGCTGTGAACCGGGTTTACATCGCTCAGCTGGCCGGGCTTCCCGTCTTCGGCCCCGACGGCGAACCGATCGGCAAGGCCCGCGACGTCGTGATCAGTCTGCGGATCGACCGGCAGCCGCCGCGCGTGCTCGGCATGGTCGTGGAGCTGGTGACGCGCCGGCGGATCTTCGTGCCGATGCTGCGGCTCACCTCGATCGAGCCGAACGCGGTCACGCTCGCGACCGGGTCGGTCAACCTGCGGCCGTTCCACCAGCGCGTCAACGAGGTGCTGGTGATCGGAGAGGTGCTGGACGCCAAGATCCAGCTCGCGGACGGCGGCACGGCGATCGTCGTCGACGCCGCGATGGAGCTCACCCGCACCCGCGACTGGCGGATGGTCCGCGTCGCCGCCCGGCAGCGCACCGGCAGGTTCAGCCCCAAGGGACCGGTGCAGGTGTGGCGGTGGGAGGACATCGGCGGGCTGAGCGTGAACGAGATCGCGGGCCAGCCGCAGGGCGCACAGCAGCTGGTCGCGGTGTTCGAGGGCATGCGCGCGGCTGACGTGGCGAACGCACTGCACGAGCTGCCGCCCAAACGCCGCTACGAGGTCGCGGACGCGCTGGACGACGAACGACTCGCCGACGTCATCGAGGAACTGTCCGAAGAGGACCAGAAGGACGTCCTGGCGCACCTGGACGAGGAACGCGCCGCGGACATCCTGGAGGCGATGAACCCCGACGACGCGGCGGACCTGCTGGCCGGGCTGGCAGAGGGCACCAAGGACCGGCTGCTGGAACTGATGGAACCAGAGGAGTCCGAACCGGTCCGGCGGCTGCTCGAGTACTCGTTCGACACGGCGGGCGGCCTGATGACGCCGGAGCCGATCATCCTCACGCCGGACGCGACGATCGCGGAAGCGTTGGCACGGGTGCGAAATCCCGATCTCACGCCGGCGTTGGCATCGATGGTCTTCGTGTGCCGCTCACCGTCCGCGACGCCGACCGGTCGTTATCTCGGCTGCGTGCACATCCAACGGCTGCTGCGAGAGCCGCCGTTCGACCTGGTCGCCGGTGTGCTCGACACGGACCTCGCGCGACTGCCGCCGAACGCCTCGCTGAGCGACGTGACGCGCTACTTCGCGACCTACAACCTGGTGTGCGCACCGGTGACCGACGAGGCCGAGCACCTGCTCGGCGCGGTCACGGTGGACGACGTGCTGGACCACCTGCTGCCGGACAACTGGCGCGAGACGGGACTGAGCCATGCCTGAACTGCTGCCCAGGCGCAGACTCGACCAGCCGCGCGAGCCGCGCGGCTTCCGCCTGACCATCGACCCCGACGCGTTCGGTCAGTTCTCCGAACGGCTCGCGCGCTTCCTCGGCACCGGCAAGTTCCTGTTCTGGCAGACGCTGCTCGTGATCGCGTGGATCACGCTGAACCTGTTCGCGGTGACGCTGCGGTGGGACCCGTACCCGTTCATCCTGCTGAACCTGGCGTTCTCGACACAGGCCGCCTATGCCGCGCCGTTGATCCTGCTCGCGCAGAACCGGCAGGACGATCGGGACCGGGTGTCGCTGGAGGAGGACAGGGCGCGGGCGGCGCAGACCAAGGCGGACACCGAGTACCTGGCACGGGAGCTGGCGGCGTTGCGGCTGGCCGTGGGTGAGGTGGCGACGCGTGACTTCATCCGCGGTGAGCTGGAGAAGCTGGTGAAGGAGCAGAACAACCTCAAGAAGGTCCGGCCGTGACGGTCGAGGAGTTCCGCGACGTCGTGGCGTTGTGGCACGTCGGTCAGAGGTCAGCGAGCGACGTCGTCCGTGCGGCCTGCGAGCTGCTCGTGGCCGGCGTGGACGGCCCTTCGGTCAGCGCGCTGGCCGGGGCGTCACTGCGACATGCCTGGGAGGAGATGCCGCCGTTGCTCGAGGACGCGCTGCGGGAGCTCGGGCTCGAACACCACGAGCTCGGCAGCGAGGGCGGCAAAGAAGAAGGTCTGCGACTGATGGCTCGTCGCACGCTCGCCGGGAAGATGCCGCCCCGAGAGCTGGCCGAATGGGTGCACAACAACTTCGGACACGACCTGCCGCAGGCGGAGGGGCTGGCGCGGCTCGACGACATCTACGACGTGCTGGAGTACACGGATCTGTCCCCGGCCGATGTGGATGACCAGGTGATGACGGAAGTGCGCCGGATCACGTCCTGATCTGTCCACCCGCGACCAGGTCCGACAGGACCTCGTGGATCGCGGGCGCTGTTTCGGCGTGCTCGCGGTACTCGTCGCGCGTCACGTACGTGAGCTCGGCGATCTCGCTCGTGGGCTGCGGTGTGCCGTGAAGCCGTGCCGTGAAGCAGGTCATGTCGACCATCGCGCCCTCGCCCTCCCCGTAGGCGGGTGCGACGTAGCGCTTCAGGACCTCGGGGTCTTCGAGCTCGATCCCGAGCTCCTCCCTGACCTCCCGGCGCAGAGCGTCCTGAGGGGACTCGCCCGCCTCGATCTTGCCGCCCGGCAGGTAGAAGGCCTTCTTGTTGCGTGAGCGCACAACGAGGAGGCGGCCAGCCTCGACGTGCACCAGTCCCACCACCGTGATCACGGATACACGTCGTCCGCGGCCAGACGGTCACACGTGCGGCCGAAGGCCTCGAGCTCTCCGGGCCCGAAGCTCTCCCCGAAGTGCTCGGCGACACCGGCGAGGTGGGTAGCGGACGCACTGCGCAGGCGTTCGGCACCGAGCGGTGTGAGCACGGCCACGATGCCGCGTCCGTCACCGTCGGCGCGTTCCCGCCCGACGAGGCCCGCACGTTCCAGACGGTCCACCAGGCGGGTCACGCCAGAGCGGGACAGCAGGACGGCATCGGCCAGTTCTGTCATGCGCATGCGCATGGAAGGCGTCTCGGCCAGTTGAACCAGCACGTCGTACGCCGCGAGCGAAAGGCGCTGCTCAGCAATCAGTTCGGCCTCGAGGACCCTCGTGATCCGTGCATGCGCGCGGAGGAACGATCGCCACACCCCTAGCTCGACACGGGTGGGCAACCGGGAACTACCCGATTCCGGCACGAACGTCGATGTTACGGACAGCGCCCGCCCGGCTACGACCTGGGCCTGTGCACAAATGTGACCGGCCGGTAGGACAGGCGTGAACCGGACGTAGCATGGCTGGGTGACCACCACGCAGCCCCTCCCCACCGTCGAGGACGTCCGCAAGGCGCTCTCCGGTGTGCAGGACCCCGAGATCAGGCGCCCGATCACCGAGATCGGCATGGTCAAGGACGTCGAGGTCGGCTCGGACGGCGCCGTGGTCGTCGGGGTGTTCCTGACGGTCGCAGGCTGCCCGATGCGGGACAAGATCACCAAGGACGTCACCGAGGCCGTCCAGGCGCTCGACGGCGTGTCGTCCGTGCGTGTGGACCTGGACGTCATGAGCGACGCTCAGCGAACCGAGCTTCGCAAGACCCTGCGCGGCGGCGCCGAGGAACCGGTCATCCCGTTCGCCCAGCCGGGCTCGCTGACGCGCGTGTACTGCGTCGCGTCCGGCAAGGGCGGTGTCGGCAAGTCGTCGGTCACGGTGAACCTGGCCGTGGCGATGGCCGCGCGCGGCCTGTCGGTCGGCATCGTCGACGCGGACATCTACGGCCACTCGATCCCCCGCATGCTGGGCGCGGACGGCCGCCCCACCCAGGTCGAGAAGATGATCATGCCGCCGCAGTCGCACGGCGTGAAGGTCATCTCGATCGGCATGTTCACGCCAGGCAACACCCCGGTCGTGTGGCGCGGCCCGATGCTGCACCGTGCACTTCAGCAGTTCCTCGCGGACGTGTTCTGGGGCGACCTGGACGTGCTGCTGCTCGACCTGCCGCCCGGTACCGGCGACGTCGCGATCTCCGTGGCGCAGCTGGTCCCGAACGCCGAGATCCTGGTCGTCACCACGCCGCAGCAGGCCGCCGCCGAGGTGGCGGAGCGGGCGGGGTCGATCGCGCTGCAGACCCGCCAGCGGGTCGCCGGTGTCATCGAGAACATGTCGTGGCTGGAGATGCCCGACGGCTCGCGCATGGAGGTCTTCGGTTCCGGCGGCGGTCAGGCGGTTGCCGAGTCCCTGAGCAAGACCATCGGTTCTGAGGTGCCGCTGCTCGGGCAGGTGCCGCTGGACCCGCGGCTGCGGGAGACCGGTGACTCGGGCACGCCGATCGTGAAGGCGGTGCCGGAGTCGGCAGCGGCCAAGGTGCTCCTCGACGTGGCGACGAAGCTGTCCGTCCGGTCGCGCGGCCTGGCGGGACGTCTGCTGAACGTCTCCCCCGCCGGCCGCTGACGGCGTCTGCAAGTACCACCAACTCTTGATCAAACCGCTCATAACTACCCCCAACCTGTTCGGCGCTCGCCGAACAGGTTGGG
>NZ_VSRL01000160.1 GCF_012184385.1 Lentzea indica
GGACGTCCTGCCGCTGTGGGTGGCCGAGATGGACGTGCCGCTCGCGGAACCGGTCGCGCGGGCGATCACCGAGGCGGTGGCGCTCGGCGACACGGGCTACCCGGCGGGGACCGCCTACGCCGAGGCGCTCGCCGGGTTCGCCAGGACGCGCTGGGGCTGGGACGGGATCGAGGTCGGCCGCACGGCCATCGTGCCCGACGTGATGCTCGGCATCGTCGAGATGATCAAACTGGTGTCCGGGCCCGGTGACCCCGTGATCGTCAGCCCGCCGGTGTACCCGCCGTTCTACCTGTTCGTGCGAAGCATGGGCAGGGCGATCGTGGAAGCGCCGCTCGCGGACGGACGCCTCGACCTGGCCGTGCTGGAGCAGACCTTCCAGCGCCTCAGGGCCGACCGGCCGGTGTACCTGCTGTGCAGCCCGCACAACCCGACCGGCACCGTCCACACCACCGATGAGCTCACCGCCCTCGCCCGGCTCGCCAAGACCTACGGCGTTCGCGTCATAGCGGACGAGATCCACGCCCCCGTCGTCTCGAAGGACGTGGAGTTCGTGCCGTACCTCAGCGTCGACCAGAACGGGCTGTCGCTGATGTCCGCGTCGAAGGGCTGGAACCTCTCCGGGCTCAAGGCCGCGGTGGCCATCGCCGGCCCTGCCGCCGCCGACGACCTCGCCAGGTTGCCGGAGGAGGTCAGCCACGGCCCCAGCCACCTCGGCTCCATCGCGCACACGGCGGCGTTGCGCGAGGGCGGCGACTGGCTCGACGCCGTGGTGTCCGGCCTCGACGAGAACCGGAAGCTGCTGGTCAGCCTGCTGGACGAGCACCTGCCGGAGATCGGCTACCTGCCGTCGCCCGCGACGTTCCTGGCGTGGCTGGACTGCCGGAACCTGGGTCTCGGCGACGACCCGGCCGCTGTCTTCCTCGACCGCGGCCGGGTCGCACTGACCTCGGGCGCCGGCTTCGGCACCGGGGGAGCGGGCTTCGCGAGGTTCAACATCGCGACCTCGCCGGAGGTGATCACCGAGGCGGTGCGGCGGATGGCTACCGCACTGTGACGTTCCAGTAGGGCCGGCCTGCCAGTCGCTGTCAGCCCGCTGTGCGCGTGCTGTCAGCGGGGCGGCGCACAGTCCTCTCGACACAGGGAGGACGAACGATGTCGCTGGCGATCAGGGCAGAAGGCCTGGTCAAGCACTTCGGAGAGACCAAGGCCCTTGACGGCGTGGATCTCGAGGTGCCGGAGGGGAAAGTCGTGGGAGTGCTCGGGCCGAACGGCGCGGGCAAGACCACGGCGGTTCGGGTGCTGGCCACGTTGCTGCGCCCGGACGCGGGACACGCCACAGTCGGTGGTCATGACGTGGTGAAGGACCCGCGGGCGGTCCGGTCGCTGATCGGGCTGACCGGGCAGTACGCGTCGGTGGACGAGGACCTCTCCGGCACGGAGAACCTCGTGCTGCTGGCCCGTCTGCTGGACCACTCCCGTGCGGGGGCACGGGCGAAGGCGGCCGAGTTGCTTGAACAGTTCGAGCTCACCGACGCCGCGGGGCGAGCCGCCAAGACGTATTCGGGAGGTATGCGTCGCCGGCTCGACCTCGCGGCCAGCCTGGTCGGCAACCCGTCGGTGCTGTACCTGGACGAACCGACCACGGGGCTGGACCCGCACGCCCGCAACGAGGTGTGGGCCGTGGTCCGCAAGCTCGTCGCGAACGGCGTGACGGTCCTGCTCACCACGCAGTACCTGGAGGAGGCCGACCAGCTCGCGGACACGATCACGGTGTTCGACCACGGCCGCGTGGTGGCCGAGGGCCGCCCTGACGAGCTGAAGCGGCGCGTGGGCGGGCAGACGCTCCAGGTGCGGCCGACGTCGTTGCGCGACCTCGACGCCGTGCACCGGATTCTCGGTGACCTGACCGGGGTCCGGCCGACGCGCGACGACGACTCGGGCCTGCTGACCGCACCGGTCAACGACCCGGTGCTGCTGTCCACTTTGGTCCGCAAGCTCGACGAGGCCGGGATCACCGCGGACGAGCTGGCGCTGCGGCTGCCCTCGCTCGACGAGGTGTTCCTCGCGCTGACCGGCAAGCAGACCGAGGGGAGCCTGGCATGAGCACGCCAGCAATGAATTCAATGGCAGCGTTGGACAGGGGTGCACGCCACGGACTCACGCTGGCGTGGCGCGGAATCCTCAAGATCCGCAAGAATCCGGAACAGCTGATGGACGTGACGATCGCGCCGATCGTCTTCCTGGTGATGTTCACGTACCTCTTCGGCGGCGCGCTCGCGGGCAGCATCGACAGCTACCTGCAGATGCTGGTGCCGGGGATCATGGTGATGAACATCCTGCAGGCCAGCATGACCGCGGGCGTGCAGCTGAACACGGACGTCTCCAAGGGCGTGTTCGACAGGTTCCGCTCCATGCCGATCGCTCGGTCGGCGCCGCTGATCGGGGCGGTGCTCGCGGACATCGTGCGGTACGTCGTCTGCATCCTGGTGCTGCTGGTCGTCGCCACGATCATGGGCTTCCGGGTGCAGACCGGCCCGGTGGAGCTGCTGATCGCGGCCGGCCTGACGATCGCGTTCGGGCTGTGCTTCTGCTGGGCGTCGGTGTTCGTCGGAATGCTGCTCAAGACGCCGCAGGCCGTGCAGGGCATGATGTTCGTGCTGATCATGCCGTTGACGTTCGGCAGCAACGTCTTCGTCGGCACGTCGACCATGCCGGGCTGGCTGAAGGCGTGGGCGGACATCAGCCCGGTGAGCCTGTTGTCGGACGCGCTGCGCGGGCTGCTCAACGGCGGTGCGATCGCCGGTCCGCTCACCGGGTCGCTGATCTGGATGGTCGCGGCGGTCGCGGTGTTCTTCCCGCTGGCGATGTGGGCCTACCGCAAGCGGGTGTGAGGTGAACGGGCGTCAGCCGATGCCCGCCTCTTCGCGCACTTGCCGCAGCGCCTCGGCCTTGGTGATCGAGAGTGGCGCCGGCTCGCCGAGTTCGGCGACCAGCCGCCGCACGTCGGGATCACCGAGGTCGAGGCGTCCGCGGAACGCCTGGGCGAGCGCCAGCAGCCTGGTGGCCGCGGCGTCGCGGCCCTGCGCGTGCCGGACCTGCGCGAGGATCTCCGTCACCGTCGACAGGTCCGGCATGTCGCCGCGGTCGGACGTCGTTCCGATCGCCACCGCGACGCGGGCTTCGGCCTCGTCGAGCTTGCCCTCTGCCATCGCGATGCGCCCGTCGAGCAGGGCCGACCACTCCGTGACGAACGAGCCCAGCACGACCGAGGCCATCGCGGCCTGCTTGAACTGCGTGCTCAGCTCGCGAGCCTCCGCGACCCGGCCGGCGCGGAGCACGACCTCGGCCTTCGCGTAGCCGATCATGATGGACATCTGGTCGTTGCCGATGTCCCGGACGTACTTCTCCGCCTCCACCACCTCGCGTTCCGCGGCGGCGTGGTCGCCGAGCCTGGCGTACTCGACGGCGAGCCGCCAGCGCTGCTGCACGGCGTCGTCCTGGGAACGCAGCTCCAGCGCCACGGCGAGACCGCGCTGGTACAGCTCGATCGCCGCGTGGTTGTCGCCCGTGTGCGAGACGAACGCGGCCTTCATGCCCAGCGTCATGGCCGAACCCCAGCGGTCGCCCACGGCCACGAACTGCTCGTACGCGCGATCACGGGCCAGCTCGGCGCCGTCGAGATCACCCTCGTCAGCCAGGATGAAGCTCAACGCCCAGTCCGCCGCGGCCCGTGCCCACGCGTCCTCGCTCGCCGCCGCCCGCTCCACCTCGCGACGCGCCAGGTGCGGGTTCAGGCTGAGGAAAGCGAGCATGGGCAGCGCGATCGCCAGCGACGAGTGCTTCTGGGTGGCGCCGGTGTTCACGCAGTCGTCGATGACCTTCGCGGCCTCGGCCGTGGCGGGCGTGCCCGGAATCGCGGTCATGATCAGCTGCATCGCCCTGAACGTGGCGAGGACGTCGGCCGGCAGGTCGTCCCCGATCGCGAGCACATCGCGCACTGACAGCTGGGCGCGCTCGTTGTCGCCCTTGACCATCCAGTACCAGAAGACGCCCCCGAGCAGGTCCGCCGCCAGCGCGGCCTCGCGGTCGTCGATCGCGCCGCGCAACGCGGCCACGATGTTGTCCTGCTCGGCCTCGTAGACCGCGATCGCCTCGAGCTGCCTCGCGGTGCGGGTGAGCGGCTCCCACCTGTAGGTCAGCTCCCGGTAGTACCGCCGGAACCGGTCCACGAGCTCGCGCTTCTCGCCGGACGCCTCGAGCTGCTCCGCCGCGTAGACCCTGATCGTCTCCAGCATCCGGTACCGCGGCTCGGCGTCGAGCTCGATCACGTCCACAATGGACTTCTCGACCAGCGACGTGAGCACGTACAGCGCGTCCGGCAGACAGACCTCCTCGATCGCGGCGAGGTCGGCGCCGGCGGGGAACACCGAAAGCCTTCTGGCGAGCCGGAGCTCCTCCTCGGTCAGCAGGTCCCAGCTCCACTCCACGACGGCGCGCAGCGTGCGCTGGCGGGGGAGTGCCGTGCGGCTGCCCGAGGTCAGCAACCGGAACCTGTCGTCGAGGCGCTGGGTGATCTGCCCGACCGTCATCGACCGCAGCCGCGCCGCCGCCAGCTCCAGCGCGAGCGGCATGCCGTCGAGCCTGCGGCAGATCAGCTTCACGTCGTCCACAGTGGACTCGTCGAGCCGAAAGCCCGGCTTCACCGCGCTCGCCCTGTCCAGGAACAACCGCACCGCGCCGAATCCGGACACGTCAGCCTGTCCGTCGGGCACGCTGAGCGGTCCGACCGGGCACAGCGACTCGCCGTCGATCGCGAGCGGTTCCCGGCTGGTCGCGAGCACTCGCAGGTTGGGAACCCGTCGCAGCAGGTCGTCGGTGAACTGCGCCGCCGCGCTGATCAGGTGCTCGCAGTTGTCCAGCACCAGCAACGACTCGCCAGCGCCCAGCACCTCGGCGATCCGGTTCATGCCCTCAGCGGCCCGCCGCATCGGATCGCCGGCGAAGCTCAGCTCGAACGCGCCGAGCACCGCACCGGCCAGGTCCTCGGCGGCCCGCACACCGGCCAGCGGCGCGAACCACACGCGTCCCTTCCCGTGCAACGGATGCCGGGCGGCGACCTCGGTGGCCAGGCGCGTCTTGCCCGCGCCGCCCGGCCCGACCAGCGTCACCAGCCGGGCCTGACCGAGCAGCCCCGCGATCTCCGCGAGCTCGTCCTCTCGTCCCACGAAACTGGTGAGCCGCACCGGCAACCGGTCGGCCACCGGGCGCGGCCCGAGCTCTCCGCGCAGTGCCGCGAGGTGGATGTCCTGCAGCTCCCGTGACGGGTCGACGCCCAGCTCGTCGGAAAGCCTGCCGCGGACCTCCGCGTAGACGTGCAGCGCGTCGGACTGCCTGCCCTGCGCGCACAACGCCCGCATCAGCAACCCGGCCAGCCGTTCCCGCAGCGGGTGCTTCTCGTGCATCGCCGTGAGCGCGGCAACGTCCAGTTCGCCGGTTTTGAACCGGTCTTCCTCTGCGGCCAGGCGTGCCTCGTCGAGTCTTGCCGCCGCCGCGTGTGCGAACGGCGCCTCCCGGACGTCGGCCAGCGCTTCACCGCGCCACAGCCCGAGCGCCTCGTCCAGCCGCCCGGCGGCGCGCAGCCGTTCGAACCGGAACACGTCGACGTCGTCCCGCGCGATGCCGAGCCGGTAGCCTCCCGGCTCCAGCGTCACGTCAGGACAGACCTTCCGCAGCCGCGACACGAGCGACTGCAGCGCGTTCGACGCGTCCGCCGGAGGGTTCTCGCCCCACAGGTCGTCGATCAGGGTGGTCGTCGGCACGGGGCGGCCGGGGTCGAGCGCGAGGCGTGCCAGGAGCATGCGGACTCGGGCACCACCGATGTCGACCGGTGTGCCGTCCCCGGCCTCCACGGTCGTCGGACCCAGCAATGCCACGCGCACTGGTCCAGCTTCCCAGATCATGCGCGGCGATCAGGCGAGAACGCCGAGCGCGTCGGTGATCATGGTCTCCATCGTCCGTTGGGCGGCGCGCCGGGCACCACCGGTGGGATGATCGTTCCATGGCGATGTACTGGGGGACCGCCGAGGCTGCCTGGCGGTGGGTGCTGGATCAGGTTCGGTACGACGATGCTGTCTGGATTCCGCCATCCGCCGGCGAGGAGCCGAATCCCGTCCTCAGCGACGGCATGTACGCGGGCGTCGGTGGACTGGCCCATGTGCTGGCCGAGATCCGGTTGAGCCGTGACTGGACGGCCGAGGAGCAGCGGCTCGCGGACGCCATCGCCGGCCAGGTCCTGGCCGGCCTCGCCACGACCACCAAGCACGACTTCTTCGACGGCCTGGTCAGTGCTGTCGGCGTACTGACGGCGTTGGAGGCGCCCGGCGCCGACGAGGCCGTTGCCCGGCTCCTCGAACTGTCCGGACCGGGCGGGTGGGCGGACGAGTGGCACTCGCCGCCGAACTTCCTGGACGGCGCCCGTGCCCAGGACCTGACGCTGGGAACGGCGGGTGTGCTGCTGGGTGCGGTGTGGGCGCGGCGCCACGGTGTGGCGGGCGCGAGGAGGCTCGCCAAGGTGTCCGCCGAGATCCTGCTGGCCGAACGCGAAGAGGTGCCGACGGGCCTGAACTGGCGTGTGGTGCCGGTGCGTTCGTGTGTCGTGCAACGCGAGTTCCCGAACTTCTCGCACGGCCTGTCGGGCATCGCGACCGCGCTCGCCCTGGCCGGTGCCGAGTTCGGCCGCCCGGACCTCGTCGAAGCCGCCGCGGCGGGCGCCGAACACCTCGTCGCCCTGGCTGACCAGAGCGACGGAGGTTTCCGCGTCCAGCATCGCATTCCCCTGTTGGACGACATGGAGCCGTTCAGCTACGGCTGGTGCCACGGCCCGACCGGAACCTCGTTGCTGTGGCCCGCGTTGCGGCATGCCGGCGTGTCCGAAGTGGCAGGTGCTCCGGTGGAGGACTGGCGTAGCCGTTGTTTGCACAGCGTCCGCGTCTCCGGCCTGCCCGAACGGCGGTATCCGGGCTTCTGGGACAACGACGGCCGCTGCTGCGGCACCGCCGGTGCGGGCGACGTGCTCCTTGACTCGGGTCAGCACACGGACTTCGCGCTGCACCTCGCCGATGTCCTCGTCGAGCGGGCGATTCCGGACGGATCCGGCGTCTGCTGGCGGTTCATCGAGCACCGCGACGACGACCCGCTGCTGCCACCCGGTGTCGGCTGGATGCAGGGCGCGGCGGGCATCGCCGGTTTCCTCTTCCACGCCGGCCGCGTCGCACAGGGCGACACGGCCGCGGTGCCGCGCATGGACACCTGGTGGGCCCTGTGATCAAGCAGGTTGCCAGCCCAGCTCCGGCCCCAGCTTCGTGGCGATGTCGGTGAGGATCTGCACGTAGTCCTCGTGGTCGAAGCTGAACGGCAGCGCGAACGCGACCTCGTCGACCTCCTGGAACGCGAGGTGCGCGTGGAGCTGTTCGGCGATCTCGGCGGACGTGCCGATCAGGTCGCGGGCGAACATGAACCGCCGCGGCCCGAACGGGGTGGTGGTCCTGGGCGTGCGCTGGTCCACGTAGTCCTGGTACTTCGCGCGCTGCTCGGACGTGGCCGAGTCGGTCGGGATCACCACGAGGCCCTGCGAAACCCGTCCGCCGCCGTGCTCCCGGAACGTCCGGACGTGCGACAGCTGGATCTCGGCGAAGTCCTCCGACTCCTCGGCCTGCACCACGTTGCTGCACAGCAGGTTCAGGCCGTGCTCACCGGCCCACCTCGCCGACCGCAAGCTCCCGCCGCCGTACCACATCCGTTCGCTCAGGCCGGGTGAGTGCGGCTGCACGCGGTCGGAGAAGACCTCGATGCCCCTGGTGCCGCTGAAGTCCGTGACCTTCTCGCCGCGCACGAAGTCCAGCAGCCGCTGCAAACGGTCGTAGCTGAAGTCCTCGACGTCCGCGGTCTGCGGGTAGAGCGCGTGCTTGACGTCGTCGTAGTGCATCGGCTGCCCGACGCTCACCCCCGGGTTGAGCCTGCCGCCGGACAGCACGTCGACCGTCGCCAGGTCCTCGGCGAGCCGCAGCGGGTTCTCCCAGCCCAGCGGGATGACCGCGGTGCCGAGGCTGATCCGGCTGGTCCGCTGGGAGGCCGCCGCCAGGAACGCGATCGGCGAGGAGATCCCGAACTGCAGGTGCCGGTGCCGCACCCACGCGCTGTCGAACCCGAGCTCCTCGCCCAGCGCGATGACGTCCAGCGTGGACCGGTGGCCCGCACCGGGGTCGTGCTCGTCGAACAGCCCGATGGTGAGAAAGCCCAGTTTCCGCAACGGCTCTGACTTCCGCGGCACGGAACCCCTCCTCGATCAAGTCTCCTTCCGAGCGTAGGCGGGGTTCCGGCCGGGTCCACATGGTGGAACGGTCAGGGCAGCGGCGTGAAGGTGAGCGAGAACGTCGCCTTCTGGGCGTGCAGCCGGTACTGCGGCAGCGGGGGCGGCCCGCACGACGCCGTGCCCAGCCCGTGCTGGGCGAGGTCGAGGTTCAGGTGGACATGATCGCTGGGCACCAGGTCGACGGTGTGTTGTGCGGCGTCGAGGTCCTCGGTGGTCCAGCGGCGGGCGGTGAAGTCGAACACCGGCTCGCCGTCGACCCTGACGCCACGACCTCCCGAGGTGAGCCGCAGCCAGCGTGCGTCGGCTCGGTTGCCGTTCTCCTGCGGGAAGACGTACGGGGTCTGGAGCGCGTCCACAGTGGACGAGAAACGGCCGATCCTGGCGGCCTGGCGGCTGTCCGCGTACGCCTCGCCGGGGCCGGCGCCGAACCACTCGACGTCGCCCAGCTCGCCGGGCAGTGCGAGTCGCAGGCCGAGACGGGGGAGCGGGCAGGGCCACTCGCCGTCGGGGGTGATGTCCACCCGCAGGCGCAGCCGGTCGCCGTCAGCGGTCCAGTGGTAGTCGGCGAGCATGCCGAAGCCCTGGGCCGGCGGCGCCACCCGCGTCCGCACGACCAGCGTGGTCTCCTGGACGTCGACTTCGGAGACACGGTGTTGCAGCCGGTGCAGGCCCACCTCGCGCCACACCTGTTCCGTCGTCTTGCCGAAGCCGCGGTCGTTGTCGATCGGTGCCCGCCACAGGTCGAGTCGCGGGCCTTCGACGTGGTACTCACCGATCCGGGTCAGCAGGCCCGTCACCGGGTCGAACTCGCCGGGCCCCAGCCACAGCACGTCGCCATGGCCGACGAGTTCCACCCCGCTGACCGGTGTGACGGGTTCGGCCTCGACGACGGAGATCTGGCCTCGTGCGACGACGTGGCCGGCGTCGGCCCAGCTCGTGGCCGTCGCCAGCGTTGCTCGGACGGTCAGCCAGCCCTCGCCAGTGACCGCGGGCAGGGTGGGCAGCGTGACGTCGGCGTGTTGCCCGGCAAGGACAGAAGGCACCTCGAGAGAGCGCGACGCCACCTCCACACCGTTGTCCTCGTACACCCAGTCGAACCGCAGGTGGTCCAGCGACACGTGGTCGTAGAGGTTGGCGATCCGGATCGCGGAAGCGGACTCGATGATCCGCACCGGCTCGAAGACCTTGGCGAACTCCACCAGGCCCGGCGACGGCGTGCGGTCGGGGAACACCAGGCCGTCGATCACGAAGTTGCCGTCGTGCAGCGGTTCACCGAAGTCGCCGCCGTAAACGAAGTGCCCGTCGCGCTCCAGCCCGTGGTCGATCCACTCCCAGATGAACCCGCCCTGCACGTGCCGGTAACGCTCGAACAGCTCGCGATACTCGAGCATCCCGCCCGGCCCGTTGCCCATCGCGTGCGCGAACTCGCACAGCACGAACGGCAGGCCTCGGCTGTTCTCACGCCCGATCTGGTCGACTTCCTCGTGCGAGGCGTACATGCGGCTGTACACGTCGACGTACTCGCAGTCGACGTCGCCTTCGTAGTGCACCGGACGGGACGGGTCGCGTTCGCGGGTCCAGTTCGCCATGGCAGCGAGGTTGCGGCCCGTGTGGGCTTCGTTGCCCAGCGACCAGAGCACGATCGACGGGTGGTTCTTGTCCCGTTCCACCATGCGGCGCATCCGGTCCAGATAGGACTCGGCCCAGCGTGGGTCGTCGCTCGGGTTGCCGACCCAGCCCAGTTCGCCGAACCCGTGGGTCTCCAGGTCGCACTCGTCGATGACCCACAGGCCGTACTCGTTGCACAGTTCCAGGAAGTACGGGTCAGGCGGATAGTGGCTCGTGCGCACCGCGTTGACGTTGTGCTGCTTCATCAGCAGAACATCGGCGAGAGCGAACTCCCGTGGCACGGCACGGCCGAACCGGGGATGGTGCTCGTGCCGGTTCACGCCGCGGAACACGACCCGTGCACCGTTGATCGTGAGCACGCCGTCCTCGATCGCGACGGTCCGGAACCCGATCCGCACAGGAACCCGTTCCACGGCGGTGTGCACGAAACCGTCGTACAGCCGGGGACTCTCCGCGCTCCACGGCTCCACGGGCACCGAGAAGGACTGCCCGTGGAGAAGATCGTGAACGCCCAGCTCCGGGACGGTGACCATCAGCCCGGCACCTTCGACCGACAGCGTGCCGAGACCGGAGACATGGTCGTAGGACGCGTTCAGCTGATAGTCCGCGACACCACCACGCGGCCGCGACAACAGCGTGACGGCGCGGAAGATCCCGGACATCCACCACATGTCCTGGTCTTCGAGATAGCTGCCGGACGACCACTGGTGCACGCGCACGACCAGTACGTTCCGATGTGGACGGAGCAGGTGGCCTACCTCGAACTCGGTGGGCAGCCTGCTGCCGCGCGTCACGCCGAGCTCGACACCGTTGAGCCACACCCGCCCGCACGAGTCGATGCCGTCGAAGCGCAGGACAGCGGGTTCGTCCGGCCAGTCCGGCGGCAGGTCGAACACCAGCCGGTGGTCACCGGTCGGGTTCTCGGACGGCACGAACGGCGGTTCGACCGGGAACGGGTAGGGCACGTTGGTGTACGCGGGCGAGCCGTGGCCCTGCAACTGCCAGTGCCCCGGCACGCTGATCGTGTCCCAGCCGCTGTCGTCGAAGTCGTCGCTCTCCGCTCCGAGCGGCGCGTTCGCGTGCGGTGACAGGCGGAAGCGCCAGTCCCCGTTCAGCGGTAACGAGGCTGCGTCGGAGGTGAAGAACGCACGCGGCGGCAACGCTCTGGTGCCGGGACCCATCTCCTCGATGTACGACAAGATCTTCAGCCCTTCACTGCTTCAGCGGGGACCCCCGTGAGCGCTCCCGTGAACGTTCACGGCTTCCTGCGAAGCATGTGACGAACGTGTGACGCTGTCAAGGGGTCAGGCTGACTCGCGCACCAAAAGAACGGCGTTGACCTGCAGTTCTTCGTCGGGCAGCTGCGTTTCGCCCGCCAGGAGCCTGCCCGCCTGCTCGATTGCGAGCGCGCCCACCCGCCGGGTGTCGAGCGCGACGCTGGTCAACGCCGGATGGACGACCGCGCCGAGCTGCAGGCCGTCGAACCCGATCACGGCGAGGTCGTCCGGCACCGCCCGCCCGAGCCACCGGGCGGCCTTCAGCGCGCCGATGGCGATGATGTCGTTGAACGTGAACACGGCGGTCAGATCGGGATGCTCGGCGAGCAGTTCGTGCAGTGCCGCGGCGCCCCCGTCGACCGACTGCACGGCGTTCCCGACGGCGTCGGCGTTCAGCCCGTGCGCGTTCATCGCGTCGGTGAACCACTTGCGCCGGACGCTCTGTCCGGCGCGACTCGCGTGGTCGAGCATGCCGATCCGCAGGTGACCCTGGGAGGCGAGGTGGTCGACGGCCTCCCGGACGCCCGTCGCGCCCTCGACGCGGATCGAGCTGAACCTCGGTGTCCGGTGCTCGCGCCCGATCAGCACGGCGGGGATGCCGCTCAGGTGACGGTCGAGCTCGGCCTCGTCCAGGCTGAAGTAGCCGACCACGGCGTCCACCTGGGACACGATGACCTCGAGCGTGCCGCGCTCCTCGTCGATGCTGTCGGCGGTGTCGTAGACGATCACGTGCCAGCCGCGTGCGCGTGCGGCCTCCAGCGCCCCGGCGGCGACCTCGGTGAAGAACGGGTTGAGCAGGTCGGGGATGACGAGCCCGATCGTGGTGGTGTCCTGCCGCACGAGTCCGCGGGCGAACCGGCTCGGCCGGTAGCCGAGCTCGCGCGCCGCGTCCAGGACCCGCTGCTTGGTGCTGCCGTCGATCTCGCCCTTGTCGTTGAGGGCCCGCGACACCGTCTGCCGCGAGACCCCGGCGGTCCGCGCGACATCGTTGATCGTCACGCGCTTGCTCACCGTGTCACCCTCTCGTCCGACTGCGACCGAGTATGCAGTGCGTCGAGCACGACGGTGATCGCGGCGCGCGAGCCGCGGCGCACGGCGGCGGTGATCCTTCTGGTCACGGGCAGCTCCTTCGTGACCACGTCGAACCGCCGGTCGACGGCCAGCGCGGGCAGCACCGCGACCGCCAGTCCTGCCTCGACGTGCTTGAGCGTCAGCATGTAGTTGCTGAACCTGCCCACCACCCGAGGCTCGAATCCGGCCTGCCGGCACAGCCGCGTGGCGAGGTTCGCCATGTACGAGCCGGGAATGTCGAACGCCCACGGTTCGTCCTTGCAGTGGCCGATGTCGGCCGCAGGGTGATTCGGTGGCGTGACCAGCACGATCGGGTCCTGGCCGAGCGGCACGACGTCGATGTCCTGCGGCACAGGCAGTTCGACGAAGTCGGTGGTCGTGATGATCACGTCCACCTCGCCGGCCAGCAGCGCGGGCATGCTCGCGTGCGGTTCGAGCTCGACCAGTTCGACGTGCAGGTGCGGGTGGCCGAGTCGTTGGATCGCCGGAACGGCCAGCGTGTGGATCGAGCTCTGGAACCCGCCCAGCCGGATGAGGCCGGACGGTTCCTGGCTGAGGTCGCGCAGCTCGGCCTCGACGGCGTCCATCTGGTCGAGGATCGACCGCGCCCGCCGCGCGAGGATCAGCCCCGCCGACGTCAGCCGCACGCGCCGCCCGGTCCGTTCGAGCAACTGCGTGCGCGTCTCGCTTTCGAGCACCGCGAGCTGCTGGGACACGCTCGAAGCGCTCAGGTTGGCGGCCTGTGCCACCGCCCGCACGGTGCCCAGCGCGTCGAGCTGGCTGAGCAGGCGCAGGCGCCACGGGTTCAGCGTCATGCTGTGCAGTGTTGTCTTGTTCGGCATTTCCGAACAGCGAGCGTGGAATTGTGAGATAGACCTGATGCTCATCCGCTCGTAGCGTCCTTCGCATGGACACCTTCAGTGACGCCTTCTGGGACGATGTCGACCGCCACCTCGTCCGCTACGGCGGCACGTTCACGCGCGAGATCATCGACAGCGCGTCGGGGAGCTTCCTGTTCACCGAGGACGGCCGGCGCGTCCTCGACTTCACGTCCGGCCAGATGAGCGCGATCCTCGGCCACTCGCACCCGCGCATCGTCGAGACCGTCCGCCGCCAGATCGCGAACCTCGACCACCTGTTCAGCGGCATGCTCAGCCGCCCGGTGGTCGATCTCGCCCGGCGGCTCGCGCGGACGTTGCCGGAGCCGTTGTCGAAGGTGCAGCTGCTGACCACCGGTGCCGAGTCGAACGAGGCCGCGCTGCGCATGGCCAAGCTCGTTACGGGCAAGCACGAGGTCGTGGCGTTCGCCCGCTCGTGGCACGGCATGACGGCCGCCGCCGCGGCCGCGACCTACAGCGCGGGCCGCAAAGGCTACGGGCCCGCGACGCCGGGGAACTTCGCGATCCCCGCGCCGTCAGCCTCCGACTGGCAGGCGCGGCTGGACCTGGCCTTCGAACTGATCGACGCGCAGTCGGTCGGGTCTTTGGCCGCCTGCATCGTCGAGCCGATCCTCAGCTCTGGCGGGATTCTCGAACCGCCGGTGGGGTACTTCGCCGCGTTGTCGGCGAAGTGCCGTGAGCGCGGGATGTTGCTGATCCTGGACGAGGCTCAGACCGGGTTGTGCCGCACGGGCACCTGGTACGCGTTCGAGCGCGACGGTGTCGTGCCGGACATCCTGACGTTGTCGAAGACGCTGGGCGCCGGCTTGCCGCTGGCCGCCGTGATCACCTCGGCCGAGATCGAGGAGGAAGCGCACGCCAGGAACTACCTGTTCTTCACCACGCACGTGTCGGATCCGTTGGTCGCCGCCGTCGGCAACACCGTGCTGGACGTGCTGATCGAGGAACGGCTGGACGAGCGCGCCGCCAAGCTGGGTGCGTTCCTGCGCAACGGGTTGGACGACATCGCGGCACGGCACTCGCTGGTGTCCGACGTCCGCGGGCGCGGGCTGCTGGTGGGGCTGGAGATCGCGGACGAGGGGCTGAGCGCGCCGATCACCCAGAAGTGCCTGGATCTGGGGCTGCACATGAACATCGTGCAGATCCCCGGGATGGGCGGGGTGTTCCGGATCGCGCCGCCGCTGACCGCGTCGGAGGAGGAGCTGGCGTTGGGCTTGAGCATCCTGGACGAGGCGATCGGGGCCGCGGGCTGACCAGCTGATTCCGGTCCTGGCCACGTGGGATCGCTCGACGGCGCCCGTCGAGGTCGGTGACGCTGCCGGCTACCTGGCGGCCGGCTCTGGCAGCTTGCCGAGCAGCGCTCGGGCCTTCCGCAGGATGTCGGCCTCTTCGTGGCCGAACTCCGAGAGGTAGTGGCGCAACGCGTGCCTGAGGAGGATCAGTTCCTCGTCGGTCAGTTCCAGGGTGTTGGTGCCCATGCCTCCATGTTAGGCCTGCTCACGGCGTTCTGCGGGGTGAAGGTCACGGGAATGGCGCGGGCGGCGCGGTCCGGAGACCACGCCGCCCGTCTGGAAGTGCCTGATCAGCCGATCAGGTACTGCATCGACCTCCCCATCACCTCGTTGCGGTCGCGGCGTCGGTGATGCCCTCGAAGCCGAACCCGAAGTACAGGGTGTCGGCGGTCTTCACCACGGCGCCCTCGGGGAACCCGGCGGACGTGGTGCGGGTGAAGTTGTTGCCGTTGGGCGCACTGCCCGCGGGCGGACCGGTGACGGCCCAACCGTCCAAACCGGACTCGAACGACGTCGAGCCTTCACCGGTCGTGACGATGATGTCGTCGACGAACACGCCCAGGCCCTGCACGGCCCAGTCGCTCGCGTAGGCGATCGAGAGCTCGACCTGGCTGCCCGCGTAGGCGGACAGGTCGACGTTCCACTGCTGCCAGCCACCGGACCCGCCGGACGACGCGTTCCAGACACCACCCGTAGAGCCGGACGGCGAACAGGTGCCGTCGGCGTTGAGCGTCTGGTAGTGGTCGAGGTGCGGGTGCAGGTCACGCCAACCCGCCAGGCAGCTGTCCCCTGGTGTGGTCGTCGTGTGCCCGTTGAGGTCGGGCAGCGTCGTCCAGTTGCTCCCACCCGCTGTGCGGGCCTCGACGAACAGGTGGTCCCACGCGACCTCCGTGTCGTATGACGTCCAGAACGACATCTGGGCGCCGCTCTGCGGCACGGTGATCGTGCGCGTCAGCCGCTTGTACGACACGTCACTGATCTGCGAGTACATGTAGAAGTCGCCGGTGTGCGGCTTGAACGGACCGCCGGGGCGGTCCCAGGCCGCGGTGACGTCGCTGGCGAACTGCGGGTACTGGTTCACCGGGAGCAGGCCACTCGTCGTCAGGAACGACGCTGTGTGGTCCTGGTTCCCGGCGCTGTCGGTCCCGTTGAGGCTCAAGGAGACGCCGGTGAGCGGGTTGGCGACACCGGTGACGGGGAACGTGTCGCCGGTCTCCGGATCCTGGCCCGCGCCCTCGTTGATGATGGAGGCGCCGAACCAGTACTCGATGACGTCGTTCACGCCGTCGCCGGAACCGGACAGCGGGCGGCACCGCAGGTCGACGTCGGGCAGCGTGCTGCACTGCTTGTTCTCGAACGGGTCGTAGCGCTGCGTGCCGTGCCCGCCGGCGTACTGGTGCCCGGCGTACTTGCCGGTGTAGAGCACCTTGCCGCCTTCGTTGAGGTAGTCGCGGATCTCGAACAGCTCGGTCTGCGCCAGGCTGGACGCGTTGCCGGGACCCCAGCCCGCCTCGCGGGTGATGATGTCGTCGCCGGTGTACCAGACGACGGCCTCGTAGTGGCTGAGTACCCCGAGCGCGTCGGGTGCCGTGCGACCGTGGGCATCCACGTCGTACACGTCGCTGGCGATGCCGTTGGCGTTGAGCGCGTCGGTGTAGTACGACACGTACTTCGGTGCGGTGACGCCGGGTTGCGCCGGCGAGGCACCGGTGTAGTCCTCCGCGGCCAGGACGAGCACCTTGTTGTTCGTCTCGGAAACGGCGCGGTAGGTGAACGCGCCGCTCGTCTGCCCGCCGCCCTCGAACCACACCTTGACCTGGTCACCGGGGTTCGTCCCGGTCACTGTGCCGCGCACGACGTGGTAGTAGTTCGCGTTGCCGGCGCTGTACCGCTCGCCACCGGTCCACTCGGTCGTCGGCGCGCTCTGCACCGGCCCGTTGCCGATCTGCCACTTCGCGGTCACGGCGCCGAGCGACTTCTTCGCCAGTACCCGGACCTCCTGCGGGTCGCCGTACGACTCGGCGAACGTGAAGTCCAACATGGACAGTGGACTGTTCTCCTGGTCGGCGTCGGCCTGGTCGAGGTAGAACGGCTTCGCGTCGATGCCGACGCTCGACTTCGGGTTGGCCGGGTCCGGTGCGGACTTCGCCAGCGACAGCGAGAACGGCAGCGTCTTCTGGAACTCGGCCTCCACGAGCGTCTCGTCGTCCGGGAAGATGAAGCCACAGCCGTCGCAGCCCTCGCTGAGCTCCGGTGTGAACGCCACGGTGCCGTTGCGGCTGTCGGCGTAGTCGGTGGTCTCGCCGTTCGTCACGTACAGCTCGTCGGAGCTGATGCCTGGGTCGAACCCCTTGATCGCGGGCGTGGCGTCGGTGCCGGCCAGCGCGACGTAGATCGGGTTGTCGGCCTCGGGCGAGCCGGTCTGCCAGCCCTGCGGGTAGAGGATCCACTCACCGGCGGAGTGCCAGTTCGACTGGAACTTCGGCTTGATCCGGTCCAGCAGCCCCTGCATGGCCTTGGTCTCCGGCTCGGAGGCCGCGCCTGGCCCGCGGTAGGTCTCGCTCGCGGTCGCGGACGACGAGCCCTCGTTGTCGTAGTTGAAGTGCTCGTCGAAGTTGCGGTTCGGGTCCACGCCGTCACCGACGGTGATCTGCCCGTTGCCGTCGTTGTCGCGCAGGTTCTTGCGCCACAGGCGTTCCGTGTCGAAGGAGTACTGGTAGCCGTCCGGGTTGGCGACGAGCACGAACCACAGCTCGGTCTTCTTGAGGAGGTCCTTGATCTCCTGGTCGTCCGCCTTGAAGCGGTTCACGTAGTGGTTGAGCAGCCTGCGGTTCACCTCGGTGCTGATCCACTCGCGGGCGTGCTGCGTCGACGAGTACAACACCGCGGGCCTGCTGCCGTCGCGTTGCCCGTTGGCGCCCTGCGTCACCTTCAGCGCGATGATCTCGCGCCCCTGCGCGGTTTTGCCGAGCACCTCGAGCTTGACGAGGTTCTGGTTGTTGCGCGCCAACGTGTACATCTGGTCGCGGATCCCGCCCGGTTCGTCGAACGACCGCCACACGGTGAACCCGTTCACGGCCTGCTCGGCGGCGAGTTGCCTGGCGCTCTTGCCGTCCTTGTTCTTCTTGACCTGCGCGTCGACGCCGCGCCTGGCGAGCTCATTCTGCTGGCTGCCGGCGAGCACGAGTTCGACCTCGACCTTGTCACCGGACGCCTTGGCGCCCGCGACGTCGAAGCCTTGTCTGGAAAGTTCCCCCGCTTGCTGAGGTGTCACCTCGGCGACGTAGACGTCGAGCGGATCGTCGTTGGGGGCGGCCGCGGCGGGTGCCGCCGCCATGCCGCCGAAGACGAGGACCAATGCGGACAGGAGAGTCGTGGACCGCTTCATCGCGTTCCTCCGGGGCGTGCGTGGTCGACGCAAAGACCCGTCGAAGCTACGCCGATCAGCCGTTACATTGACGGGCCTTTCGGCCTTACTCGTTCGGCTCAACGGTCGCAGGCCGTGGCCGGACGGCCGCACGGCGTCACCGCAACACGAGTCCTGGCAACCGATAGCGGGTTCGCTGGATCACCCGTGCCGCGACCCGCACGTGGTCGTCGGAGTCCCAGCTCCAGCCGAACGCGTTGCCCATCCGGTTGACGATGTTGAACACCGCGTTCACGTGCAACGCCTCCACCAAGGCCTCCGAAGGCACCCCGGCCGCGCGCACCGCCGCCGCGTCGGCCGGCGTGACCTCGCCGCGGTTGAGCAGCGTGATGAAGCTGATCACGGCGGCCAGCTCAGGTCGCACGTCCCGGTGTCCCGCCAGGCGCGCGGTCTCGGTGTGCACCCGCACGCAGAACGGGCATTCGTTGAGCTCGGAGGAAACCGCGCCGAGGTGCTCGCGCTCGGCGGCCGTCCAGAACGACGGCCCGCGCAGAACTTCCTGTCCGTAGGCGAGGAAAGGCCTGCCGAAGAAGCCGGGCCGGTGCATCGCCGTCTTGACGACGTCGTCCACCTCGTGCCTCATGAGCGTGACCACGATCTTCTGGAACCACCGGGCGGCCCTGCCGTGTCCGTGCTCCAGCACGCCGAGTCTCATGACTCCGCCACGGCACGGAGACCGGCCTCGAGCCGGTCGACGGCGGCACCCACGGCCGTGGCGACGGTGACCTCGAAGATCTCCTCCTCGCCGAACCCCTCGGCTTTCAACGCCGCGATGTCCTCTTCGGACACTCGGTAGGAGGCTTCTCGCACCGACCGGACGTAACCGGCCCACGCTCCGGGCGCGGTGCCGGAGGCCGCGGCCTTGCGCAGGTCGCGGTCCGTGACACCGGGCCCGTCCAGCACTGCCGCACGAAGCGCGGCCAGCCTCTCGGCCGGTTCCATCGGCCGAGTATGCGCCGTCATCCGTCCTTTCGGAACGTCCAGTCGAACTTCCGCACGGTGGGTCCGGCGCAGACGTCGTCCAGCGCCTCATAAGCGGTCTTGTGGCCACCTGCCGCCATCTTCGCGGCCACGGTGCCACCGACGTACGCCGCGGCGCAGGACGTGCCCACCCAGGACGCGTAACCCTGGGAGAAATCGGGATCCGAAGCGTCGTCGATCATCTTCACGTCGGCGTCTTCTAGGAACGTGCTGACGAACCGGGCGTCCTCACCGAGATCGACGACGCAGTCGACCCACGGGAGATCAGGGCTGTAGTTCGCACCGGCGACCCCGACGGCGACGACGCGGGGGAGTGCGGCCGGCCACGTCGCCGAGTTCCGGGTGGTGTGGACGTCGGACGACATGCCTTCGACGATCCCGTGGTTGCCGGCGGCGGCCACGACCATCATGTGCGCGCTGAGCCGTTCCATCGCGCGCTCGACGATCAGCGGCGGGCGGCCGTCGAGGGTGTTGCGGCAGCCGCTGGCCAGCACCAGCAGCTGGACCCGGTCCTCCTGCCTGTCCTTCAGGAACTCGGCGAGCATCGTCACCACGTCCCACGCGTAGGCCTTGCCGTCGGAACCCAGCGCGTGCCTGGCGACGAGGGTGGCTCCCGGTGCCTGCTGCAGGATGAGGCCGGCGGTGAACACGCCGTGCCCGTCCTCGACGGTGTACTGCTTGCCCGGCACCTTGTCGAACCTGGTGGCGGGGTCGGGAGCGACGATGCGGCTCCCTGCCAGGGCGGGATGGTTGTAGATCCTGGTGTCGAGCAGGCCGACCCGCACGCCCGTGCCGTCGCTGCCGGTGAAGGGGCGCAGCGAGTCCTTGTCGGCGGCGAGCGGATCCCAGACGCTCATGCTCTTGGTCTGCGGGTACGCGCCGAACACGCTCGCCATCCTCCGGTTCTTGCCCAGGAGCGGCGACCAGCCGGCGCATCGTCCCGCGAACCGGGCGCGCAGCTCGGCGAGCACCGGGTCGATGTCGGTGAGCTCCTCGCCTCCGAGCGTGAGCTTGAGCAGCGCGAGGTCGAACACCTCCAGCTTCTCGGTGTGCGAGACCACGATCCCGAGGTCGTCGAGCACCGACCCGACGGCGTCGATCTCGGTGAGGTCCACGACGAGCGTGTCGTGCTCGACCTGGTCTTCGTCGTGCTTCTTCACTTCAGCCTCCGCAGTGAGCTTCCGCCCAACCGATGCCGCCGCGCCCGGCGTTGATACCTGGCACATTGGTCATCATGGCGCCCGGTTCCGCGTTACAAGCCGCACGTGAGGCGATGCGGCTCGCCGACGTCGACCCGGTTCGCGCGATCCCCGCGGCCGCGCTCGCGGTGACCGGAGCCCGTGCCGCAGGGGA
>NZ_VSRL01000161.1 GCF_012184385.1 Lentzea indica
TCTCCGCCATCGCGGAGACACCACGCCGGACACGAACGGCCCAGGGGTTGAACGAATGATCAATCCTGATTTCGAAGGCACCAGTGCCATTTCAGTGCCTCGGCAACACGACTCCGGCGGCCGTGCTGATCGGGTCGCTGACCGGATCGGAGCCGGTCGCGGTCGTCGGGCGCGGCACCGGGATCGACGACCAGGCGTGGATGCGCAAGACGGCGGCGATCCGGGACGCGCTGCGCCGGGCCCGTCTGGTGATCAGCGACCCGATCGCGCTGCTGGCCACGGCCGGTGGTGCCGACCTGGCGGCGATGGCCGGGTTCCTGGCGCAGGCGGCCGTGCGACGGACTCCGGTGGTGCTCGACGGCGTCGTCGTGGGAGCGGCCGCTGTCGTCGCGGAGGAACTGGCACCGGGTGCGCGCGAGTGGTGGGTGGCAGGGCACCAGTCGCTTGAGCCCGCGCACGCGATCGCGCTCGGGCACCTGAACCTGAAGCCTCTGCTGGAGTTCGAGATGCGGCTCGGCGAGGGGTCCGGTGCGGTGGCGGCGCTGCCGTTGCTGATCGCGGCGGTGAAGGTGCTCGCGGAGATGGCGACGTTCGAAAGCGCCGGCATCAGCGACAAGGAATGAAGCTCGCCCTGCCCTTGAAACTGGCACTGTCGTGGCTGACGGTCTTGCCGTTGCACGTCGACGACGTCGATCGCAAGGCAGCAGGGCGGGCCATTGCATACACACCGGTTGTCGGCCTGTTGCTCGGCGCGTTCGTCGTCGGCGTGCTCACATTGCTGTCTGTATCCAATATATCGGCGCTGGTAGCCGGGTTTTTGGTCGTCGGTGTCGTCGCGCTGGCCACACGCGGTATGCACCTCGACGGGCTCGCGGATACTGCAGACGGACTCGGTTGCTACGGGCCGCCGGAGCGCGCGCTTCAGGTCATG
Organism: Lentzea indica; assembly: GCF_012184385.1. GTDB lineage: Bacteria > Actinomycetota > Actinomycetes > Mycobacteriales > Pseudonocardiaceae > Lentzea > Lentzea indica. The sequence continues at coordinate 932 of NZ_VSRL01000161.1, forward strand.
AAGGACGGCGGCGCCGGGCCGTTCGGCGTCGTCACGCTCATCGTCGTGCTGGGAGCGCAGGCCGCCGCGCTCCCCCACGCTCACTGGGGCGTCGTCGTGCTCGCATTCGCGACAAGCCGGGCGGCGTTCGGCATCTGCTGCATGCGTGGTGTGCCCGCTGCACGGCCTGAAGGGCTGGGCGCACTTGTCGCCGGTACACAGCATCCAATGCTGGTCGTCGGCACGTGGGTGGTGCTTGCTGCTGCGGCGATTCCGCTCGGGTGGCGGGCGGTCGTCGCCGTCGTCGTCGCCGGTGCGCTGGTGTGGTTGCTGGTGAAGCACACCGGAAAGCGTTTCGGCGGCATCACCGGTGATGTGCTCGGTGCTGCCGCCGAAATCGCGCTTCTGGCCGTACTGGTGATCGCTTAGCTCAGCCCTATGAGTGCAGGGTGGTCATCCAGCCATGGGCGTCGGCGACGTGGCCGTGCTGGAGGCCGGTCAGGCGCTCGCGCAGCTTCATCGTCACCGACCCGGTTCCGCCGCCGGCGACGTCGAACTCGCCGCCAGCGTGCTTGACGTGGCCGACCGGCGTGATGACCGCGGCCGTGCCACAGGCGAAGACCTCGGTGAGCTCACCGGAGGCGTTGGCCTTCTCCCACTCGTCGGTCGAGATGCGGCGCTCCTCCACGGACAGGCCGAGGTCGGAGGCCAGCTGCAGCAGCGAGCTCCGGGTGATGCCGGGCAGCAGCGTGCCGGTCAGCTCGGGGGTGACGACCTTGTCTCCGAAGACGAAGAACAGGTTCATGCCGCCCATCTCCTCGACCCAGCGGCGCTCCACAGCGTCGAGCCAGACGACCTGGTCGCAGCCCTTTTCGGCGGCCTGCGCCTGCGCCACGAGGGACGCGGCGTAGTTGCCGGCGAACTTGGCGGCGCCGGTGCCACCGGGGGCGGCGCGGACGTACTCGGTCGAGAGCCACACGCTCACCGGGCGGACGCCGCTCGCGAAGTAGGAGCCGGCGGGCGAGGCGATCAGCACGTACAGGTACTCGGACGCGGGTCGCACGCCGAGGCCCTTCTCCGTGGAGATCATGAACGGCCTCAGGTAGAGGGACTCCTCCTCTGCCGACGGCACCCAGCGGTGGTCGACCGCGAGGATCTGCCGGACGGACTCCAGGAAGAGCTCGTCGGGAAGTTCGGGCATCGCCATGCGGCGGGCCGACGAGCGGAAGCGCTCGGCGTTGGCCTCAGGGCGGAAGGACGCGATCGAACCGTCGGGCTGGCGGTAGGCCTTGAGCCCTTCGAAGATCGCTTGGCCGTAGTGCAGCACCATTGCCGCGGGGTCGAGTGAGAGAGAGCTGTAGGGGCCGACTTCAGCGTCGTGCCAGCCCTTCTCGCGGTTCCAGCGGATCGTCACCATGTGGTCGGTGAAGTGCTGCCCGAAGCCCGGCTTGGCAAGTACCTCCGCTACGCGCTCCGGGGTCGCCGGGTGCGGGTGGGGAGTCCGGGTGAAAGGCAACTCGCTCGTCATGTGAGCACGGTAACCCGCAGGTCGGGATACGGAAAATCGTCTTCCCAAAACTCGGACGTCCTACTAAGTGACCCTGGATGCGGGACTCGATAGAGTCCCCGCTCATGACCGAGGGGGAACGATCTTCAACGGGCGCTGACGTGCGCACCGTGCTGCAGGCCGCGCTGCTCGTTCTGGGCACCGGCGTGACGCTTCTGGACGGCTGGGTGCTGGGTGGTGTCGGCGGCATCGTCGGCGCGGTGTTCCTCGCCGTCTTCTTCCTGGCCGGGTACTACGGCATCAGCAAGAACGGCCCGTCGAACAACGGTCGCGTCATCGGGCTTGCGGTGTGTGTTGCGGTGACGCTGCTCGTTTTCCTTTCAGTGACGTTCTGAGGGACGCCGTGAGGCCGATGAGACCGGTGCCCGCGCCCAGTCCCGCGAGGGAGATGAGCAACGCGGGCACCGGCAGGCTCATCGCGAGCAGCACCGAAAGCCCCAGTCCGAGACAAGCGGTGCGCATGGGCCACGTGCGGTCGTTCTGCAACAGCACTCGCGCCGACGCGTTTGTGAAGGCGTAGTAGAACAACGTCGCGCACGCCGCCACGCCCAGTGCGGTCGCAATTGGCATGAGGGCTGTGACGAGTGCAGCGGCGACGACCAGGACGAGCGACAGCACACCGGGCTTGAGGCGCGTCGGCAGATCGCCGTCCTCGGCCAGTCCGGTCAACGTGCGGTGCGCGGACGCGAGAACGAAGTGCAGTGCGGCCACACCGGCCACCGCCGCGCCGATCTGTACGAGCGGCATCAACGCGGACGCGTCCGCGGCGGCGAGCGCGTCTCGCAGCGGGGCGGGCGACAACGCGAGGCGCGCGCCGCCGAGCTGGCGGAGCACTCCGGCGCCCACAGCCAGATAGACGGCGAACGACAGTCCGATGAGGACCGGAATCGCGATCTTCAGCACGGACGGCGAGTGTGGCTGCTCACCTCGGTGCGGGGCGGAGATGCGTTCGAAGCCGGCGAAGGCCATGAACATCAGGCCCGCGACGCCGACGAGCTCGTTGACCGCGCCCGTCTCCCCCGCCGACGGCACCGGCTCGATCGAGAAGCTCGACGCGACGACCAGCGCCAGTACACCGAGAACGACCAACGACACCAGCACGCTGACACCGACGGTGAAGCGGAAACCCACCGCGCCGAGCAGCGCCGTGGCCACGACGAGGGCGAGCGCGCCGATCATCGGCTGGTCCGGCACCACGTACGCGCCGAACATCAACGCCACCGCCGCCGCCATCGCGCACCGGCCGACAAGGTGGGCGCTCGCCGTCATCCGTGCGGGCCAGATGCCGAGCTGCGCGCGCACGTATCCGTAGCCACCGGCGGCATCTGGGTAGGCACGGGACTGGTCGGCGGTCGAGAAAGCCGAGCACAAAGCGGCCAATGCGGAAATGGCCAGCGCCGGGAGCAGCCACCAGCCCGCAAGACCTGCGGCTGGGGCGAATCCGGCGAAGACCCCCGCACCGAGCACCGCGGGAAGACCGAGCGCGACCGTGACAACGATCTCGCGAGGCGTGTGGGTCACCGGTACACATTCGCAGATGCGGCATCCGGCCGTAACCACCCGGTCGACTGATGCGTGAAACGGGCGAATCGCCACCGTCAGCAACTGTGAACGTCACGCATTGCCGCCGAACGGGGCGGGCGTCGGCATTGGTGGACCATCGGACCTTTAGCATGGGTCACGATTCCGAGCAGCCCTACCACGCACAACCCAGGAGCAGCACGTGACAGCCCCGAAGCTGGCCCTCACCGAAGGTGACCTGAGCACCACCGCCGCGGACGCAGTCGTCGTGGGCACCCTGCAGGGTGCGGACGGTCTGGAGCTCGCCGGCCCTGAAGGCCTCCTGGAACGCCTCCTGCGTGGTGAACACGCGGGCGGGCGCCTCGACGACGTGGTTCTCCGACGCCACCGCCGACACCTTGATGACGGAACGGCCGAGGTTGCCCGAGAGCATCCGCAGGCCGCCGTCGGCGGCGAACGGGTCGGAAGCCGGGCGCAGGACGTCGAGGTCCAGCGAGCGGCCAGGACCGTCGACCCAGACCAGCTCGCCGTCGGCCAGCATCGGTTCCTGGCGGTAGCGGTCCAGGCCGTGACCCACGACCGTGTTGACGTCGCCGTGCAACAGGCCGGCGTCGAGCAGGGTTCCGACGACGAACTGGACGCCGCCCGCGGCCTGGAAGTGGTTGATGTCGGCGCTGCCGTTCGGGTAGACCCGCGCCAGCAGCGGCACGATCGCGGACAAGTCGGAGAAGTCGTCCCAGCTCAGCTCGATGCCCGCGGCGGCGGCGATGGCGACCAGGTGCATCGTGTGGTTCGTGGAGCCGCCGGTCGCCAGAAGAGCCACGACGCCGTTGACGACGGCCTTCTCGTCGACGATGTGCGCGATGGGCGTGTAGCCCTCGCCCTTGGCCATCTCGACGGCACGGCGGCCGGCGTACTCGGTCAGGGCGCGGCGCAGGCCCGTGCCCGGCGGCACGAACGAGGCACCCGGCAGGTGCAGGCCCATGACCTCGACGACCATCTGGTTCGAGTTCGCGGTGCCGTAGAAGGTGCAGGTGCCGGGGGAGTGGTACGAGGCGGCCTCGGCCTCCAGCAGGTCGTCGCGGGTCGCCTTGCCCTCCGCGTAGAGCTGCCGGACGCGGGCCTTCTCCTTGTTCGACAGACCGGACGACATCGGGCCGGCGGGCACCAGGATCGACGGCAGGTGGCCGAACGACAGCGCGCCGATCAGCAGGCCCGGCACGATCTTGTCGCAGACGCCCAGCAGGACCGCCGCGTCGAACATCTCGTGCGACAGGGCGACGCCCGTCGACATCGCGATGACGTCGCGGCTGAACAGCGACAGCTCCATGCCGTCACGGCCCTGGGTGATGCCGTCGCACATCGCGGGCACGCCGCCGGCGAACTGGGACACGCCGCCCACGGCGCGGACGGAGTCCTTGATCCAGGCCGGGTACTCCTGGAACGGCTGGTGGGCCGACAGCATGTCGTTGTAGGAGGACACGATCGCGATGTTCGACTTGCGCAGCGCCCGCAGCGCCGCCTTGTCGCCGCCGGTGATTCCAGCGAAGCCGTGCGCCAGGTTGCTGCACGCGAAGCCGGACCGGGACGTGTCGTCCTGCGTGGCAGCGGCGACACGTTCGAGGTAGATGCGCCGGGAGTCCGCGCTGCGGGCGGCAATTCGGCGTGTCACCTCTGTCAGTACGGGATGCACAACACTCATGGGGATCTCCGGGTCATCACGGGCCGTGGTGGGGCCCTTTCGAGACGACAACGGTGGCGTCCCACGGACGGGCGTGACGCCACACACAGTAAGTCATGGCTGGTCGTAGACACAAAAACGATTCAGTAGCTGGGACGTGGCCAGTTTTGAATCTTGGCGTGTGGTGCTTGTCACATGGCTTGAGATTGGGCAGAGTGCGGGGCACGACCTTGGAACGGAGGTGTCCCATGACGTCCACGGAGATCGTCGAACTGCGCCGGGTCATCGGTCAGATGCGGCACTGCGTGACCGCGCTGCGCGCCAGGTATGGCGACGTCGCGGCCGTTCAACGCCTTGCCAACGACGTAGAACGCATGGACATCGACGCCACCGAACTCGTCGACCTCAGCAACACACCGAGGCAGCGGGAAGCGCCTCGAGTGGAACGCGAGGTCGTGGTCGTGCCCGATACGCCCTACGACGAGTCGTTGTGGAAGGACGCAGACGACGAAGGACTCGGTGGGTACCACCGGTCCTGATCCGAGCTGATCACACGGCCCCCGCGAGACGCGGGGGCCGTAGTCGTTCCTCCACAACGACGTGGACCCCCAGAAAGGTGAGTAATGGCGAGGGCAGAGATCGCCGCCAGGACTCTGCGCACGGACCGATGGTGGTTGCCGCCGCTGACGACATTCGTCGGCCTGCTGCTCATCTCGATCTACGCGGCGTTCCGCACGTTCCAGGGGGACTTCTACTGGGTCGACCAGTACCACTACCTCACACCGATGTACTCGCCATGTCTCACGGAAGAGTGCGTCCCCGCGGCCGCGCACTTCGGTCAGTGGTTCCCGGCGCTGCCCGGCTTCCTGACCCCGCCGGTGATCATCATCCCGTTCCTGCTGGGATTCCGGATCACCTGCTACTACTACCGCAAGGCCTACTACCGCGCCGCCTGGGCGTCACCGCCCGCCTGTGCCGTGGCCGAGCCGCACAGCAAGTACACCGGTGAGACCCGGTTCCCGCTGATCGCGCAGAACCTGCACCGCTACTTCTTCTACGCGGCCTCGCTCCTGCTGCTGATCAACATCTACGACGCGATCCTCGCGTTCGGCACCGGCGTCGGACTGGGCAACATCATCCTGCTGGCGAACGTCGGCCTGCTCGCCGCCTACACGCTGTCGTGCCACTCGTGCCGCCACATCGCGGGCGGGCGGCTCAAGCACTTCTCCAAACACCCGGTCCGCTACTGGACGTGGACGCAGATCTCGAAGCTCAACAACAAACACATGCAGCTCGCCTGGGCTTCGCTGATCTTCGTCTGCCTCACGGACCTGTACGTCGCGCTGGTCGCCTCGGGAACGATCTCCGACCTCCGCTTCATCAACTAAGGAGTGGTTTTGCCCGAGCTGGAAAGGCATTCGTTCGACGTTCTCGTGATCGGCGCGGGCGGTGCCGGTCTGCGTGCCGCGATCGAGGCCCGTGAGCACGGCATGCGCACCGCCGTTCTCTGCAAGTCGTTGTTCGGCAAGGCCCACACGGTGATGGCCGAGGGTGGCATCGCCGCCGCGATGGGCAACGTGAACTCGAGCGACAGCTGGCAGGTGCACTTCCGCGACACCATGCGCGGCGGCAAGTTCCTCAACAACTGGCGGATGGCCGAGCTGCACGCGCAGGAGGCACCGCAACGGGTCTGGGAACTCGAGACGTACGGCGCGCTGTTCGACCGCACCAAGGACGGCCGCATCTCGCAGCGCAACTTCGGTGGCCACGAGTACCCGCGTCTCGCACACGTCGGTGACCGCACCGGCCTCGAACTGATCCGCACGCTGCAGCAGAAGATCGTGTCGCTGCAACAGGAGGACTTCAAGGAGTTCGGCGACTACGAGGAACGCCTGCGGGTGTTCCAGGAGTTCACCGTCACCGACCTGGTCAAGGACGGCGACCGCATCGCCGGTGTGTTCGGCTACTGGCGCGAGTCCGGCCGGTTCGTGCTGTTCGAGGCACCCGCGGTGATCCTCGCGACCGGCGGCATCGGCAAGTCGTTCAAGGTCACCTCGAACTCGTGGGAGTACACCGGCGACGGCCACGCGCTCGCACTGCGGGCGGGTGCCTCGCTGATCAACATGGAGTTCATCCAGTTCCACCCCACCGGGATGGTCTGGCCGCCTTCCGTCAAAGGCATCCTCGTCACCGAGTCCGTCCGCGGTGACGGTGGCGTGCTGCGCAACTCCGACGGCAAGCGCTTCATGTTCGACTACATCCCCGAGGTGTTCAAGGACAAGTACGCCGACAACGAAGAAGAAGCCGATCGCTGGTACGCCGACCAGGCCAACAACCGGCGCCCACCGGAACTGTTGCCGCGCGACGAGGTGGCGCGCGCGATCAACTCCGAGGTCAAGGCCGGTCGCGGGTCACCGCACGGCGGCGTTTTCCTCGACGTGTCAACGCGTCTGCCCGCGGAGGAGATCCGCCGCCGGCTGCCGTCGATGCACCACCAGTTCAAGGAACTGGCCGACGTCGACATCACCGCGCAGCCGATGGAGGTCGGCCCGACCTGTCACTACGTGATGGGTGGCGTTGAGGTCGACCCGGACACCGGATCTTCTTCGGTGGCAGGGCTTTTCGCCGCCGGTGAGGTGTCCGGCGGTATGCACGGCTCGAACCGGCTGGGCGGCAACTCGTTGTCGGACCTGCTGGTGTTCGGCCGGCGCGCGGGCGCGGGTGCCTCGGAGTACGTGCGGGCGATGAGCGATCGCCCGGTCGTGCCGGAGGAGACCGTCACCGAAGCGCGGGCGACGGCCCTCAAGCCGTTCCAGCAAGAGGGCGGCGAGAACCCGTACACGCTGCACATGGAGCTGCAGCAGTCGATGAACGACCTGGTCGGCATCATCCGGCGCGCGGGCGAGATGGAAGAAGCGTTGCAGCGCCTGGAGAAGCTCAAGGAGCGGGCCCAGTCGCTGACGGTCGAGGGCCACCAGCAGTTCAACCCGGGCTGGCACCTCGCGCTGGACCTGAGGAACATGTTGCTGGTGTCGGAATGCGTGGCCAGGGCCGCGTTGCTGCGCACGGAGTCCCGCGGCGGTCACACCCGCGACGACCACCCGTCGATGGACGCGGAATGGCGGCGGAAGTTGCTGGTGTGCAACGTTTCCGGTGACGGTGTCGCCGTCGAGGAGAAGCCGCAGATCCCGATCCGCAACGACCTGCTCGACCTGTTCGAACGCACCGAGCTGGAGAAGTACCTCACCGCCGAGGAGTTGTCATGAGCTACCAGGGGAAGTTCCGGGTGTGGCGCGGTGACGACTCCGGCGGCGCGCTGGAGGACTTCACCGTCGAGGTCAACGAGGGTGAGGTCGTGCTCGACATCATCCACCGGCTGCAGGCCACGCAGGCACCGGACCTCGCGGTGCGGTGGAACTGCAAGGCGGGCAAGTGCGGCTCGTGCTCCGCGGAGATCAACGGACGGCCGCGGCTGCTGTGCATGACCCGGATGTCGATCTTCGAGGAGTCGGAGACGATCACGGTCACGCCGATGCGGGCGTTCCCGATCATCCGCGACCTGGTGACCGACGTGTCCTTCAACTACACCAAGGCGCGCGAGGTTCCCTCGTTCGCGCCGCCGAAGGACCTGGCCCCCGGCGAGTACCGGATGCAGCAGGTCGACGTCGAGCGCTCGCAGGAGTTCCGCAAGTGCATCGAGTGCTTCCTGTGCCAGAACACCTGCCACGTGGTGCGTGACCACGAGGAGAACAAGGAGGCGTTCTCGGGGCCGCGGTTCCTCATGCGGGTCGCCGAGCTGGAGATGCACCCGCTCGACACCGCCGACCGCGTCGACCAGGCGCAGGAGGAGCACGGGCTCGGCCTCTGCAACATCACCAAGTGCTGCAGCGAGGTGTGCCCCGAGCACATCCACATCACCGACAACGCGCTCATCCCCATGAAAGAGCGCGTGGCCGACCGGAAGTACGACCCGATCGTCTGGCTCGGCAACAAGCTGTTCAAGCGGTCTTAGCGACAGCCTGCGGTATGACCAGCCCGGACTCGTAAGCCATCACCACGGCCTGTGCCCGGCTGGTCAGCCGCAGCTTCGTCATCACGCGGTTGAGGTGCGTCTTCACGGTGCCCTCGGTGACGGTCAGCTTGCTCGCGATCGCGGCGTTGGTCAGGCCGGTGCCGACCAGCCTGAGAACCTCGCGTTCGCGGCCGGTCAGCTCGTCCAGACCTGCCGGGACCCACGGAGCGACCGGCACGTCACCCCGCAGGTAGGCCGCGACGAGCCGGCGCATGACGGTCGGGCTGAACTGCATCTCGCCGGACGCCACCGCGGAGATCGCGGCCAGCAGACGGGCGGGTTCCGACTCCTTCAGCACAAAGCCCGCCGCGCCCAGGCGCAACGCCTCGTGGACGTACTCGTCGAGATCGAACGTGGTCAGGATCAGCACCCGCGCCGACGACCCCGACGCCACGACGCGTTCCAGCGCCGCCAGGCCGCAGGGCAGGCGGATGTCCATCAGGATCACGTGCGGGCACAACGACTCGACCAGCCGCACGGCGGTGTCACCGTCCGCGGCCTCGCCGACGACGGTCATGTCCGGTGAAGCGTTCAGCAACGCGACCAAGCCCGCTCTGAACAACGGCTGGTCGTCGACAACAAGCACGCGCGTCACAATGCCCCTCACTCATGTGACGTCACCGCGGTAGATCCCCCACCAGAAGCGTACCGCGAAAGTTGACGAGAGATCCACTCTTCGTGAGACGACCCGGTTCCGCTGCCGTCGATACGTTCCGCGGCATGCGAACCGCATCGGCAGACCTGCTCGCAGTGCGCACGATCACCGCCGACGGCTCGGACGTCTACCTGCGGGTCACGTCCAGTCCCGTCGACCTGGAGATCCGGTGGTACCGCGACGGCGATCACAGGGTGGCGGGCAGTCCCGTCCGGTTCCCGGCGGGTGACCTTTCACGCCGGCGGCTCGGTTCGAACTTCCGCGCCGGGACCACGTTCTGTCTCGACGTCGTGGCTGACGCGGTGGACGGGCAAGCCTGGTGCGGCGTCGTCGACTGGAACGTCTACTCCTGAAAGGGACTCCGATGAAACGCGCTCTCGCCGGTCTGCTCGCCTTGGGCTTCGCCATGCTGTCGGCAACGCCGGCCCAAGCGGCGTCAACCACGATCACGGTGCCGTTCAAGCACAACCAGGTCACGTGGTTCACCACCGCTCGCACGATCACGGTCGCCGGTTCGAACATCGACGCGCAGGTCGCTCTCGGCGGCGTCATGCAGCTCGCCTGGTACAAGTGCGGTGACCGGAACACACGTGGCGCGTTCGTCCGGATGGAGGAGACGCGCAAGCACGTGGGCACGAACTTCAAGGCGGGCACCAAGTTCTGCCTCGCGTCGAACAGCCCCTACACCTCGGGCACCGTCGGAGGAACGCTGTGGTGGAGCGGCAACTGATCGCAGCGCTCGCCGCACTGGCGCTGGTTGCCGGCTGTGCCTCACCGCAACCGGCGCCGGTGCAGCTGGTGGACCAGCAGCAGTACACCAAGGCCATGCGGGACAACTCTTCGACGTTCACCTGGCCGGAGAGCCGCAAGCCGGATCTGGCCGTGCTGGCGGAGAAGTCGGGGCCGGGACGGGATCGTGCGCCGTCGGGCAGCGAGCGGATCGTCCTGGAGATCACCAACTCCTGCGCCTGCTACCTAGGCTGGGAGGACGCGCGGAAACGCGGCGACCAGGCGGCTGCCTCCCAGGCGCTGAAGGTGATGGACGAGGTGCTGCCGAAGTTCTCGCCGGAGGACCCGGACGGGCAGCGCTACGCCCGTGAGACGGCCGCGAAGGCCAAGGCCGGTGATGGCTCGCAGGCCGCGGACTACGTGGCGAACAACTGCGATTCGGTGCTCTGGAAGTAGAAAGCGGTGCGTGTCCGATGTGGACACGCACCGCTCACGTCGCGGACGTCAGACCTTGACTTCGTTGAGCGCCAGCGGCTCCGCGTGGTCGAGGTGGATGACCTTCTTGTTGCGGCGGTTGCGCTTCTCGAGGTAGTTCGCGAGCCACGTCAGCACCAGGCACAGTCCGATGTAGATCGCGGCGACGAGGATCATCACCGAGATCATCGGCCGGCCGAAGTTCACCGCGTCACCGCCGATGCGGGTACCCCACCTCAGCAGCTCCTCGTAGGTGATGAGGAAGCCGAGCGCGGTGTCCTTCAACAGCACGACGAGCTGGCTGATGATGGTCGGCAGCATCGCCCGCAACGCCTGCGGCAGCAGCACGAGAACCATCACCTGCGTCTTGCGCATGCCCAGCGCGTAGGCGGCCTCGCTCTGTCCCTTGGGCAGCGAGTTGATGCCCGCGCGGAAGATCTCCGCGAGCACCGAGCCGTTGTAGAGCATCAGGCTCACCACGACCGCCGTGAACGCGGTCAGCTTCACGCCGGCCACGGGAAGGCCGTAGTAGAAGAAGAACATCATGATCACGAGCGGGATCGCGCGGAAGATCTCGACGATCACCGCCGCGGGAGCGCGTACCCACGCGTGGTCGGACAGCCGTGCCGCCGCGAAGATCGCACCGAACGCGAGCGCCAGCACCGCGCCGACGGCGAACGCGCTGAGCGTGTTGCCGATCGCCTCGACCAGGGAGAGCTGGATCTGCTTGTAGTTGATCCAGCTCAACCGGCGGGCGGAGAACTGGTCGGTGGCGATGAAACGCATGATCACGTACACCAGCACCGCGAGCACCGCGGCGATGCCGATGACCGCCATGATCTTGTGACGCGCGCGTGCCTTCGGGCCCGGGACGTCGAACAGCACCATGCTCATCGGGCCACGCTCCACCGCTTCTCGAAGACCTGCTGGGCGTACGTGAGCGGCATGACCAGGACGACGAACCCGATCGCCACCCACAGGAGTCCGAACAGGACGTTCTCACCCTGCTCCGACAGCGAGTCTCGGATCGTGCCGGCCTGGAAGACGGCGAAACCCGACGCGACGGTCGTGTTCTTCAGCAACGCGATCATGGTGCTCGTCATCGGCGGCACCACCGAGCGCAACGCCTGCGGCAGCACCACGGTGCCCAGCATCTGCACGAACGTGAGACCGAGCGCGCGGGACGCCTCGGCCTGACCGACCGGGACGGTGTTGACGCCGGACCGCACAACCTCACAGACGAAGGCCGCCGTGTACAGCGACAACGCCACCACTGCCGCGGTGTAGGGCTCGATCTTCACGATCTCCAGCAGCGGATACGCGAAGAGGAAGAACACGAAGACCAGCGTCAACGGCGTGTTGCGCAGCACCGTCACGTACATCGTGCCAATGCCCCTGAACACCGGGACCGGGCTGACCCGCAACGCCGCGAGCAGCGTGCCCAGCAGCAGCGACAGCACGCCCGAGACCGCGAAGAGTTGCAGTGTCTGGCCGAATGCACGCAGGAACAGATCTAGGTTGTTGGTGAGGACGCTCATCGGTTTCCTTGCCGTCCGTCCGCCTTCAAAGGAACGGCCGGTGGACCCACGTGGGATCCACCGGCCACGTGAGAAACCGTCAGTACCGGTCGATGGTCGGCTTCTGCGCGGACGCGCCCGACTTGCCGAGCGTGCCGTCGTAGATCTTCTGCCAGGTGCCGTCGTCCAGCGATGCCTGCAGGATGTCGTTCACCTTGTCGCGCAGGGCCTTGTCCTCCTTGGGCAGGCCGATGCCGTAGGGCTCGCTGGAGAACGTCTTGCCGACGACCTTCAGCTTGCCCTCTTCGGCGGCCGCGTAGCCCTTGAGGATCGCGTCGTCCGTGGTGACCGCGTCGACCTCACCGTCGAGGAGCTTGGTGACGCACTGCGAGTAGCCCTGGAACTCCAGGATGTTCTGCGGCTCGGTGTAGTTGTTGTCCCGGATCTTCTTGATCGGGGTCGAGCCGGTGACCGAGCAGACCTTCTTGCCCTTGAGGGTCTCCGGGCCGGTGATGTCGGTGTTGTCCTTCTTCACCAGCAGGTCCTGACCGGCCACGAAGTACGGTCCGGCGAAACCGACCTTCTCCTTGCGGCCCGCGTTGATCGTGTAGGTGCCGACGTAGTAGTCGACGTCCCCGTTGATCAGCGCCTGCTCGCGAGCGGCGGACTGGATCGTCTTGAACTGGATCTTCTCGGGATCGAAGCCCAGCTTGGCGGAGACCAGGCGCGCCATGTCGATGTCGAAGCCGCTGTACTTGTTCGTGGTCGGGTCCTTGTAGCCCAGTCCCGGCTGGTCTTCCTTGACACCGACGACGAGCGAGCCGCGCGCCTTGATCTTCTCGAACGTGGGCGAGCCGTCGACCTTGACGTCCTTGGCGACCTCGAACAGGCCGGCGGGCGCGCCCTGGTCGGTCGGGCTGCCCTCCTTGCCACACGCGGTCAGGGCCAGTGCGCCCGTCAGCAGCACCGCCGCAAGGGTGCGAACCCTCATCGTCCTTCTCCTGCCATTCGTTCGAAAGTGGGCTGACTTCTAGTGAGTCAGGATCTTGCCAAGGAAGTCCTTCGCGCGGTTGGACTTCGGGGCCGAGAAGAACTCTTCCGGGGTCGAATCCTCGACGACCTCGCCGTCGGACATGAAGATCACCCGGTCCGCGGCCTTGCGGGCGAAGCCCATCTCGTGCGTGACGACCAGCATCGTCATGCCGTCCTTCGCGAGGCCGGTCATGACGTCCAGGACCTCCTGGACCATCTCCGGGTCGAGCGCGGAAGTCGGCTCGTCGAACAGCATCACCTTGGGCCTCATGGCGAGCGCGCGGGCGATCGCCGCACGCTGCTGCTGCCCACCTGAGAGCTGGGCCGGGAACTTGTCCGCCTGGTTGGCGATCCCGACTCGCTCCAGCAGCTCCATCGCGGTCTTGCGCGCCTCGGCGGCCGGAGTCTTGCGCACCTTCGTCGGAGCGAGCATCACGTTCTCGACGATGGTTTTGTGGGCGAAAAGGTTGAAGGACTGGAACACCATGCCGACATCGGCGCGCAGGCGTGCCAGTTCCTTTCCTTCGGCGGGAAGGGGCTGCCCGTCGACCTCGATGAGTCCGGAATCAATCGGCTCGAGGCGGTTGATGGTCCGGCACAGGGTCGACTTACCGGAACCCGACGGCCCCAGCACGACCACGACCTGCCCCTTCGGCACTTCCAGCTGCACGTTCTTGAGCACGTGCAACGGGCCGAAGAACTTGTCCACACCCGCCACACGAATCATCGGCGGGGCAGAGGCGGCAGTCATCCAGTCCTCCATTTGGGGTCGTCGGCGTTGGCGGAAACCTAGGTGTCCGCCACCACACCAGTCCAGGACATTGAGCAAGACTTAGGGTCTCAACTCTGTCACAGGCAGACATCGGTTGCCCGGGAGGTAGCGAAAGTGCGCGTGCTGCTCGTCGAGGACGACGACAGGGTCGCAGAGGCCTTGGTCCCAGCCCTGACCAGACGTGGTTTCCACGTCGATCGGCAGGCGACCGGCCGCGGCACGCTCGACCGCCTCACCGGCGTCGACGTGGTGCTGCTCGATCTCGGCCTGCCCGACATGGACGGTGTGACGCTGTGCCGTGCCATCAGGGCGGCCTCGGACGTCGCGATCATCGTGGTGTCGGCGAGAGGGGAGATCGACGACCGGATCCTCGGCCTGCACGCCGGGGCCGACGACTACCTCGTCAAGCCCTATGACGTGGGAGAACTCGTCGCGCGGGTGCACGCCGTCCGCCGCCGTCGCGGCGCCGATCCTGTCGGTGTGGGCGCGGTGTCGACGGAGGTGTTCGAGACCGGCGACGTGCGGGTCGACCTGGGCCGGCACGAAGTGACCGTGGCGGGTGAGTCCGTCGCGCTGTCGCGCAAGGAGTTCCAGGTGCTCGCGCTGGTCATGGCGGCGGGTGGCGCGGTGTGCACGCGGGAGCGGATCCTGGCCGAGGTGTGGGGACGGACCTGGTCCGGCGCCAACCGCACGCTGGACGTGCACGTCGCCACGCTGCGGACGAAGCTCGGCCGGCCCGCGCTGCTGGAGACCGTGCGCGGCGTCGGGTATCGGCTGGGGCAGGTGTCGTGAACGGTGATGTCGTGGGAAAACTCGATCGGGTGATCTTTCTTCGGCGTGTCGCCGTCGCCCGGGGTGACCGTCCGTGAGGTCCCGGCTGCTGGGCGTGGTGCTCGCCCTGATCGTGCTGGTACTCGTCGGCCTGGGCGTGCCGCTGGGCCGTGGGGTGGCGGCCGCGGAGCAGCAGGAGATGTTCCTGGACCGGCTCACCGACACCAGCCGGTTCGCCTCGCTGGCGCAGCGCCCGTTGATCGACGACCAGCCGCACCTGCTGCGCGCGGAGCTGGAGCGTTACGACGAGCTCTACGACATCGGCGTGGCGGTGGTCGCCCGCGACGCGCCGACCGTTTCGCGGGTGTCGTCGCGCAACGACCTGGCGCTCGGTGACAACGCCGTGCAGGACCTGATCAGCAAGGCGCTGGCGGGACGTCTGCCGGTCGCTCCGCCGCTGTTCATGCCCTGGAGCGAGAGCAAGCTGGTGCTCGCCGAACCCGTCCTGGTCGACGGTGAGGTGCGTGGCGCGGTGATCACGTTCTCGCCGACCTCCAAGACCCGGTTCGAGGTCCTGGCGTGGTGGGGTTTGCTGCTCGCGGCGAGCCTGCTGGTGCTGGCCCTCGCGGTGCTGCTGGCGCTGCCGGTGGTGCGCTGGACGCTGCGGCCGGTGCAGGCACTGGACGACGCGACCGGCAAGCTCCTCGCCGCCGTGGTGTCCGGCCGTCCGGTGCCGCCGGTGGGCGCGGAGAGCGGGCCGCCGGAACTGCGGCAGCTGAGCCGGTCGTTCGACCAGATGGCGGCGAACGTGAGCGATGTGCTCGCCTCCCAGCGCGCGTTCGTCGCCGACGCCTCACATCAGCTGCGGAACCCCTTGACGGCCTTGAAACTCCGGCTGTCCAACCTGGAGGGTCACGTCGACGCCGAGGCCGAGGTGCACCAGGTCGAGGCGCTCAGCGAGACCGACCGGCTGAACCGCATCCTCGACGAGCTGCTCGCCATGGCGCGCGCCGAGTCCAGCTCCGTCGACCCGGTGCCCGTCGACGTCGACAAGTCCGTGTCCGCGCGCCTTTCCGCGTGGCAGGCGGCAGCGGCCGCGAAGGACGTCCATCTCGTGCTCGACGGGGAACGCGTCGGCATGGCCCTGGCTCCGCCGCGCGGTGTCGAAACGATTCTGGACGCGTTGCTCGACAACGCTCTGAAGTTCACCGCGGAAGGCACGTTGATCGTGGTCGACGCCCGCAAGGACGGCGGCACCATCCGGCTTTCCGTCGCGGACCACGGACCCGGCCTGCAACCGGACGAGCTCGACCGCGCGACCGACCGGTTCTGGCGCAGTCCCGCGCATCAGAACGTCGCCGGCTCCGGACTCGGTCTCTCGATCGTGCGCCTAGTCGTCGAACGTGTGGACGGCACCGTTCGCCTCGAATCGCCAGAGGACGGCGGTCTCAAGGTCGTGATCGAGCTGCCGGCCCTCTGAACCGCGGAAGTCAGACTTTGGCTTCGCGGTAATAGCGCATGGCGCCGTCGTGCAGCGGCACGGGTGACGTCTCGATCGCCGACCGCTGCTCGATCGTCCGCGCCGCCGAGTGCGCCTTCACGAGCTCGGGCTGTCCCTCGAACAGCTGCCGCACCAACGCCTCGGCCACGTCGTCGGGCATCGACTCCGTGACGAGCAGGAAGTTGCGCACCACGAGCGTGATGACCGGCCCGGACTGCAGGTTGTAGGTGGAGGCGGGCAGCGTCGCCGTTCCGTATACAGGATACTGCTGACGGAAGGTGGACAACTCGTCCCTCAGGTCGAGCATCCGCACGCCGAGGCCCTTGGTGAGCTCGGTGATGCGAGCCGTCGGCAGCCCTCCCGACCAGAAGAACGCGTCGAGCCTGCCCTCCCGCATTGCCTGGGCCGAGTCGTCGAGGCTCAGGTTGAACTCCTGCGGCTTGACGTTCTGTGCCTGCAGCAGCCGGCGCGCGATGATCTCGACGCCCGACTCCTTCCCGCCGATCGACACGCGCAGCCCCGAGAGCTGGTTGAGCTTCGTGACCGGCAGGTCGGCGCGGACGATCACCTGCAGGTAGTCGTCGTGCATCCGGGCCAGGGCGCGCAGCTTGGAGGCGCCCTCCACCCCGTCGACGGCGTCGGCCTGCGAGAAGCCGACCTGCGCCTGGTCGTTGACCAGCCTGATGACGTTGTCCTTCGACCCGGCGGTCGCCACGACCTGGGGTCGCGCGATGCCCAGACGCCCGCTCCAGATGTCCGCGAGGCCGTTGCCGAGCGAGTAGTAGACGCCGCCCTCACTGCCTGTCGCCATCGTGATCTTGACGTCTTCCAGCGTGCTGCCACACCCCGTCAGGACCGTCGCGGCGGTCAACAGGCTCACTGCGGCATGTACTCGTCCCAGCACCTGCGCATCGTGCCACGGGGGCGTTCTACGCTTGCACCCGACGAAAGGTTGGTTGCAGTGACCCGCAGTTACCAGATACGCACGTTCGGTTGTCAAATGAACGTGCACGACTCCGAGCGGCTCGCCGGTCTACTGGAGGACGCTGGCTACGCGCGGGCCGCGGAGGACGAGCAGGCCGACGTCGTCGTCTTCAACACCTGCGCGGTCCGCGAGAACGCCGACAACAAGCTCTACGGCACCCTCGGCCATCTCGCCCCGCAGAAGGCGGCGAAGCCGGGCATGCAGATCGCGGTCGGCGGCTGCCTCGCGCAGAAGGACCGCAGCGAGATCGTCCGCCGTGCCCCGTGGGTGGACGTCGTGTTCGGCACGCACAACATCGGTTCGCTGCCGGTGCTGCTCGAACGCGCCCGCCACAACGAAGAGGCGCAGATCGAGATCCTCGACGCGCTGGAGACGTTCCCCTCCTCGCTGCCGGCCGCCCGCGACTCCGCCTACTCGGGCTGGGTGTCGATCTCGGTGGGCTGCAACAACACCTGCACGTTCTGCATCGTGCCGTCGTTGCGCGGCAAGGAGAAGGACCGCCGCCCCGGCGACGTGCTCGCCGAGGTCGAGGCACTGGTCGCGGAGGGCGTGCTGGAGGTGACGCTGCTGGGCCAGAACGTCAACTCCTACGGCGCCGAGTTCGGCGACAGGTTCGCGTTCGGCAAGCTGCTGCGCGCCTGCGGTGGCGTCGAAGGCCTCGAGCGCGTGCGCTTCACCTCGCCGCACCCCAAGGACTTCACCGACGACGTCATCGCCGCCATGGCCGAGACGCCGAACGTGTGCCACCAGCTGCACATGCCGCTGCAGTCCGGTTCGGACCGCATGCTCAAGGCGATGCGCCGCTCGTACCGCACCGAGAAGTACCTGGGCATCATCGACAAGGTCCGTGCCGCCATGCCGGACGCCGCGATCACCACGGACATCATCGTCGGGTTCCCCGGCGAGACCGAGGAGGACTTCCAGGGCACGCTCGACGTGGTGCGCCAGGCCAGGTTCTCGTCGGCGTTCACGTTCCAGTACTCCAAGCGTCCCGGCACCCCGGCGGCGGAACTGCCCGACCAGCTGCCCAAGGCAGTCGTCCAGGAACGCTTCGACCGGCTCGTGACGCTGCAGAACGAGATGACCCACTCGTTGAACATCGAGCAGGTCGGCCGCACCGTCGAGGTCCTCGTCGCCACCGGTGAGGGCAAGCGCGACGCCGAGACGCACCGCATGAGCGGCCGTTCGCGCGACGGGCGTCTCGTGCACTTCGCGCCCGGTGCCACCGTGCCGCGTCCCGGTGACGTCGTCGAGACCGTTGTCACCTACGCGGCCCCGCACTACCTCGTCGCGGACGGCGAGCCGCTGTCGTGGCGCCGCACCAAGGCCGGTGACCGGTCAGAGGCGGGCATCAAGCCCAAGACCGCGGGCGTCGGCCTCGGCCTGCCGTCGTTCGGGGCGCCCTCGCCGCTACCCGCCGTGTCGGGGTGCTCGGCCCAGTGAGCGAGGAGGAGTACCTGCGCAAGGAGATCGACGCGGTGGAGCAGCGGGCCGCCAAGCGCATCGATCCCGGCACAGGCGCGTTGACGATCTCCATCGCCGTGCTGGCGTTGCTGGTGTCACTGGTGCTTCCGTGGATCGGTGACGACACGGGCCTGAACGTCGTGCTCGGCGAGTCGGCGAGTTTCCTTCCGAGGTTGTTCTCGTTCTTCGCGTTCGGCATCGGCGTGCTCGGCTCCGGCATCACGCTCGCGGTGCGGCGCTGGGGCCTCGCGTGGGTGTGCGCGCTGGGCCTGTTCGCGGGCTCGGTGACGGGCGTGCTGTCGATCTGGACGCAGCAGACGACCACGAGCAACAAGACGATCGGACCCGGTCCCGGCATCGGCCTGGTCATCGCGGTGATCGCGGTGATCGTCCTGCTGGTGAAGTGGGTGAAGATCGCGGCCTCGCGGCCACCCCAGTTGTGACGAATCAGCTGTGAACACGCTGAAGGCCTCCTCTCCACCTGGGAGAGGAGGCCTTCAGCGTCGGAACTAGCGGGTCGCCAGAGCCTGCTCGGCGGCCGCGAGCCACTCACGCCACTGCGCGGCCTGCG
>NZ_VSRL01000162.1 GCF_012184385.1 Lentzea indica
TCTTGTTTTGAGGGGACGCCTGGGGGAGCTTGCGCTGGGGGCGCGTCGGTTTGGTGGGTTGTCTCCCTGGTGCGTTGGCGGCTGTCCGGTTTCGTGTCCTAGGTGGTTGGGGTGCGTTGTCACCTTGCGGGTGCGTGCTTTTCCTGAGGGCTCTGCCCTCAGACTCCCGACACTCCCAAAAGAGCCCTCCAACGCCGCACGCAGGTTGATGGCACGCCCGTTGCTTTTGGCGGCTTGCGGTTGCGTAGGTGGTTGCGGCTGCGGTGTGGCTCCCCCATCTAGCGCACCAGAGGCAGCCACACCCGAGGGGTCAGGTCAAGTCGACGAAAAGCGTGTCGACTTGACCTGACCCCTCGGGCGCGGCAAGAGCTTCGGAGCGCTAGACGGGGGAGCCACACCGCCAGAGTCGTATGGGAGGGCGCGGGGCTGCTCGGCTTCGCCTTCGCGTGGGAGAACTAGGGTGTGGGCGTGCGCATTCGTCGTGTTGTGACCACCCGCGCCGGTGGCGTGTCCAAGGGCCCGTACGAGTCGTTCAACCTCGGTGATCACGTCGGGGACGACGAGAAGGCGGTGGCGGCCAACCGGGCTCGCCTTGCCGAGGGCATCGGGTTGACGCCGGATCGTTTGGTGTGGATGGAGCAGGTCCACGGTCGTACGGTCGCGACGGTGGACGGGCCGCAGGCTGAGCCGTTGGAGGCTACTGACGCGGTCGTGACGAAACAGGCTGGTCTCGGGCTTGTGGTGTTGACGGCGGATTGTGTGCCGGTGTTGCTGGGGGACCAGGAGGCTGGCGTTGTCGGTGCGGTGCACGCTGGGCGTGTCGGTGCGCGTGTCGGGGTTGTTGTCGAGGCGCTCAAGGCGATGATGGCTCAGGGGGCGGAGCTGGAGCGCATTGAGGTGTTGCTCGGGCCGTCTGTCTGTGGCGAGTGCTACGAGGTGCCCGCTGACATGCAGAAAGACGTGGAGAAGCACCTGCCGGGGAGTGCGTCGAAGTCGCGGAGGGGCACGCCTGCGCTGGACCTGAGAGCCGGGCTGTGGAACCAGCTCGGCAGCGCTGGGGTGGGGAAGATCGGCGTGGATCCGCGCTGCACGTTTGAGGAGAAGGACCTCTTCAGTCACCGCAGGGAGGCTCCGACGGGGCGGCTTGCTTCGGTCATTTGGATCGAGCCGTGAGTCGGAGGGAAGAGCTTGCGCAGAACCTCGCGGAGGTCGAGGAGCGCATTGCCAAGGCGTGTGAAAACGCTGGGCGAGATCGTGCGGAAGTGATGTTGCTCGCGGTGACGAAAACCTGGCCGGCGAGCGATGTGGAGATCCTTTACGAGCTCGGGTTGCGGAATTTCGCGGAAAACCGGGATCAGGAGGCCGGTGCCAAGGTCGGCCAATTGAGACACTTGGTCGAGGCGCGATGGCACATGGTCGGCCGATTGCAGCGGAACAAGGCGAAGTCCGTCGTCGAGTGGGCGGATCAGGTCGACTCGGTGGACAGCGTGCGGCTGGCGGAGGCGCTCGCGAAGGCCGCGCATGCCCGCGGCCAGAAGCTTGACGTGTTGTTGCAGGTCAGCATGGACGGCGACACGTCGCGCGGCGGGTGTGCTGTTCAGGATGTACCGGAACTGGCTGGCGCGATCACTCGTTCGGGTGATCTTATTCTCCGAGGTGCGATGACTGTCGCACCGCTGACGATGGAGCCATCGCAGGCGTTTGAGGCGTTGGCGTCAGTGGTATCAGGCCTACGTGATGATCATCCCACTGCCACCGGTGTGTCAGCGGGAATGAGCGGAGACCTGGAAGATGCCATCTCGCACGGATCGACCTGTGTGCGTGTCGGAACGGCGTTGCTCGGCAGCCGGCGACTAACCTCGCCGTAGGTTGTCGGGAACCTCGGGACCGTCCGCGCCGTCCCTAAGAGTGGGGAACCGCCGAGGAGGGGCTGGAATGAGCGCTTTGCACAAGCTGAAGGCCTACTTCGGGATGGTCCCCGCCGAGTACGCAGACGACCCCGGCTACGACGACGACCGCGGCCGCTACGGCGACTACCGGTCCGAGTACGCGGCCGAGGCCGACGACTACGACCCCTACCCGCGGCGCAGCCGCGTGTTCACGCCGGGACGGCCGGAGCTCCAGGGCTCCGGGGTACCGGACCGACATCGACGAGCCGGACGACTACGAGCCGGAGTCGCGGCGCGGGGGCGGTAGCCCTTCGAGCACGCGGCGCTGGTCCGCTGACGCACCCGTTCACGGTGCGCTGGCTGTCGAGCCGCAGCGCGAGCCCGTGAGCAGGCTGCGTCCCGTTGCCGAGCCGGCAAGCAACCCGTTGGCGCGCATCACCACGCTTCACCCCCGGAACTACAGTGAGGCGCGCACGATCGGGGAGCACTACCGCGACGGCACCCCGGTGATCTTGAACCTGACCGACATGGACGACGCGGACGCGAAGCGTCTCGTCGACTTCTCGGCCGGTCTCGCGTTCGCGTTGCGCGGGTCCATGGACAAGATCACCAGCAGGGTGTTCCTTCTCTCACCGCCGAACGTTGACGTTACGGCGGAGGACCGCAGGAAGCTGGCGGAAGGTGGGTTCGGGAACCACGGTTAGAGTTGACCCCGTGGACCCGATCCGTCTCGTCATCTTCTACGTCCTCTTCGCGTTCTCCCTGTTCCTGACCGCGCGTGTTGTGGTCGAGATGGTGCGGACGTTCGCGAGGGAGTGGCGTCCGGCGGGCGGCGTTGCCGTGACGCTGGAAACCGTGTACACGGTCACCGACCCACCGGTCCGTGCACTGCGTCGGGTGATCCCGACTGTGCGGATCGGGGGCGTCGGGCTGGACCTATCGATTATTGTGCTGTGGCTGCTCGTTATCATTTTGATGCAAGTTGCAGATCCCAGGTGACGGGGAACCGGGGATGACCGCAGCCCAGGAGTGCGAGAGGTGATCCGATGCCGTTGACCCCCGCTGACGTGCACAACGTTGCATTCAGCAAGCCGCCGATTGGCAAGCGGGGCTACAACGAGGACGAGGTGGACGCGTTCCTCGACCTGGTTGAGGGCGAACTCGCCCGCTTGATCGAGGAGAACAACGATCTTCGTCAGCAGGTCGAGCAGCTCGACCAGCAGCTCGAAACCGCGCGTGCCGACCTCGACGACGCGCGTGCGAAGGCTTCTTCCGGCCCCATGACGAGCCGTATGCCGGTGGAGGAGCCGCGCCGCCTGGCGCCGGTCCCGCCGCCCACGGTGATGGAGCAGACGTCTCCCGGTGGTGGTGGAGACCACCACGTGCAGGCCGCGAAGGTCCTGGGTCTCGCCCAGGAGATGGCGGACCGGCTGACCGGTGAGGCCAAGGCCGAGGCGGACGGCATGCTGTCCGAGGCGCGCACGAAGTCCGAACAGTTGCTGTCCGAGGCCCGTGCCAAGGCTGACACGATGGTCAACGAGGCGCGCACCCGCGCCGAGACCATGCTGAACGACGCGCGTACGCGCTCCGAGACGCTCGAGCGGCAGGCCCGTGAGAAGGCCACCGCGCTCGACCGCGACGCGCAGCGCAAGCACGCTGAGGTGATGGGCAACATCACCCAGGAGAAGAACACGCTCGAGAAGCAGATCGACAAGCTGCAGACGTTCGAGCGCGAGTACCGCACGCGACTGAAGACGATGCTCGAGTCGTCCCTGCGCGACCTCCAGGACCGCGGCCCTGCCGCGCCCTCCGAGGGTCGTTCCCAGGGCTACTCCTTCGGCGCACGCGCCGAAGCGGGCTGAACTACTGTCCATTAGGTGCTCTTCGTAGTTCTACTTCTGGTGCTGGCTGCCCTCGGGTTGCTCGTGCCTGCGCTGACCACGTCCAACACGATCTGGGCGTGGTCGTCCGTGGGCGTGAGCGTGCTCGCCGCCCTGGTCCTTGCTTGGGACTGGTGGCGACGGCGACCGGGGGACCCCGCTGCCGACGCGCAGAGTGTAGATCAACAGGCTGTAGCTGATGATCAACGGGTAGTTGGTTCGGCGGTGGCCGACACTCCGCCCGCTGACGAGGAACCATCGGAAGAGGACACCGACGCGGCAGACCTGCTCGTCGTGGCCGATCTGGTGGACGAGGTGCGGGTGCTGGACGAGCGGCCCCGGTACCACCTGAGTTCGTGTTCCTGGCTCGCCGGGAGGCCCACGCTGGGCCTCCCGGTGCAGGAAGCACGGCAGCTGCAGTTCACGCCTTGCGCCCTGTGCCGTCCGGACTCGACGCTGGTGTCGCGCTATCGCGCCGCCCTGCGTGAGGGAACCGACGACCGCGGCTGATCAGGTTCAGTCCGTCCATTTCGCGGACGAACGGTGAGTCTGCGCGCTATGAAACCCCCGATGTCGCCAAGACTCGTGCTGAGGTCGCCGGCGCCGCCCCGAACGGCAAGCTCGAGATCGTGCCGGGCAAGGCACACGGCGTCGCGCTCATCGAGGACGCGGCCCTGCGGGGCAAGGTGCTGACCTTCACCCGCGAGTCCATGCCACCGCCTGGCCCGTTCGAGCGTTGGTCGCCGGCGATCGGCGGCGGCGTCGTTCTGCTGCTCCTGGTGGTGGCCGGCGTGGTCGTCCTCCGGTGGCGAGTCAGGCGGAACACGACCACTGCCGCTGCCGACGTCATCGCCGACAGCTGATCTTCGCGCGGAACGTGCTGTTCGGCTCGTCCCGGTGTCGCAGTGCCAATCCCCAACCTGATGGACTCCAGGGTGGATCTGCTCAGCCGAGCACGACCGGTCGCGCGCCGTGCGCGGTGACGAGGCCCGGAAGGCGTTCGCGGCTGGTCACGATCACCCGGCAGCGTGGAGTTCCCGGTAGCAGCGGAACGACTTGCGCGGTGTCGGCCGCGTTGTCGAGCAGGATCAGCATTCGCCGGTCTGCCAGCAACGTGCGGTAGAGCGCTGTCTGCGCGTGCGGTTCCGGCGGGATGCCGTCCGGGCCGGTGCCCAGCGCGGTGATGAACTCGCGGACGACGTCGGCCGGGTCGGAGCCGTTCAGGTCCACGAACAGCTGGCCGTCCGGGTAGTCGGCGGCGTGTTCGTGTGCCCAGTGCAGGGCGAGACGGGTCTTGCCGGCGCCCGCCGGTCCGGTGATCGTGACGATCGGCCCGTCCTGCAGTGCGGCCAGTTGGTTCTCCATGTCGGCGAAACCTGGTGGCCTGGCCGGAAGCCGACGTGGGCTCCACTGTGGACGGTGGAGCAGCGAGGCGTGCAGGTCGCGCAACGCGGGGCCGGGGTCGAGGCCGAGTTCGTCAGCGAGCCGGTGGCGTAGTTCCGAGTAGTAGGCGAGTGCGTCGGGCCGTCGGTCGGCGCCGATCAACGTGCGCATCAGCTGGCCCGCGAGCCGTTCGTCGAGTGGGCGTTCAGCGGTGCGCGCGGTCAGTTCCGAGATCAGCGTGACGTGTTCGCCCGCGGCCAGGCGGGAGTCGGTGTGGTCCAGTTCGGCGGCGGTGATCTCGCCGGCCAGGGTCTCGCGCAGACCGGCGAACCACGCGCCGTGCAGTCCCTCGAACGGTTCGCCGTGCACGAGCGCCATGGCCTCGCCGGGCCGGCCTTCCGCGACCAACGAGCGGAAGCGGTGCAGGTCGATGGACGCGGGGTCGGCTTCCAGCACGTAACCGCCGGAGCGGCGCACGATCGGGATGCCGTCCAGCGCTGTCCGCAGCCGGGACATGTAGCTGTAGAGCGCGGCCTTCGCCTGCCGCGGCGGTGCGTCGCCCCACACCCGTGACAACAGCTTGTCGACGCTGACGACCTGGTTGACGTTCACCAGCAGCACCACCAGCACGCTCAGCTGGCGGGCGTGACCCACCTCGACGACGGCGGTGCCGCGCCGGACCTCTGGCTCACCGAGGACGCGGAAGGAGTGCGTCACCGGTCCAGGAACAACAACATGATCAGCAACGCCAGCAGCACGAGGTCCACGACGACGCCCGACGGCTTCGAGTCGTACCTCAACCGGGTGATCGTGGCGCCGACCATCAGCAGCCCTAGCCCGACCGCGGCCGCGTGCGCCACCCAGTCCCACGTGACCAGGCCGACGATCAGGCCCACCGCGCCCGCCCACTCCAGCGCGCCGATGCTCCGCCAGAGCGTCCCGCTCATCCGGAAGTGGTCGCGGGCCTCGATCGATGCCTTCGCTCCGAACAGCTTGCCCGCGCCTGTCGCCACGAACAGCAGGGCCAGCACGATCGACAACGCGATGGTCAACGTCATCGGGCGAGCATACGGTTTGCCCCCACCCGTTACCCTGTACGCACAGGCACCGATCCGGCCATCACCGGGGAGCCTCCGGAAGAACGGACGCCCAGCGTCTCAGTAGAACCGGACGGGACCGGCCCGTCACAGCCGAAGAACGAGAGGCTCACCGAAAATGGTGAGCAAGCGGGGTGGTACCGCGGCCCGTCGAGCCACATCGGCGTGTCGTCCTCGCGTGTCCTTCATGACCGCGAGGAGCAGTGGAGATGGCCTACCCCAGGGCCGGAGCGAACGAGGTCCCGGCGCAGCCGTCCTTTCCGAACCTCGAGCAGGACGTGCTCGGGTACTGGAAGGACGACAAGACCTTCCAGGCGAGCATCGACCGCACCCCGGCTGGCCAGAACGGCGAGAACGAGTTCGTCTTCTACGACGGCCCGCCGTTCGCGAACGGTCTGCCGCACTACGGGCACCTGCTGACCGGCTACGTCAAGGACGTCGTGCCGCGCTACCAGACGATGCGCGGCAAGCACGTCGAGCGCCGGTTCGGCTGGGACACGCACGGCATGCCGGCCGAGTACGAGGCCGAGAAGCAGCTCGGTATCACGCAGAAGCACGAGATCGACGAGCTCGGCATCGAGAAGTTCAACGAGGCGTGCCGTACGTCCGTGCTGCAGTACACGGACCAGTGGCGTGACTACGTGACGCGGCAGGCTCGGTGGGTCGACTTCGACAACGACTACAAGACGCTCGACCTCGACTACATGGAAAGCGTCATGTGGGCGTTCAAGGCCTTGTGGGACAAGGGCTTGATCTACGAGGGCTTCCGGGTGCTCTGGTACTGCTGGCGTTGCCAGACGCCGCTGTCCAACACCGAGACCAAGATGGACGACGCCTACCGCGACCGGCAGGACCCGGCCGTCACGGTGGCGCTGCGCCTCGAGTCCGGTGAGAAGGCCCTGGTCTGGACGACCACGCCGTGGACGCTGCCGAGCAACCTGGCCGCCGCCGTGCACCCGGACGTGGACTACGTGACGGTCGAAGCGAACGGGGAGCGCTACCTGCTCGCCGAGGCTCGTGTCGCGGCGTACGCGCGTGAGCTGGGCGAGGAGCCCGAGGTCGTCGCCCGCTACAAGGGCTCGGACCTGGTCGGCAAGAAGTACCTGCCGCCGTTCGACTTCTTCGTGGGCCGCGAGAACGCGCACCAGGTGCTGGCCGCGGACTACGTGACCACCGACGACGGCACGGGCATCGTCCACATCGCACCGGCGTTCGGTGAGGACGACAAGGTCGTGACGGACGCGGCGGGCATCGAGGTCGTCGTGCCGGTCGGGCCGGACGGCAAGTTCACCGCCGAGGCGGCGCCGTACGCGGGCGTGCACGTCTTCGAGGCGAACAAGCTGATCATCCGCGACCTGAAGGACGCGGGCCTGCTGCTGCGCCACGAGACCTACGACCACCCGTACCCGCACTGCTGGCGGTGTGCGAACCCGTTGATCCAGCGTGCGCTGTCGGCGTGGTTCGTCGCCGTGACGCAGTTCAAGGACCGGATGGTCGAGCTCAACCAGCAGATCAACTGGGTGCCTGGCCACATCAAGGACGGCCAGTTCGGCAAGTGGCTCGAGAACGCGCGTGACTGGAACATCTCGCGCAACCGGTACTGGGGTTCGCCGCTGCCCGTGTGGGTGTCGGACAACCCGGAGTTCCCGCGCACGGACGTGTACGGGTCGCTGGACGAGCTGGAGCGCGACTTCGGCGTGCGCCCGGACAACCTGCACCGGCCGTTCATCGACGAGCTGACGCGGCCGAACCCGGACGACCCGAGCGGTCAGTCGACGATGCGGCGCGTGCCGGACGTGCTCGACTGCTGGTTCGAGTCGGGCTCGATGCCGTTCGCGCAGGTGCACTACCCCTTCGAGAACGCGGAGTGGTTCGAGAACCACTACCCCGGCGACTTCATCGTCGAGTACAACGGGCAGACGCGCGGCTGGTTCTACACGCTGCACGTGCTCGCGACGGCGCTGTTCGACCGTCCCGCGTTCCGCGACTGCGTGGCGCACGGCATCGTTCTCGGTGACGACGGGCAGAAGATGTCCAAGTCGCTCAAGAACTACCCGGACGTCAACGAGGTCTTCGACCGCGACGGGTCGGACGCGATGAGGTGGTTCCTCATGGCGTCGCCGATCCTGCGCGGTGGCGACCTGGTGGTGACCGAGCGCGGCATCAGGGACGCGGTGCGCCAGGCGGTGCTGCCGTTGTGGAACTCCTGGTACTTCCTCGCGTTGTACTCCAATGCTTCCGGGCGTGAGGGCACCTGGCGGACCGACTCGGCGCACGTGCTGGACCGGTACGCGCTGGCGAAGACGCACGACCTGGTGCGGGACGTCCAGGCGGCGATGGACGTCTACGACATCTCCGGTGCGTGCCAGATGGTTCGTGAGTACCTGGAGGTGCTGACGAACTGGTACGTGCGGCGGTCGCGGCAGCGGTTCTGGGACAGCGAGCAGGACGCGATCGACACCCTGCACACCGTGCTGGAGGTCGTCACGCGCGTGGCGGCGCCGTTGCTGCCGTACACGACCGAGGTCGTGTGGCGCGGGCTGACCGGTGAGCGTTCGGTGCACCTGACCGACTTCCCCGCTGTCGCTGATCTGCCGGCGGACGACGCGCTGGTGGCGGCGATGGACGAGGTGCGGGAGGTCTGCTCGACGGCGTTGTCGTTGCGCAAGGCGAACAAGCTGCGCGTGCGACTTCCGTTGGCACGCTTGACGGTTGCGTCGCCGATGGCGGGTTCGCTGGAGGACTTCTCCGAGATCGTGCGCGACGAGGTCAACGTCAAGAAGGTCTCGCTGACCACCGACGTCGACGCGTACGGCCAGTTCCAGCTCGTGGTGAACGCGCGTGCCGCCGGTCCGAGGCTCGGGCCGAACGTGCAGAAGGTCATCAAGGCCGTGAAGGCCGGCGACTGGTCTCTTGTGGACGGTCACGTCGTCGCAGCCGGTGTCGAGCTGTTCGAGGGTGAGTACGAACAGCGTTTGGTGGCAACGGATCCGGCTGCCACGGCGGCTCTGCCCGGCGGCGCGGGCGTCGTCGTGCTCGACACGGTGCTGACGCCGGAGCTGGAGGCGGAGGGTGTCGCACGTGACCTGGTGCGTGTGGTGCAGCAGGCGCGCAAGGACGCTCAGCTGGACGTGTCCGACCGGATCACGTTGACGCTGGAGCTTCCGGACGCGGTGCGTTCCGCCGTTGAGCCGCACCTGGAGTTCGTGCGGTCCGAGACGCTGACTTCGTCGGTGGTGTTCGGTTCCGGTGTCTCCGAGGGCACGGTCGGCGATGGCGTCAAGGTGAAGGTCGCGGTCGCGAAGGCGTAAGTACGGAGCTACTGGCGGCGTGTGTGGTGGGTTCGCCCACCACACACGTCGTTTTCTTTTTGGATGCAACACCCTGCGTTGAGGCGGACACCTCCAGGTGATCGGTTGATCTCTTCGAGAGGGGTGGCACGTGATTGCTGGGGGATGGCGTCTGACGGTGGGCGCCGCGGTGTTGGTCACGGGTGCGCTGGTCGCACCTACCGCCGCGCAGGCGGAGACGGGGTGCCAGTGGATCAGGACGAATTTGCCGGTACCGGCAGGTCAGTCCTCGGTCGGCCCTCTGAGCGGGGACGGCGACTGGCTGACCTCGACCACCTGGGGCGAGTCGGTCGTGGTCTGGCACCACGAGGTGCCGGCGACGGTGGAGTTCCCGGAGGAGCGTGTTGTCCGCGACATCACCCAGGACGGTGTGCTGCTCAGCGCGGGTGAGGACGGTTTGTGGCGCGGTGAGGAGCAGCTCGAGGAGTTGCCGGGCAGGTCGTCAACGGTGCACTCGATCAACGCCGACGGCGAGGTGGCCGGCACGTCCGGTGGAGCGTTGTCGGTGTGGCCGGCCGGGTCCACCTCGCCGCGGCTGCTCGAAGGCACCGACGACGGGCTGACGTGGTGGACGAAGGGAATCGACGACGCGGCAACGTCATCGGGAGCACGGGTGCGGTCGGATCGCAGCGGAGTTACGTGTGGGACCGCCAGGGCGGGCGCTTCGAACTCCAGCCTCTGGCGGGCGACCACCAGGTGTTTCCGAGTTTGATCCGGGACGGCCGCATCTACGGGTCGTCGGTGGCGCAGGGCGTCTGGCGGGAGACCTCGGTCGAGTGGAACCTGCGAGGCGAGATCGTCCGCGTTCTGCCCGGCGGCCCCGTCCAGGCCGCCAACGACGCCGGTGACGAGTTGTTGTACTGGGACGGGCCTGTGGTGCGGCGCGCGAACGGCCGCGTCGACCGGTTGTCGTACCCCTTCACCGTCGCCTTCCCGAGCGTGCTCGCCGAGAACGGTGACTTGTTCGGTGGGCAGTACTACGAAGGTCCTGTGAAGCTGCGCTGCGCCTGACGGCGCATCATCACGCCGAACACCCGCCGCACCAGCCGGACCCAGGGCGACCACCTGGCCGGCGCGGCGGGCTCGCGTCCCGCCGCGCGCTCGAAGTTGTCGAACAGGTCCTCCAGGCACGCGTCGTGCAGCCAGCGGATCACCAGGGCCCAGCGCAGCCGTGCCGCGAAGTCGAAGTCGCTGATCAGCTCGTGCCGCACGACGGTGCCCGACGCCGAGAGCGTGTGCGTGCCCGAGAGCTCGGTGAACTCGAAGGTGATCGATTCGCCGGGTGTGAACGAGGTGCAGCGGTAGCGGATCGGGCCGTGGCCGCCGTCCGCGCCGACACCCAGCGGGCGGTCGAACTCCTGCTTGCCCCAAGCGGGCGGCCAGAGCTCCTGGATCCGCTCGACGAACGGGCCCGCGGGCACGCCGAGGTCGCGGGTGTGGACGTTCCTGATCATGAGAATCCCCTTCCATACGCTGCCGTATGTTCCTGGACCGTACGGTAGCGTATGGAAGCGTGGTACGCCGCTCCCGTGACGACTGGACTGAGATAGCGCTGAGAGCGTTGGCAGAAGGCGGTCTCAACGCCGTCGCGATCGAACCGCTCGCGGCCAGAGCGGGCGCCACGAAGGGCAGCGTCTACCACCACTTCCCGAACCGCGAGGCGTTGCTGAAGGCGACGGTCGAGCGGTGGGAGCAGGAGCACACCGAGAAGGTCATCGAGCTGGTCGAGGCCGAGAAGACCCCGCACGACAAGCTCAGGACGTTGTTCGGCACCGTGCTCGACCGCACCCGCAAGGGATCAGTGGAGATGGCGTTGCAGGCAGGCGCCGAGAACGAGGTGATCGCGCCGGTTCTCCAGCGCGTCACGAAGAAGCGAATCGGCTACCTGACCGAGCTGTTCGAGCAGCTCGGGTTCGACGAGGACCACGCGAAGAAACGCGCGTTGATCGCGTTCAGCCTCTACCTGGGGCAGGTGCAGATGTGGGCGACCCTGCCCGGCCTCGTCGAACCGGTGCTCGACGAGGCCGTGCAGGTCCTCACGGCTGGAGGTCAGGCCGCGGTCGCCCACAACGCGTAGGCGATCACGTCCGCGTTGCGGTCGAGCGCCGTGGCGTTGACGTTGGACAAGGTGTCGCAGGAGCGGTGGTAGCAGCGGTCGTAGGCCTGGCCGGCCGTGCCGCCCCACTTCTGCGCCTGGGCCGCGGTCTTGGTGCCCTCGGCGCCGGTGAACGTGCCGCCGATCGGGATGCCCGCGCGGGCGAACGCCGCGTGGTCGGAGCGGCCACCGACGCTGGTCAGCTCGGTCTGGACGTTCAACGACGTGAAGCCCGCCTGCAGCCGCTGCTGCAGCGCCAGCGAACCGGAGGGCTGACCGGAGGCGCTGTAGACGAAGTAGCCCGGGTTCGGCGAGCCGGTCATGTCGAAGTTCAGGTACGCCTTGATCTTCGACTTGTCGGCCGCCGTCAGGGAGTTCACGTAGTAGGTCGAGCCGATCAGGCCGCGCTCCTCAGCGCCCCACCAGCCGAACCGCACGTGCTTGGTCGGCTGGAAACCGGTGGCCTTCATCTGGAGGGCGACCTCCAGGATCGACGCGGAACCCGTGCCGTTGTCGTTGATGCCGGGGCCCGCGGTGACGCTGTCGAGGTGGCCGCCCAGCATGACGACGTTGTTCGCGTCGCCGCCGGGGTAGTCCGCGATCAGGTTGTAGCCGGTCGCGCCGCCGTAGGTGAACGACTGCACGCGCGTCGTGAAGCCCGCTGCATCGAGCTTGCTCTTCACCCAGTTGACCGAGGCCAGGTACCCCGGACGTCCGTGTGCGCGGTTGCCGCCGTTCGAGTTGGCGATCGACTGGAACTGGTTGAGGTGTGACTGGACGTTCGCGACGTTGATGTTCGGCGCCGCCAGGACCGCCGGAGCGGCCGCTTGCGCTGTGGTGGTTCCGGTCACCATCAAGGCGGCCGCCAGCGCGATCAGGATCCTCATGGTTCAACTCCGTAGCAGGGTAGGGATTGAGCCACTGATCAACATGCTCCATCGTGCATGAACCCGGTAGAGGCGATCGGCTGGTTGTTCCCGCCGCGTCGGATTCGTCCAATTCGGTGGTGATCAACGAGAATGGTCCAGGTGGGTGACGTCACGGTGGTTCTGGGCATCGGCGCGGCCGTACTGCTGATCTCCGTGATCGCGGTGCGGGTGTCGATCCGCCTCGGGCTGCCCTCGCTGTTGCTGTACCTCGGCATCGGCGTGCTCCTCGGCGAGTCCGTGCTCGGCATCAACTTCGACGACGCGGACCTCACCCAATCTCTTGGCATCGCAGCACTTGTGCTGATCTTGACCGAGGGCGGGCTCACCACCCGCTGGCAAGCGGTGAAGTCGTCGCTGCGGCTGGGCATCGCACTGTCCACAGTGGCCGTTGCGGTGAGCGTCGCCGTGACCGGAACGGCATTGCACTACTTGCTGGGCCTTGACTGGCGGATGGCGTTGCTGTGGGGCGCGGTGCTGTCGTCGACTGACGCGGCCGCGGTCTTCAGCGTCCTGCGGTCGTTGGGCGTGGGAGGGCGGCTCACGGGCGCGCTCGAACTGGAGTCCGGCCTCAACGACGCGCCGGTCTACCTCGCCGTCGTGCTGCTGGCGTCATCGGACCGGATCTCCTGGACCGCGCCGCTGCTGGTGGTCTACGAACTGGCCGCGGGCGCGCTCATCGGCATCGCCCTGGGCTATCTCGGCGGGGCCGGGCTGAGACGCGCGGCGCTGCCCGCCACCGGTCTGTACCCGCTCGCCACCGTGGCGGTGTGCGTTTTGGCCTACACGGCCGGCGATCTCGTGCACGCATCCGGTTTCCTCGCCACCTACGTGGCCGCGCTCGTCCTCGGCAACGCCCGCCTGCCGCACCGCGCCGACACTCTCTCCTTCGCCGAGGGCCTCGGCTGGCTCGCCCAGATCGGGCTCTTCGTCTTACTGGGCCTCTACGCCTCGCCGTCGCGGCTGCTCGACGTACTGGTTCCCGCACTGATCGCGGGTGTGGTGCTGACGTTCGTGGCACGGCCGCTGTCCGTGATGCTCGCTTCGCTGCCGTTCAAGGTGCCGTGGCGGGAGCAGGCCTTCCTCTCCTGGTCGGGGCTGCGCGGCGCGGTGCCGATCGTGTTCGCGCTGATCCCGTTGATCCAGGGTGTCGAAGGCGCGCGCGAGCTGGTCGACGCGGTGTTCGTGCTGGTCGTCGTGCTGACGGTGGTGCAGGGCACGACGCTGCCG
Source organism: Lentzea indica (assembly GCF_012184385.1). GTDB lineage: Bacteria > Actinomycetota > Actinomycetes > Mycobacteriales > Pseudonocardiaceae > Lentzea > Lentzea indica. The sequence continues at coordinate 13,851 of NZ_VSRL01000162.1, forward strand.
TTCCTCGCCCGGCGACTCGGTCTGGTGCGTGCGGGCGAGCCGCAGGAGGTCCAGGTCGACTCCTCGCCGCTGGACGAGCTGGGCGCCGAACTGCTGCAGGTGCACATCCAGCGAGGGTCGAAGCTGCACGGCGTCTACATGTCCGAACTGAGGCTGCCGACCGGTGCCACGGTGAGTCTCGTGGTGCGCGACGGAAAGAGCTTCACGCCACAGCCGACGACCCGGCTGCAGACCGACGACCAGTTGCTCATCGTCACCACCGAGGAGGTGCGAGAGGCCGCTGAGCGGCGCGTTCGTGCCGTCGACAGGGCCGGTCGCTACGCACGGTGGAAGGGCGAGACCGGCGAATAGTCGGTGTCCGAGGCTTCTCAGCATGTGATCGGTTGTCGACGAGCGCCGCGACCCTCCGCTAACGTCGTCGGCAGGTCATGAGAGCCAGCGTCAAGCCCAAGCTTGCTGGCCGGCAACCCTCCTACCGCGGTGGGGTGCCCTTGGTGAGGACCTGGTCCGGCGCGTGGGGCGCCGGTCAAGCGCGGGCCTTCGCGACACGGGGCCCCTGGCCTCGGAGGCAGCTCGATGACGCTCGCGATCACCAAGACCACTGGCACTGCGGTTCCGGCTGTTGTCGGCGCGGACCTGCGCGTTCCGCTCGTCACCGGAGAGCGCGTCACGTACGCCAACCTCGACCACGCGGCGAGCGCGCCGTGTCTGCAGGAGGTCCGTGACGCCGTCGACGAGCTGCTGCCCTGGTACGCCAGCGTGCACCGCGGCGCCGGTTTCGCCTCCCAGGTCTCGACCCGCGTCTACGAGCAGGCGCGTGACCGCGTGCGGAAGTTCATCGGCGCGCACTCCTCCGACGCCGTCGTCTTCACCCGCAACACCACCGACGCGCTGAACCTGTTGGCGCGCAGCGTTCCCAAGGGCACCGCCGTCGTCCTGTTCGACAGCGAGCACCACGCGGCGCTCCTGCCGTGGCGTGGCCCGAACGTTCAGCGCATTCCTGCACCGACCTCGTCCGGCGCCGCAGTTGTCGCGCTGGACCGGGCGTTGGCCGCCGCCCCGGTCGGCCCTCGGCTCGTGATCGTCACCGGGGCGTCCAACGTCACGGGGGAGCTGTGGCCGGTCGCGGAGCTCGCGAAGGTCGCCCGCAGGCACGGCGCGCGCATCGCGCTGGACGCCGCGCAGCTCGCCCCGCACCGCCCGGTCAACGCCCGTGAGCTGGGCGTCGACTACGTCGCGTTCTCCGGTCACAAGATCTACGCGCCGTTCGGTGCCGGTGTTCTGGTGGGCCGCGCGGACTGGCTGCAGCAGGCCCAGCCGTACCTGGTCGGCGGCGGCGCGACGTCGAAGGTGACCGACCACGGTGACCGGCTCGGCGTCGCCTGGTCCGCGGTGCCGGAGCGGCACGAGGCCGGCAGCCCGAACGTCGTCGGCGTGCACGCGCTGGCAGCGGCCTGCGAGATCCTTTCGCGGCACTGGGAACAGACCGTCGCGCACGAGCAGGAGCTGCTGACGCGCCTGCGTGAGGGCCTGCGCACGATCCCCGGCTTCCGCGAGCTGTCGATCCTGACCGACGCCGACAAGGTCGGTGTCGTGAGCTTCACGATCCCCGGTTTCGACGCGGGCTTCCTCGCCGCGGCCTTGTCCGCCGAATACGGCATCGGCGTTCGTGATGGCGCGTTCTGCGCTCACGTGATCGTGGGCCGCCTGGTCAAGCAGAACGGATCGCACGAGGATCGTGCCGTGCGCGCGTCGATCGGCCTCGGCACGACAGCCGAGCACGTGGACCGTTTGGTGGCGGCGTTGCGCACTCTCGTCACCGAGGGTCCGAAGTGGACCTACACGCAGCGCGACGGTCGCTGGGTGCCCGAGGACGACAGCCGAACCCTGCCGCCGTTCCTCGCGTAGTCCCGGTAGTGGACAATGACGTGGTGAGTGACGAGTCCAAGGCCGCCGACGAGGTAGCTGAGAAACCTGCTGAAGCGCAGGTCAGCGCGCCCGGGACGGTCGAGGAGCCCTCTTCGGAGACCGCGGTCGCGCAGGAGGAGAAGCCGGAGGAGTCCCCCGTCAAGGCGGAGGACGACGACGTGGAGTTCTCGATCACCGGTTCGCTGCCGGAGCCGAGAACCAAGATCCTCGCGATCCTGGCGGCCTGCGTGCTCGCACTGGACGTGCTCACCAAAGTCGTGTCCGTGGCGTTTCTCGAGGGTGCCGACCCGATCAAGCTGTTCGGTGGCGTGCTCTACCTGACGTTCGTCCGCAACCCCGGTGCCGCGTTCGGCATGGCCGAGAGCATGACGTGGATCCTGGCGGTGATCGCGCTGGGCGTCGCCGGGTTCATCCTCTGGATCTCGCGCAACCTGCGCTCCCAGGGCTGGGCCGTCGGCCTCGGCCTGGTGCTGGGCGGTGCCGTCGGCAACCTCGCCGACCGCATCTTCCGCGAGCCGGGTCCGATGCGCGGCCACGTGGTGGACTTCCTGTCGTTGTTCGACCCGTTCGGCCGCGTGTGGCCGGTGTTCAACGTCGCCGACATGGCGATCGTGAGCGGCGGCGCGACGATCATCGTGCTGGCGCTCATGCAGCACGACTACGACGGGACGGTTCACAAGGAGTCTCCCGCCCCGGTGGAGCAGGGCGGGCTGCAGGAGCCGAAGTAACGGCTCCTGGTAAATTCAGGGTTCTGCCTGGCGCGGTTGGTGGTGAAACACCGGCCCCGGCGCCGTGAGGCGTACCCCAGCCAGAAGAAGGTCGAGGCCCCGCGTGAGCGGATACCGAACGCTGCCGATTCCCGACGGTTTGGACGGCATGCGCGTGGACGCGGGCCTCGCGAAGCTGCTCGGGTTGTCCCGTACCACGGTCGCCGCCATCGCGGACGCCGATGACGTCCTGATCGACGGGCGGGTTGCGGGGAAGTCGGACCGGCTGGTCGCAGGGGCGATGCTGGAGATCACGTTGCCGGCTCCGCCGCAGCCGGTCACCGTCCAGGCCATTCCGGTCGAGGGCCTGATCGTGATCCACGAGGACGACGACATCATCGTGGTGGACAAGCCCGTCGGTGTCGCCGTGCACCCGTCACCGGGCTGGACCGGCCCGACCGTCGTGGGCGGACTGGCCGGCGCGGGCCATCGAGTCGCGACGTCGGGGGCCGCGGAACGGCAGGGTGTCGTGCATCGGCTCGACGTGGGCACCACCGGCGTGATGGTCGTGGCGAAGTCCGAGTCCGCTTACTCGGCTTTGAAGCACGCCTTCAAGGAGCGGACCGTCGACAAGGTCTATCACGCGATCGTGCAGGGGCATCCGGACCCGATCAAGGGCACCATCGACGCGCCGATCGACCGCCACCCGAAGCACGACTACAAGTTCGCTGTGATGAACTCCGGCAAGCCCTCGATCACGCACTACGAGGTGATGGAGGCGTTCCGGGCAGCCTCGCTGGTCGAGGTCCACCTGGAAACCGGGCGCACGCACCAGATCCGGGTGCACTTCTCGGCGCTGCACCACCCGTGCGTGGGCGACCTGACCTACGGAGCCGACCCGACTCTGTCCAAGCGGCTCGGGGTGACGCGGCAGTGGCTGCACGCGCGGCAGCTCGGGTTCCACCACCCCGCCGACGGGCAGTGGGTCACGTTCACGTCCGAATACCCGGACGACCTGGCGTCGGCGCTGGAAAAGCTGCGCGAAGAAGGCTGATTGCGTCTGGGTAAATCATCGGTTGACGAGCTTTCATTTGATGTTAATCGGTGGCCTGCCTAGCGTTCTCGGCATGAACCTCACCGTGCTCGCGGCCTCCGGCCGGACCGGCAACGCCCTCACCCGCCAGGCTCTGGAACGGGGCCACACCGTTACGGCGATCGCCCGCGATCCCGGGCGCATCGACCTCGACCACCCGAACCTGCGCAAAGTTGCCGGTGACGTGAGCGATCCGGCGAGCATCGCCGCGGTCGTCGACGCCGACTCCGTCGTCCTGTCCGGTCTCGGCACGGACGCGCGGGGACTCTTCTCGACGGCGCCAAGGCGGTCATCGCCGCCGGGCCGCGGCGCGTCATCTGGCTCGGCGCCTACGGCACGGGTCCGTCCGCCGACGCTGCGGGTGAGGGCGCCGGCGTGCTCTGGAAGGTGATGGGCGACCGGATCCCGGACAAGATCGCGGCCGACAACGCCGTGCTCGCCGCCGGTGGCACCGTCTTCCACGCCGGTGTGCTCAGCGACGAACCGGAGAGCCCCGGCAGGCGCACGGTCGGCCTGGACGCCGCGCCGACGTTCGACCTCACCGCGGTGGTCAGCAGGGAGACCGTTGCCGCCGCCATGCTCGACGAGGCCGAGGAACCGCGCTTTCCCGGAACCGTTGCGCTGCCCCTAGCGGGCTAGGACCTCGGCGAGGACCGTCCGCACCTGGTCACGGAGCCAGGCGTGGGCGAGGTCGGAGTCGGTAGCGCTGGTGCCAGTTGCAGTTGATCGGTGCCTCCGGGGACTCGGCGGGCAGCGGCCGGGCGATCAGCCCGAACGCCTCGATCAACGGACGGCAGAGGATCGCCGTGGTGGTGACCAGCGCGTCGCTCGCCGCCGCGATCTGCAGGGCCGAGTGGACGGTCGCCACGGTCGCGATCACCTTGCGGTGCAAGCCTTCTGCTGCCAGCAGGTCGTCGATCGGTGCGGTGAGACGACCGCGCCGGGAGACCAGCACGTGCGGATGCGCCGCGTAGGCGGGCAGATCCAGCTCGTCGGCGGACGGATGGCCGGAGCGCATGACCACGGCGAGCGGATCGGTGCCGAGCGTCTCGGAGCGGAACTCGGGCAGTTCCGGGCGGCCGCCGCCGAGCTCCAGGTCGACCCGGCCGTGCCGCAGGTCGTCGGTGTCGGCGGAGTGCTCGGCGAGCACGCGCAGCCGCACGCCGGGTGCCTGCTCCGCGATCCTGCCGACCAGCAACGGCACCACCGACGAGGCGAGCGCGTCGTGGCACTGGACCGTGAAGGTGCGCTCCAGCTCGGCGAGGTCCAGCTCGCGGCTCGGCGACAGCACGGCGTTGGCCTGCCGCACCAACCGGTGCACCTCTTCCCTGATCGCGAGCGCGTACGGCGTCGGCGCCATCGTGTGGCCCGTCCGCACCAGGATGTCGTCGCCGGTCACCTTCCTGATCCGGCCGAGCGTGCGGCTGACGGCAGGTGACGACAGGTGCAGCCGTTCGGCCGCCTTCATCACGCTGCCCTCCTCGAGCAGGGCGTCCAGCACGGTCAGCAGGTTCAGATCCGCTTGCATGACGGTAAATCGTACTAACTCGAAGATGCGTCAGAACTAATTGGAGGAACCACGATGAGCACCAACCTGCTCGCCGCCACCACCGCTGCCGTTCGCCGCGCCGGTGCCAGGATGCTGAAGCGGTACTCGACGGAGTCACGCACGTCCGGCCTCGCCGAGCTCATCGCGGCCGTCCGCGCCAACGACGCGGCCGTTGCCGACGTGCTGAAGCCGGAGCTGGCCGAGACCCGTCCTGGCGCGAACTGGCTCAACGACGAACACGGTTCCGGTCCGCTGGAACCGGGCGAGTGGTGGCTCATCGACCCGGTCGGCGGCAACATGAACGCGGTCCACGGCATGACCGACTGGAACATCGGCGTGAGCCTGGTTCGCGACGGCCGCCCGGTGCTGGCGGTCGTGTACTTCCCGTTGTTCGACGAGATGTTCACGGCCACCGAGGGCGGTGGCGCATTCCTGAACGGCGTCCGGCTGAACGTCTCCGGCAAGACCTCACTGGACGGCGCGCTGGCCGGCACCGGTCAGGCGCAGCCGGGCCAGGGGCCGGAGATGGCGGACCGGGTGGGTGCCTCTTACAGCGCGATGGCGAAGGCGGCGCTCTACGTCCGGATCTCCGTGCCGGTGACGCATCAGCTCGCCCAGGTCGCCGCAGGACGGATGGACTTGCACTGGCAGTACGACAACGTGCGCCGCGCACGCGTCCGGTGTGCTGCTCGTTCAGGAAGCGGGCGGTGTCGTCACCGACCTCGACGGGGACATCGCCTTGTTCGCCATCAGCTCCCCTTCGCGGGCACGACCGTCAGGTAGATCGTGGTGAGGACGAAGTTGACGAAGAACAGCAGCAGGAAGGTG
>NZ_VSRL01000163.1 GCF_012184385.1 Lentzea indica
CGATCCGCTCGCTGAACCGCGCGTGGTGCCGGGCCAGCGCGATCACCCGGCGTGAGCGCTGGGTGTAGCGCTCCGTCGACGGTTTGGACAGCTCCGGCGACTCCCTGGGCACGAACCGCTTCTGCGCGGCCTGCTTCGTGACGCCGAGGCTCTCGCCGATCTCGGCCCAGCTCGCGCCGCCGCGGCGTGCCTCGTCGACGAAGTGGCCGATCAGGTGGTCGCCGAGCTCGTTCAGCTGAGCGCTCATCTCGACGGCCTTCGCCAGGCGCACGAGGGAGTCGTCGGCCTCTTGGGCGACCGTGACGATGAGGTCGGTCAACTGGATCACGCGTCAACTCTAGGTTGACGCTGAATGCTCGGTCAACCTCGGGTTGACGCTCAACGTTGACGTTCCCAGTCGGCGTTGACGTCTGCAGTCCACGTTGATCGGCGTCGTCAACGTTGAGTCAACATTGATTCGCGTCGTCAATGTTGACTGGCCGAATCAACGTTGACCGTTCAGCTCGCCGCCGTGATCTCGATGCCGATCGTGCCCGTCCGTCCCCGGCGCAGCTTGCTGCCGGTCATCGTCAGCCAGCCCATGAAGCCGTACTTCTTCACGATGCGCGAACGGACGTCGTCGCTGGCGTCGTCGTCCATCAACCGTGCCCGCGCCTTGACCGACCCGCCTTTGGGGTTGCCGCGGAAGTCGCACGGCCCGATCTCGACGTCTCCACTGCGCCGGATCCGCTTGACCTTGCCGGTCTCCTTGGCGCTCCAGGCGTAGATCACGTCGTCGTCAGGGCCAGGAGCGACCCAGACCGGCGTGGGCACCGGGGTGCCGTCCTTGCGGAACGTCGTCAGCAGCAGGTACTCGCCACGGCCCAATTCGGTGATCACGTCCACGAGCCTAATGCCGCGTCCACGAACCAACTATTTTGCGCTGCCTTGTAGACAACGAGGCCGTCTCCCGCGACCTCTCATAGAGACGCAGCGAAAGGACGGCACGGATGGGCGACGCGTGGATGTGGGCACTCGGTCTGGTGCCACTCGTCTCCGTACTGGTCCGTGAACTCCTCGCGCTACGCCGCTATCGGGTGCGGAGGACGAGCATCGAGAACGTGGTGCGGCATCTCGGCCCCGGTGGGCGCGTCGTCGACCAAGATCCTGGCGGGGGCGTCGTCGAGGTGACCGTGGGACCGGCGGCGTGAAGCCCGTCGGCGACTCGGCCACCTTCGGAGCGTTCTACGAGAGCACGGCCAAACAGGTCACGGCGACGGTGCGCCGCATGACGAAGGGCGATGACAACCTCACGGCGGACGTCGTCCAGGACGCCTACCTGGAGATGCTCAGGTGCTGGGCGAGGCGGGAAGGCCATCTCCGGGACGACAACCGCAAGTACGTGGTGGGAATTGCCGCCAACAAGGTCAGCGACGTGTACCGGCGCCGGCAGAAGCTCGCCGAGCTGGACGTGGAGCTGGACGTCGCCTCGTTCGAGGACGACGTGGTCGACCGGCTCGACGAGGACGTCGCGCTCGCCGCGGTGCGAGAGCTGATCGACCGGCAACCTCCCCGGCGGCGCGTCGTCGTCACGATGTACTTCATCGAGGGCATCGAGTACGCCGACATCGCGAGATCCGTGGGCATCACCGAGTCGACCGTGCGAACGCAGGTCGAACGGTTCTTCAAGCTGCTGTCGCCGCTGACAGACAAGTTCACCGACATGCGAGGAGGCGACCGATCATGACCGATCGTCACCACGACGCCGCCCGCGATCTGGTCCGGCGCGCGCACGAGGCGGATTCGGTCCCGGTCGAGCTCGACACCGCGGCGGGCTGGCCGCTCTCCTCGCCAGGGCCAGGCACTCCGGGCTCCGGCGGTCGGCTGTGGCTGCCCGGTACGCGACTTCCGGCGCCGTCGTGGCTGTCGTCGACTTCGATCTCGCGGCGGACGACAGCCGTGCGCGGCGGGCGCTCGCGCTCGAGTGGGCACATCGGTTGGGCAGCTCGGCCTACTTCGCCTTCTCGGGGAGCGAGCTCGAAGAGCGGGTGAGCGCGATGCTCGACGCGGTGTGCCGGTCGCTGCACGCGACGCCCTTCGCCGCCGAGCCGGCCGAGAGGGTCGCGGAGGAACTCGTGGCGCTCGGCAACCTGAGCGAGATCGGCTTCAGGCAGACCACCGAGGTGCTCGGTGAGGGACTGCCGGAGTTGCCGGAGTTCCAGCCCGTGGAGCGCTACGCGGGCCGGATCGCGCAGGCGCTCGGCGCACTGGGCAACGGGTTCGCCACGGCGAGCAGGGCGCGCGTGTTCGAGGAGCAGGAGAGCTTGCGCCACGCTTTGCTCAAGGCGGTGCACGATGCCAAGCGGAACCTCCACGCCACCGAGGCGCGGTTCAACGAGGTGGTCACGTCGTCGAGGACCGGGGTGCTGCTCGCTGGGCTGGACGGACGGTTGGTGCGTACGAACGAGGCGACCGGCGACATCCTTGGCCGCACACCGGAGGAACTGGCCGGGCTGTCCCTGCTTGATCTCGTGGCACCGGACTCGGCCGAGTCCTTCCGCGACAAGCTGACGGCGTTGCGCGACGGCACGTCCGAGCGTTTCCGGGACACGGTGCGGATGACGGGTGGGAGCGGCGAAGCGGTCACGGTCTCGTTCGCCGCGTCGCTGCTTCGCGACGCGATGGACGAGCCAAGCCATTACGTCGTGATGATCGAGAGTGACGCTGAGCTCACCCTCCTGCGGTACGAGTTCGACCGGCAGGCGCGACACGACGCGCTCACCGGCCTGCCGAACCGGATGGCCTTCAGTGCCCATCTGGAAGCCGTGCTGCGCGGAGCCGATCCACGCCATGGCGTCACGCTGTTCCACCTGGGCCTCGACGCGTTCGATCTCGTGTGCGACAGCCTCGGCCGCCATGCCGGGGAGAGGCTGCTGCAACACGTCGCCCAGCGGCTGAAGTCGATCATGATGTACGAGCAGGCGATGGTGGCGCGGCTGGACGGTGACGAGTTCGGCATCGTCGTGGAGAATTCCGCGGGGACGCCGGACATCGCGGCCCTCATGGACATGATCAGCAGCGAGCTCGCCGAACCGGTCTATGTGGACGGTCACGGCCTCGCGGTGTCGGTGAGCGCGGGAGTCGTGCACTGGCCGTCGCACGCGTCGATCCGGCGGAGCTGGTGCGCGCCGCGGACTCGATGCTGCACCGGGCCAGGTCGGGCAGGCGCGGGCAGTGGCGCGTCTTCGATCCCGGCCAGGACGCGGCCGACCGGCGCGACGAAGCGTTGGCCGTCGTCATGCCCGGTGCGTGGGAGAACGGCGAGATCGCTGTGCGCTACCGCCCGGTGTGGAATCTGCGCCTCGGCGTCGTGACGGCGGTCGAGGCGGAGCTGTGCTGGGACCGGCCGGACGCGCCGGAACCGTTGCCGCACGCCAGATGTGCGGTGCTGGCCGAGCGGACGGGCCTCGTGCTCCCGCTGGGTGAGTGGTTGCTCCGGCTCGCCTGCGGTCAGGTGCGGTGGTGGCGGCAGCGCGGGCAGTTCGACGGACCGCTGGCCGTGCGGCTGACCGCGCACCAGGCAACCGACGCGGACCTCGTCCAGCGGATCGCGCGGGTGCTGGACGAGACCGGGTTCGAGGCGCACCAGCTGATGCTGAGCATGCCTGCCGGGCTGTTGCCGGACGCCGACGCGATGGACAACCTGGCCGTGCTGGCGGACATGGGCGTCTACACGGTGCTCGACGACTTCGGGCTGGGGCCACTGGACGTGGCCGCCGTGCGGAGCCTGCCGGTGAGCTGCGTGCGGCTGCCGCGGGAGCTGGTGCCGGACCGCTCGCCGCACCTGACGGCGCTGCTCCCGCTGATGCGTCAGGAAGGGCTGGCGGTCGCGGTGGACGGGATCGACTCGGCGGAGACCGCCCGGTGGTGGCGCGACGCGGGTGCGACTTCGGCGTGGGCGACTACGTCGGCGCGGCGAGCACGCCGGCGCAGCTGGTCCAGCGGCTCGAACCGCGGTGACCGGGCTGGTCGGCGGCGTGCGGGAACGGCACCCTATGTAGGCTTTCGCGCATGTCAGTGGCTGTCCGCGTGATCCCCTGTCTCGACGTCGACCGGGGCCGGGTGGTGAAGGGCGTCAACTTCACCAACCTCGTCGACGCGGGCGACCCGGTCGAGCTGGCCAGGGCGTACGACGCCGAGGGTGCCGACGAGCTGACGTTCCTCGACGTGACAGCCAGCAGCGGTGACCGCGAAACGACGTACGACGTGGTGCGCCGCACGGCCGAGCAGGTGTTCATCCCGCTCACGGTCGGTGGCGGCGTGCGAAGCCCCGAGGACGTCAACAAGCTGCTGCGTGCGGGCGCGGACAAGGTCAGCCTCAACACGGCGGCGATCGCGCGGCCCGAGCTGCTGCGCGAGTGCTCGCAGCGCTATGGGGCGCAGTGCATCGTGTTGTCGGTCGACGCAAGGCGCGTGCCCGGCGGCACCGGCTTCGAGGTCACCACGCACGGCGGTCGCAACGGCACGGGCATCGACGCCGTCGAGTGGGCCGCGAAGGGCCAGGAGCTGGGCGTCGGCGAGATCCTGCTGAACTCGATGGACGCCGACGGAACCAAGGCGGGGTTCGGACCTCGAGCTCATCGAGCTGGTGCGCCGCGCGGTCGACGTGCCGCTGATCGCGAGCGGTGGTGCCGGTGCGATCGACCACTTCCCGCCGGCGGTCGCCGCCGGCGCGGACGCCGTGCTGGCGGCCAGTGTCTTCCACTTCGGACAGCTCCGCATCGGTGAGGTCAAGGACGGCCTGCGCCAGGCCGGCGTCGTAGTGCGATGAAGCCGGTCGAGGTGCGGGTGGCCTCGGCGGTCGCGTTCTGCGGTGCGCTGGTGTTCTTCACCGTCGGGCTGATCCTGTGGCGCTCGACGGGCGACGCGGACGTGCTGAAGCTGCCGTCCTTCATCGCGCTCGTCGAACTGCCGGTTGCTGCGGCGTTGTTGCTGCGGCTGCGGTTCATGCACTACCCGGCGATGGTGGTGTTCATCCTCGTCGCCCTGCTGCATCTCGTGATCGTGCTGGCCGACGGACCGGCGTGGACCCGCGTCGCGTCCGGCGTGCTGTCCGCTGTGCACATCTACGGAGTGGTCCTGCTCAACACCGGACCCGCTCGTGAACACCTGGGAGGACCCCGTTGAGCAGCCCGCTCGATCCCGCCGTCTCAGCGCGGCTCAAGCGCACCCCGGACGGTCTGGTGTGCGCGGTCGCGCAGCAGCGCGGCACCGGCGAGGTGCTCATGGTGGCGTGGATGGACGACGAGGCGCTGCACCGCACGCTCACCACGCGCCGCGCGACCTACTACTCGCGCAGCCGTCAGCAGCTGTGGGAGAAGGGCGAGACCTCCGGGCACACCCAGTACGTGCACGAGGTGCGGCTGGACTGCGACGGCGACACGCTGCTGCTGACCGTCGACCAGGTCGGCGCCGCCTGCCACACGGGTGACCGCACGTGCTTCGACGCCACGGTTCTTCTGTCCGACGCCGACTAGTCCAGGTCGCCGGTCAGGTAGCGCTGCAGGTTCGGGGCGATCACCTTCACCAGGGTGTCGATGTCGACGGATGCCAGCGGTTCGAAGTGGACGACGTACCGGACGATGCCGAGCCCGACCATCTGCGTGGCGCACAGGGTGGCCCGCAACTCGCGCTGCTCCACCCCGAACTCCGCGAGCACGTTCTTGAAGATCGCGTTGATGAGGAACGACTTCAGCGCGTTCGCGACTTCCGGCTGGCTGGTGACGCTGCGGATCAGCGCGGCGAACGTGCCGCCACCTGTCGCGTCCCACACCGTGACGAAAGTGCGGACGATGCGTTCGCCCGCCTCCTCGACCGGCCCGTCGAGCACGCGCTTGAGGATCTCGGCCGGGTCGAACGGGAGCTGCAGCACGGACTGGGCGAACAGGCCCTCCTTGCCGCCGAACCAGTGGTTGACCATGGCGGCGTCCACGCCGGCCTTCGTGGCGATCGCGCGGACCGTCGCGCCGTCGTAGCCCTTTTCGACGAACACCTCGCGCGCCGCGGCGATGAGCGCTGCCCTGGTGTCCTCGCCCGCGGCGCGGCGGCCTCGTCGTTTCTGGTTCACTTGCTCCACAGGGCCATAGTTCAACAGATGTTGAATTTATGCAACAATTACCGGCATGGTGAGCGTCATCGGGGCTGTGGCCGCCGCTGGTCTGGGGGCCGTGAGCCCAACGCGCGAGGAGTTCCGGGAGCTGGCGGTCAACCGCCGGGTCATCCCGGTGGTGCGCAGGCTGCTGGCGGACGCGGAGACCCCTGTCGGGCTGTACCGCAAGCTCGGGGCCGACAGGCCCGGCACGTTCCTCTTCGAGTCGGCGGAGAACGGGCGCTCCTGGTCGCGATGGTCGTTCATCGGCGTGCAGTCGTCCGCCGCGCTGACAGCGACCGGCGGTGAGGCGTACTGGACGGGCACGCGGCCCGTCGGCCTCCCGGACGGTGGCGACCCGCTGCAGGCCCTGCGTGAGACCGTCGAGGTGCTGCGCACGGACCCGTTGCCCGGCATGCCCCCGCTGACCGGCGGCATGGTCGGCTACATCGGCTACGACGCGGTGCGGCGGCTGGAGCGGCTGCCGAACATCGCCGAGGACGACCTGAAGATCCCCGAGCTGGTCATGCTGCTCGCGACCGACCTCGCCGCGCTCGACCACCACGAGGGCACGGTCACGCTCATCGCGAACGCGATCAACTGGGACGACTCGGCAGAGCGGGTAGACGCCGCGTACGACGACGCGGTGCGGCGCCTGGACGAGATGACGACGCAGCTGCACACGCCCGCGCCGCCGACCGCCGCCGTGTTCGCACGGCCGAAGCCGCAGTTCCGGCGCCGGCGCTCGCAGGCGGAGCACTTCGCCGCCGTCGAGAAGGCCAAGGAGGCCATCCGGGCGGGCGAGGCGTTCCAGGTCGTGGTGTCGCAGCGGTTCGAGATCGACACGGACGCCGACGCGCTCGACATCTACCGGGTGCTGCGCGCGACCAACCCCAGCCCGTACATGTACCTGCTGCGCCTCGAGGGTTTCGACATCGTGGGCTCCAGCCCCGAGTCGTTGGTCACGGTGCGCGACGGCAAGGCGACGACTCACCCCATCGCGGGCACCCGCTGGCGCGCCGAGGACCCGGAGGAGGACGCCCTGCTGGAGAAGGACCTCCTCGCCGACCACAAGGAGCGCGCCGAGCACCTGATGCTCGTCGACCTCGGCCGCAACGACCTGGGCCGTGTCTGCAAGCCGGGCTCCGTGCACGTCGTCGACTTCTTCAAGGTCGAGCGGTACAGCCACGTCATGCACATCGTGTCGACCGTGACCGGCGAGCTGGCCGAGGGCAAGACGGCCTACGACGCGGTCGCGGCGTGCTTCCCGGCCGGCACGCTGTCCGGTGCGCCCAAGCCGCGCGCGATGGAGCTCATCGAGGAGCTGGAGCCCACGCGGCGCGGTCTCTACGGCGGCGTCGTGGGGTACTTCGACTTCGCCGGCGACGCGGACACCGCCATCGCCATCCGCACCGCCCTGGTGCGCGGCGGCGTGGCGTACGTGCAGGCGGGCGCGGCATCGTGGCCGACTCGGACCCGCTGGCCGAGGACAACGAGTGCCTCAACAAGGCGGGCGCGGTGCTGGCTGCGATCGCCACCGCGCAGACGATGGCGCCGGCAGTGGAAAGCTAGCCGCTCCATGGGACGCCGTCTGTTGTGGATCGCCGCGCTCCTGCTCGTGGGAGCGGCGGGTGCCTTCTGGGGCGCGGGCTCGGTGCCGGTCGCGCTGCTCTGCCTCGCGGCCGTCGCGGCGGTGGTCGCGTTGAGCGGCGTGACGCGGCGGATCCTCGGCGCGCTGCTGATCGTCGTCGGCATCGCGGCGGCGTTTTCCGGCCACTGGCTGGCGATCGCCGGAGGCGTGCTCGTGGCGGGCTCCGGAGCGCTTCAGGTAGCGCTCGGGGCTCGTATGCCGAAGATCGGGGTGGGCGGGCAGAAGGCCCGCGCGCACGACCCCGAGACGGACATGTGGCGCGCGCTGGAGCGTGGGGATGATCCGACCGACGATAAGACCCCCGGTGGACCTCCCTCGAACGAGTGAAGATCATTCATCCACGTTCACGCATGTGACGCGTGCACAACCTCGGCTAGCTGCGTGGACACCGAACCCCGGTGGCTGGGTCGTTACTCCGCCGGGGTTAGCATCCCCCTAGCGGGAAGGGGAGCAAGACTGTGACGGTTCTCGAGTCGATCCTCGAAGGTGTGCGTGAGGATCTCGCCGCTCGCGAGGCTCAGTTGTCCTTCGACGTGGTCAAGGAGCGCGCGGCCAAGGCAGCCCCGCCGCTCGACGTGATGTCGGTGCTGCGCGGCCCGAACGTGGGTGTCATCGCCGAGGTCAAGCGCCGCAGCCCCTCCAAGGGAGCGCTGGCGGAGATTCCAGAGCCTGCCGAGCTCGCGTCCTCGTACGAGGCTGGTGGCGCGTCGGTGATCAGCGTGCTGACCGAGCAGCGCCGCTTCGGCGGGTCGCTGGCGGACTTCGACGCCGTTCGCCGGGCGGTGAAGATTCCCTTGTTGCGCAAGGACTTCATCGTCGCGCCGTACCAGGTGCACGAGGCGCGCATGCACGGTGCGGACCTGGTGCTGCTGATCGTGGCCGCGCTGGAGCAGAACGCGCTGGTGTCGCTGCTCGACCGCGTCGAGTCGCTCGGCATGACGGCACTCGTCGAGGTGCACACGGCCGAGGAGGCCGACCGTGCGCTCGAGGCGGGCGCGACGGTCATCGGCGTCAACGCGCGCAACCTCCACACGCTGGAGGTGGATAAAGACGTTTTCGGCAGGATCGCTCCAGGGCTACCCTTCGAGACGATCAAGATCGCCGAGTCGGGCGTGACCGGGCCCGGCGACCTGATGTCGTACGCCGGTGCGGGCGCCGACGCGGTGCTCGTCGGCGAAAGCCTGGTGACCAGCGGCGACCCCAAGGCCGCCGTGAACAAGCTCGTGACCGCCGGCTCGCACCCCGCGTGCCCGCGGCCCAGCCGATAACAGCGCTAGAGGAGCTACCCGATGGGCCAGTTCACGCCCACGCCGCACGATCCCGACGCGCGTGGCCACTTCGGCCCGTGGGGTGGCCGGTTCGTCCCCGAGGCCTTGATCGCGGCGGTGGACGAGCTGGCGGCCGAGTACGACAAGGCGCGCATCGACCCGGACTTCGTGAACGAGTTCCAGCGCCTGCTCAAGGACTTCGCGGGCCGTCCGTCCCTGCTGACGGAGGCCCCGAAGTTCGCTGAGCACGCCGGTACGCGCGTGTTCCTCAAGCGTGAGGACCTGAACCACACGGGTTCACACAAGATCAACAATGTGCTCGGTCAGGCGCTGCTGACCAAGCGCATGGGCAAGAAGCGCGTGATCGCCGAGACGGGCGCCGGTCAGCACGGCGTCGCAACCGCGACCGCGTGCGCGTTGCTCGGCCTGGACTGCGTCGTCTACATGGGCGAGGTCGACACCGAGCGCCAGGCGCTGAACGTGGCCCGCATGCGCCTGCTGGGCGCCGAGGTCATCCCGGTGAAGTCCGGTTCGCGGACGCTGAAGGACGCGATCAACGAGGCGTTGCGCGACTGGGTCGCCAACGTCGACGAGACGCACTACCTGCTCGGCACGGCCGCGGGCCCGCACCCGTTCCCGCTTCTGGTGCGCGACTTCCACCGGATCATCGGCATCGAGGCGCGCGCGCAGATCCTGGAGAAGGCTGGCCGTCTGCCGGACGCCGTCGTCGCCTGCGTCGGTGGCGGGTCGAACGCGATCGGCATCTTCCACGGGTTCATCGACGACCTGGACGTTCGCCTGGTCGGCGTCGAGCCCGGTGGCTCCGGTCTGGACAGCGGCAGCCACGGCGCGACGCTGACGGCCGGCACGCCCGGTTCGTTGCACGGCGCGATGTCGTACGTGATGCAGGACGAGGACGGCCAGATCACCGAGGCCCACTCGATCTCCGCCGGTCTCGACTACCCCGGCGTGGGCCCCGAGCACTCGCACCTGAAGGACATCGGCAGGGCCGAGTACTTCCCGGTGACCGACGCCGAGGCCATGGAGGCGTTCGCGCTGCTCTCCCGCACCGAGGGCATCATCCCGGCGATCGAGTCCTCGCACGCGCTCGCGGGCGCGTTGAAGCTCGGGCCGTCGCTCGGGCCGGACGGCCTGCTGGTCGTGAACCTCTCCGGGCGCGGGGACAAGGACATGGACACGGCCGTGAAGTACTTCGGCCTCGCTGACGGGGGACAGGCCTGATGTCGTTGTCTGACGTGTTTTCTGCCGCGCGGGCCGAGTCGCGCGCCGCGCTGGTCGGCTACCTCCCGGCGGGCTTCCCGACGGTCGAGGGCTCCAAGAACCACCTCCGTTCGATGATCGAGTCCGGGTGCGACCTGGTCGAGGTCGGTCTGCCGTTCTCCGACCCGGTGATGGACGGCCCGACGATCCAGGCGGCCGCCGAGCAGGCGTTGTCCGCCGGGTTCCGGGTGCGTGACGTGTTCGACGTGGTGGCCTCCGTTGCTGACGCCGGTGGGCGTGCGGTCGTGATGACGTACTGGAACCCCGTGCTGCGGTACGGCGTTGACGCGTTCGCCCGTGACCTCGCGGCCGCCGGTGGCCTCGGCATCATCACGCCCGACCTCGTCCCGGACGAGGCCGGCGACTGGATGGCGGCCTCCGAGGCGCACGGCCTCGACCGGATCTTCCTGGTGGCGCCGTCATCGACGAACGACCGCATCGAGATGACCGCCAACGCGTCATCCGGCTTCCTGTACGCCACCGCGGTCATGGGCGTCACCGGTGCCCGTGACGTTGTGTCGTCCGCTGCTCCTGAACTGGTTGCGCGGGTTCGTGAACACACCTCGATTCCGGTCGGTGTCGGGCTGGGCGTGCGGTCCGGTGCCCAGGCTGCGGAGATCGCCGGGTTCGCGGACGGCGTGATCGTCGGGTCTGCGTTCGTGTCGGCTGTGGCCGAGGGCGATGGTGCGGTGCGCGCGCTGGCCGCCGATCTGGCCAAGGGCGTGCGATCGGCCGCTGCCACCGTCTGAGCTTCTGGGTTCGTTGAAGCCGCTCGGCCCTCGAGCCGGGCGGTTTTGCTTTGCGCGCTGGTGAAGCCGACTCTGCAGCGGCGGCTTCACCTCAGGTTGTCGGGTGGCGCGGTTGAGCTTTGAACGGTTGAACACTGTGCTCGCCATCGAGTGGTTGTCGAGATGGCGGGTATGAAGTTGTGGGGAGAGTGCCTCCTTTCGGAGTCCTTGGAGTTCCTCCAAGAGCGTGACACAAATTCGAACACCTGATCGAGTGAATCTGGGTCGGTTGGGGTCAAAACCCCCTTTGGCTGTCGGTCTGACCTGCGATCGTGGCGCTATGCACAAGCCAGCCATCCGCTCGGCGTGCCACACTGGTGGTGCGCAGGCGGTCAACGGAGGTGATGCCCAGTGGCGGCGCCAGCCGAGATCAAGACTGAGTACCTGCTGCCCAACCACGAGGGGCCCTGGACGCTTGACGACGTCCTCTCGTTGCCGGAGGACAACAGTCAACGCATCGAGCTCGTTGACGGGATGCTTTACGTGAGCCCCCTGGGGACCGCCGCGCACCAGCGACTGGTGTTCGAGGCGTCGTACGCGCTGCGTGGAGCGTGTCCGAAGGAGTTCGAGACCACGATCGAGCTTAACGTCCAGTTCGATGGCGATCGGCTGTTCATCCCGGACTTCACGGTGCTGAAGAAGAGGGGTGCGAAAGGCCTGACCGTGCCGGCGGCGGACGTGCTCCTCATCGGCGAGGTGATCTCCCGGAGCACCAAGGTGAAGGACGTGGTGGTCAAGCGTCAGGTGTACGCGGAAGCCGGTGTGTCCTACTACCTGATCATCGATCCTGCCAAGGACGTCCCCAAGGCGACGCTCCTCGAGCTCGGAGAAGAAGGGAAGTACGTCGAGATCGCGCGGAGCGAGAACGGCGTGCTGACGATCGAGCGGCCGTTCCCGGTCACGATCGAACTGCCCTCCTAGCCGTAGAGCCACTCCAGCCGTTCATGCAGGTCAGCGGTGGTCCACGACGCGAACATCGCGTCACGGGCCGCAGCGGCCGCGCCCGCAGGGTGATAGACCTCCCGACCCATCAAGCGCGAGGCGTGGTGGACGCGCGCGGTGCGCTCCGAGCGGAGCGACACGTACCGGGCAAAAGAGCCAACCACGTCACGAGGGTCGAACACCGAGGAGAGGCACACGGCGTCCTCCAACGCCTGACAGGCGCCCTGGGCGGCGTACTGCAGCACGGGATGGGCGGCGTCACCGAGCAACACCACGCGCGAGTCCTGCCACGTCGTGGTCGGCGCGCGGTCGCACAGCACCCACGCACGCCACTCGCCGGCGAGCTCCATGATCCGCGTCGCGTCGTCGCACAACGGCGTGAAGTGCCGCATCACCTCGGCGTGCTCGACGGGCTTGCCGGTCATGGGCTCCGTGGCGCCGTTGTCCGTGGTGGCCACCAGGTTCACGTACCGCCCGCCGGCGATCACGTACCAGACGACGTGGTAGCGCGGCCCCGCCCAGAGCGTGACGACGTTCTCCTTCAACGAGCGCGGCACGTCCTGAGCGGGAATGACCGCGCGGAAGGTCGTGTGCCCGGAGACCGTGGGATCACCGTCGCCCACGAGCTGACGCCGCACGGCCGAGCGCAGCCCGTCCGCGCCGACCATCGCCTCGCCGTGCACGAGATCGCCCGACCGCAGCACCGCCGTGACCCCGTCGGCGTCCTGCGTGTACGCCTCCACGCCGCTGCTCACCCGAAGATCGATGCGCTCGTCGTTCTGACAGGCGTCGAGCAACGGCGTGAGGACGTCGTTGCGATGCACCACCGCATACGTGCCAAAGCGCTGCTGAAAACCCTCGTCGATCGGCAAACCAGCGATCTGACGGCCGGAAACCCCGCACCGCAGCCGCAACTCGTCCACGTGCACCGCCCGCGACCGCACCACGGCACCCACGCCCAACGAGTCGAGCATGCGGAACCCGTTCGGCCCCACCTGGATACCGGCGCCGATCTCCTCGAACACCGCCGCGGCCTCGAGGACCGTCACGCGATGCCCGGCCCGCGCGAGACCGAGCGCCGTCGCCAGGCCACCGATACCGCCGCCGATCACCAGGACCGTCATGTCCGACCTTTCGGGAGTCCGCCTCAGACCGCGTCCGAGTATCTCGGCTCAGCGATCACGAACCCACTAAGAAGGCGGTGCCTTCTGGATCGGCCTGCTCTGCAGAGAAGGTCTGGGGGATTCCCGCGCGGTTCGGCCACTGGACGCGCTGCTGGGCAACGTCAGGCGAACCACCGCACCAGATGTCGGCTCGTGGCTGCGCAGACACGGGCTTATGCGCTGTTACCACACACACGTGCCGGGCCGGGTTCCCCCAGTTTCAATTTTGGTGATCGGCACCGACAGGGTTCGGGCCGGTAACGATCGAGCGTCCGAACGAGACGCACACAAGCCCACCGGTACGGTGGGCGACGTGTTGAACGGGTTGAACGCCGTCCTGGCCACGATCCCGAGCCCAGACCGTGGTGTTTGGTACCTCGGTCCGCTCCCCATCAGGGCCTACGCGCTGTGCATCATCGCCGGCATCATCGTCGCCATCTGGTGGGGTGAACGCCGCTGGGTCGACCGAGGGGGCATCAAGGGCGAGGTCACCGACATCGCCGTGTGGGCGGTGCCGTTCGGCCTGGTCGGCGGGCGGCTCTACCACGTCATCACGGACTACCAGAAGTACTTCGGGCCGGGTAAGAACCCGCTCGCGGCGCTGGAGATCTGGAACGGCGGCCTCGGCATCTGGGGTGCCATCGCGCTCGGTGGCGTGGGTGCGTGGATCGGGTGCCGGCGCAAGGGCATTCCGCTGCCCGCGATGGCGGACGCGCTGGCGCCCGGCATCGTCGTGGCGCAGGCCATCGGGCGGCTCGGCAACTACTTCAACCAGGAGCTTTACGGCGGCGACACGACGTTGCCGTGGGGTCTGGAGATCTACCGCCGCGTCACGCCGGAGGGGCGTGAGGACGCGCTGGCCGGTGTGGCGATCGACCACACGCCGATCCAGGTCGTGCACCCGACGTTCCTCTACGAGCTGCTGTGGAACCTCGGTGTCGCACTGCTGATCGTGTGGGCCGACCGCAAGTTCCGGCTGGGTCACGGGCGGACGTTCGCGCTGTACGTCGCGGGCTACACGGCCGGTCGGTTCTGGATCGAGCTGATGCGCACCGACGAGGCGACGCTGATCTTCGGCACGCGGGTGAACGTGTTCGTGTCGGCGCTGGTCTTCATCGGCGCGGTCGCCTACTTCGTCATGGCCAAGTCCCGCGGTGAGCGTGAGGACGTCGCCGCGCTGCGAGGCACGAACGAACCAGCCGAAGCCGAGGCCGAGGCCGAACCTGTGACTGACGAAGCCGTGACCGAAGAAGAACAGCAAGAAGACGCTGCGAAGGACACCAAGAACTCCCCGGAGTCCGTCAAACCGGAGTGATCTGTGCGCGTGCTCGTCGTCGAGGATGACGACCGGGTGGCCAGAGGCCTGCTGACCGCGTTGCGGCACGCCGGCTACGAGGTGCATCGGGTGGCCACGGCCGCCGACGCGCTGCGTGCCGCGCCCGCTGACGTGGTGCTGCTCGACCTCGGCCTGCCCGATGGCGATGGCCTGGACGTGCTGCGCGAGCTGCGGCACCGTCCGGGCACCGCCGTCATCACGGTGACCGCGCGCGGCGAGGAACGTGAACGCGTGCTCGGCCTGCGGGCGGGCGCCGACGACTACGTGGTGAAGCCGTTCGGCACGTCCGAGCTCCTCGCCCGGATCGAGGCCGTGCTCCGCCGCACCCGCACGCACCGCGCGGAGCCGGAGAGCGACGGGCCGATCCAGGTCGGCGCGCTGCAGATCTCGACATCGACACGTGCCGTCACGCTGGACGGCGAGCCGTTGTCGCTGACCCGCAAGGAGTTCGACCTGCTCGCCCTGCTCGCGGCGAGAGCGGGCGAGGTGGTGAGCCGCGACTTCATCGTCGACCAGGTGTGGCAGGCGCACTGGGAGGCGCCGTCACGGACGCTGGACACGCACATCGCTGCGTTGCGCGGGAAGGTCGGCGGGCACGTCAAGATCGAGACGGTCCGCGGCGTGGGGTACCGGCTGGCCACGTGACGAGCGTCCAGAAGACATCCACAGGGACGTGGGGAAGAATCTCGGCTGATGCTCCGCCGACTGCTCGTCATCACCGTTCCGCTGCTCGTCGCCCTGGTCGCGGCGCTCGGCATCCCGTTGGCGTCCGCGGTGGTGCAGCGCGAGACGCAGACCACCTACCTCGACCGCCTCAGTGATGCCAGCAGGTTCGCCTCGCTCGGTGAGAGCGCGCTGCAGTCGGACCGCCTGGAGGCCCTCAGCCAGGAGATCCAGCGCTACGACGCCCTCTACGACATCCCGGTCGCCCTGGTCAGCGCGGACAAGCGGATCCTGCTGGCCTCACGGCTGGGCTTCAACCCCACCACCGATCGCGAGGTCACGAAGGCCCTCGACACGGCGTTGAACGGTGGTGTCCGGCCCGAACCCGACTACACGGGCTGGCCGTGGCGCACCGGCTCGCTGGTCGTCGTCGAACCTGTCGGACGTGACAGCGAGGTGGTGGCCGCTGTCGTCACGATCTCGCAGACAGGGGGTCTCCGCACCGAGGTGCTGCGCCAGTGGGGCCTCATGGCGCTGGCAGGGCTCGCGCCGATGCTGGCCGTGGTGGCCGCAGCCTGGCCCATGTCGCGGTGGGTGCTCAGGCCCGTCAGCCGGCTGGACGAGGCCACCGCGGCGGTGGCGGGAGGCAACCTGGACGTGCGGGCGGACGAGGTCGGCGGACCACCGGAGCTCAGAAGGCTCGCGCGAAGTTTCAACACCATGGTCGACGTCGTCGGCAGGGCTCTGAACAGGCAAAAGGCGTTCGTGGCCGATGCGTCGCACCAGCTGCGCAACCCGCTGGCCAGTCTGCGGCTCGCCGTCGACAACCTCGAGCCGCACGTGCGGGGCGAGCACGGCAGGGAAGCACACCAGATCGCCGTCGACGAGGCGGAGGAGATGGGCCGCGTGCTCGACACGCTGCTCGCCGCGACCCGTCTCGACAGCGCCAGGCAGACCGAGCCGGTCGAGATCGATCAGCTGCTCGCCACCCACCGGGCGGCCTGGCAGGCGCTGGCGAGCCAGGCCGACGTCACCCTGAAGATCGACATGCCGGCCGGCCTCACCATGCAGGAGCCGCCAGGCGGGCTCGGCAGCGTGCTGGACGAGCTCGTCAGCAACGCCATCCGGCTCGCCAACGCCACGGAGGTGCGGGTCACCGGCAAACCCGGCGAACTGCACGTCATCGACAACGGCGACGGCCTGAGCGACGAGGAACGCGAGCACGCGCTGCAGCGCTTCTGGCGTGCCACCAAGCACCAGAACATCGCGGGCACCGGGCTCGGCCTCGCGTCTGCGCGAGCTGATCGAGTCGGCGGGCGGCACGCTCACCCTGCACGACGCGCACCCCGGCCTGGACGTCCGGGTCGCCCTCAGCGCTTCACGGAACGGAACCAGCGCATAGCGCCGTCGTGCAGCGGCACGAGGCCGGTGGAGATACCGGTGCGGACGTTGATCCTCGACGCCTCCGGGTGGCCCTCCACGATCCGTGCCGTCTCGGTGAAGACCGTGCGCGTCACGACCTCCACCACGTCCGCGCTGAGCGACTCGCGCGCCAGCAGCAGGTTCGGCACCGCGAACGTGTGGTTCGCCGCCACGTCCTCGTAGGTGGTGCTGGGGATGGTCGCCGGGATGTACGGCCCCTTGTACGCGTCGGCGAGCTTGACGGCCTCCTCCGCGATGTCGACCAGCCGCACCTTGCCCTTCAGATCGGTGATCGCGGGTGTCGGGATGCCGGTCAGCGCCAGCATCGCGTCCAGTGATCCGTCCGCGAGCCTGCGTGAGGCCACCGAATGGGCCATGCGTTCGTCCATTGCGGACACTCCGAAGATCTCCAGCATCCGCATGGTGGTGAACTCCGTGCCGGAACCGATGGGGCCCAACGAGATCCGCTTGCCCGCGAGGTCGCGGAAGGTCCTGATCGGCGACGCCGCGGGCACTGCGATCTGCAGGAAGCTGTCGTAGAGCCGGCCGACCGCGCGGACGCTCTGCGGGTCGTCGATGGGGTCCAAAGAGGACAGAGCGAGCTGTGCCTCGCCGGAGCGCAGCAGCTGGAGGTTCTCGACCGACGCGGCGGTCGGGATGGCCGTCACCTTCGTGCCGGGCAGCTGCTCTGCGAGCGCGGCCGCCAGCGCCCCGCCGACCTCGCGGAAGACCGCACCCTCCGGTCCGGTCGCGAGCACCAGTTCCGCGGGTGCCTCGACCCTGCGCTGGGTACATCCCGCGAGAGCCAGTCCGGCCCCTAGCAGAAGTGTGCGACGGCTGAGCGACACCGACGAAGCCTAGCTGTTACGTCAGGGCTGTCTGAAGTTTCCTGACGCCGGGTTGTCGCGCCGGGTGGTGCGGCTCACTCTCACTACCCAACGCGAAGTTCAAGGAGGAACCGTGGCGACCACCACCACAGGCCGCAAACCGATCTACAAGCACCTGTACTTCTGGGTGCTCGTCTCCATCGTGCTGGGCGCGGCGGTCGGCTTCCTGTTCCCCAAACAGGCGTCCGAGATGAAGTGGCTCGCCGATCTGTTCGTCAACCTCGTCAAGGTCGTCATCGCGCCGACCATCTTCGCGACGATCATCGTCGGTATCGCGGGCCTCGGCAACCTCGCCAAGGCGGGCGGGCTCGCGCTGCGGACGATCCTCTACTTCACGGCGATGACCACGGTGGCGCTCGCCATCGGTCTCCTCGTCGTGAACATCGTGCAGCCGGGCCACCACGGTGGTGACATCGCGCTGAACGAGGCCGCGGCCAAGGACACGCTGAAGTCCGCGTCGACCGCGGACACCGGTATCACCGGCTTCATCCTCAGCCTGATTCCCAAGTCGTTCGTCAGCGCCTTCACAGACGGACAGCTGATCCAGGTCCTCGTCATCGCGATCCTCGTGGCCGTCGCCGTGGCGGGCATGGGTGAACGCGGCGCCAAGGTCGTCTCCGCGATGGAGACCCTCTCCAAGGTCATGTTCGGCATCATCAAGATCGTCATGTACGCGGCGCCGATCGGTGCTTTCGGCGGCATCGCCTACACGGTCGGCAAGTTCGGTGGCGGCATCCTCGGCAAGCTGCTGTGGCTGATGGGTTCCTTCTACGCCACGTGCTTCCTGTTCATCGTCGTCGTGCTCGGCATCGTGGCGCGGATCGCGGGCTTCAGCCTCCTGAAGTTCCTGCGCTACATCAAGGACGAGATCCTGATCGTGCTCGGCACGTCGTCGAGCGAGTCGGTGCTGCCGCGCATGCTGGTCAAGCTGGAGGCGGCGGGCGCGCAGAAGTCGGTCGTCGGCCTCACCATCCCGACCGGTTACTCGTTCAACCTCGACGGCACCTGCATCTACCTGACCATGGGCGCGATCTTCATCGCCCAGGCCACCGGTCACGACGTGTCGCTCGGCGTGCAGATCGGCCTGCTGCTGTTCATGTTGATCGCGTCGAAGGGTGCGGCGGGCGTCACCGGCGCCGGCCTGGTCACGCTGGCCGCCTCGCTGCAGGCCTTCGAGGCCCACTCGGCCATCCCCGCGGTCGGCATCGCGCTGATCGTCGGCATCGACCGCTTCATGTCCGAGGCCCGCGCCATCACCAACGTGATCGGCAACGGTGTCGGCTCCCTGGTCGTCGCCGCCTGGCAGAAGGGCCTCGACAAGGAGCGCCTGAACGAGGTGCTGGACAACCCCGACCTGGTCGACGTCGACGACCTGCTGGAGAAGCAGCACGCCGAGTCGGAGAAGGTGGCGGCGGCTCACTGATACGTCCGTGGCCGGGGGCGTCTCTCCCCGTCCCCGGCCACGAGACCAGCGACCTCCATGTATGCCGAGGTCCCGTTCTCCCCGCATGCGGCGCGGGGTGAACGGGACCTCGGTTTCGTTTGGTGGAGAACAATCACGGTTCGCGTGAATGGACGGTGCGCACCGCTGCGGGCAGTCGAGGTGAGCGTCCGCTAACTGAGACGGCGTGCGGCTGACCAGCCAACACGATGAAGTACCCAGCGGAACCAGTGTCAACACGTGAATGTCGCGCAACTCTCATCAGCATGGCTGATGTTGAACGTTCGGTTACGCTTACCCGGCTGTAACGAACGCCGACGTTGGCCGCAATGTCGCTCCGCAGCGGGGAATCGTTACACATCCATGACCTAGATCACCCATTGGCGGGTGTCACTAGGTTTCGCGGCTGTTAAAGTCGCGTCAACACGCGGGCCATCGTCGTCCCGTGCTCCCACCTGTTGGTTCGAGGTCTGAGCACGAGGACTTTAGTTCTTTACGCGAGGACGACGAAGGAGGTCTGCGAAGTGATCTTCTCCGCCATCCCCGGCCCCCAGGGTCTTTACGACCCGGCTGATGAGCGCGACGCCTGTGGTGTCGCCATGGTGGCCGACATCCAGGGCAGGCGTTCGCACGGCATCGTGAGCGATGCGTTGACGGCGCTGGCGAACCTGGAGCACCGCGGCGCCGCCGGCGCCGAGCCCACCTCGGGTGACGGTGCGGGAATCCTTCTGCAGCTGCCGGACGAGTTCCTGCGCGCTGTCGTCGAGTTCGACCTGCCGGAACGCGGGCAGTACGCGGCGGGAATCCTCGTCGAGCGCGTGCTCGAACGCCGCTCGCGTCTGCGGAATCGCATGTGGTTCGACCTTCAGCTTGCGCTGGCCGAACTCCGGGGGCGACGAGCTGCC
>NZ_VSRL01000164.1 GCF_012184385.1 Lentzea indica
GGCAATCGTTCGCACCAGCGTGAGGACGTCCCGCTGACCGGGTGGATCCAGGCCGGTCGTGGGCTCGTCGAGCAGCACGACGGCCGGGTTGTTCACCAAAGCCCGTGCGATGCCAAGGCGTTGCCGCATGCCACGGCTGTAGGTGGCGATGCGGTCCCCGCCGCTGTTGCCGAGCCCGACCTGGCCGAGCAACCGGGCAGCGCGTTCGCGTGCCTCCGTGCGGGTCAGGCCGAAGAGTCTTCCGTGGTAGGTCAGCAGCTCCAAACCCGTTTGATGGCTGGGATATCCGGCGTTCTCCGGCAGCACGCCGATGAGCTTGCGGATCTCGTTGTGCAGCGTGCCCGGCACGCCGCCGACGGAGATCTGGCCACGGGTCGGAGTGACCACAGTGGACAGCATGCGCAGGGTCGTGGTCTTGCCGGCGCCGTTCGGGCCGAGCAGGCCGAGCACCTCGCCTTTGCGTGCGGTGAAGCTGATGCCGTCCACGGCCCATGAGGTGCCGTAGCACTTCGACAGGTCGCGCACCTCCACGGCCACCTCGTCGGACAACGGGTCGGTGCGCGCGAAGGACCAGATCTCGTGTGGCAGCTGCGTTTTCGGGGGATGCCACACGAGTGGCGCGTCGAGTGCCGGGTCGGCGCACAGGATCGCGTGCTGCAGGTGGCTCAGCCGTGACTCGGGTTCGAGCGCCTGTTCGTCGGCGAGCCGGACGCGGGCCGCGCGGTAGGCGTCGAGTGCGTCGGTCACCCGGCCGCAGCGGTACAGCGCCAGCATCAGCAGCGCCTGAAACCGTTGCCGGTGCGGGTGTTGCGCCACGAGGTCGTCAGTTCGTCGACCACCGCGGCGTGCCTGCCGAGCCGCAGCTCGGCGTCCAGGCACTCCTCCAGCGCGGCCAGCCGCGACTCTTCGAGTCCCTGGCACAGCACGGCGGCGGCGTCCGGCGTGGTCACGTCTGCGAGCGGTGGACCGTGCCACATCGACAGCGCGTGCCGCAACAGCGACACCTTGACCAAGTCGTCGTTCTCCTGCCTGGCGCCCGTGACCACCGCGCGGAACCGGTGCACGTCGATGGACAGCGGGTTGACCTTCAGCATGTAGGCCGAGCCACGGGTGATGATGTTCGCGCCGTTCTGGCCGGAGGTCGCGTCGGCGATCGCCCGGCGCAGCCCCGACACCCGGACGTGGATCGCGTGCTGCGCGGTGCGCGGCGGCTGCGACGGCCACGTCAGGTCCACCAACCGCTCCACGGGCACGAGCTGGTTCGCGTGCAACGCCAGTATTGCGAATGCGAAACGTTGTTTGCGCGGGCCGAGATCAAGTTGCAGCTTCTGTTCCCAAGCCTCCACTGCGCCAAGCAGGCGAAAATCCACTGCGCCCCCTTCTTGCGTTCCTCCCCCCTTAGAGAATCGGTCGAGCAAGACACTTCGTGTTGCTCCATTGGTGTGAGTGACTGGCAGCGCGCGTGCCATCACTGCAGGTTGAAGCCCATTCGGCTCAACTATGAGTGGCGTTCTCATCGTTCTCTCATCTCCATCAGGTCTCCTTATGGCAATTGCTCCGAATGGAGAGGAGATGCCATGCCAGGCGTGACCCT
Organism: Lentzea indica; assembly: GCF_012184385.1. GTDB lineage: Bacteria > Actinomycetota > Actinomycetes > Mycobacteriales > Pseudonocardiaceae > Lentzea > Lentzea indica. The sequence goes on from NZ_VSRL01000164.1 coordinate 1,595, forward strand.
CGAAGCTCGCGAGTTGTCCAAGTGGTTCGGTTCCCGGACGGCTGTCGACTCAGTGAGCTTCACCGTGCACGAGGGAGAGGTGATTGGTCTTCTCGGCCCCAACGGGGCGGGAAAGACCACGACCATCCGGATGCTCTCGACCGTCCTGGCACCGACCGGCGGCGACTTCGCCGTCGCGGGCGTGCCGTCGTCCCGGCCCGCGGACATCCGCGCGCGGATCGGCGTGCTGCCGGAGAGCGCGGGCTATCCCCCGCACCAGACGGGATTGGAATACCTGATGTACCACGGGAGGCTCTTCGGGTTGTCCCGTGACGAGGCCAGGCAGACCGCCGTGCGCCTGCTCGCTCAGGTGGGGCTGGCAGACCGCGCGCAGACCAGGATCGCCACCTACAGCCGCGGTATGCGGCAACGTCTCGGCATCGCGCGGGCCCTGGTGAACAACCCTTCCGTGATGTTCCTCGACGAGCCGACACTGGGCCTGGATCCCGCCGGACAGCGGGAGATTCTCACCCTGGTGCGGACGATCGCCGAGGCGCGCGGCACGACCGTGGTGCTGTCGACGCACACGCTGCCCGAGGTCGAGCAGGTGTGTTCCGCGGTGCTGATCATGAACGAGGGCAAGGTGGTGGTGTCCGGCAGCGTGGCGGAGGTGACGAGCACGGAAGCCGCGAGCCGCCAGTCCGGCCGCCTGCGTGTCCCGCCGGACCAGGTGGCGCGGGCGTCCGAGGTGCTGCAGCGCCTGCCTGGTGTGTCGGTCGAGGTGTCGAAGGACGTCGTGACGGTCACGTCGGCGGACGGCATGAACAACCTGGTGTCCGCCGTGCTCGACGCCGGGATCACCCTGCTGTCGTTCGAGGTCGACGGCGCGCGGCTGAGCGACGCCTTCCTGGCGATGACGCGCGGAGGCACGTCGTGAGCGCGCGGATCATCGCCGGGCAGGAGTGCCGCGACCTGTGGCTGAGCGGCCGCGGCCCGGTGCTGACGTTCGCCTACGCCCTGCTGCTGAGCGCGGTGACCTACCTGGCCGCCACCAACCAGATCCTGAACTTCCTGGAACAGCGGGAGTCGGTGAACCTCGTGCTGCAGATCGCCGTCGCGGTCGGGGTGTTGCTGACGCTGGTCGTCGCCGCGGACGCGATCAGCGGCGAACGCGAGCGGGGCACCCTCGAAAGCCTGCTGCTGACGCCGGTGTCCCGCGGCTCGATCGTGCTGGGCAAGCTGGTGGCCGCGATGTCGTTGTGGGGCATGGTCTTCGTGGTCGCGGTTCCGTACCTGTGGGTGCTGGGCAACGGCGTCGCGGTGGTGGGTGAGGCACTGCTGCTCGGCCTGGTCGTCGGGACCCTGCTGGCGCTGTCGATGGCCGCGGTCGGCCTGCTGATCAGTGCCAGGGCCTCGACCAACAAGGTGAGCCTCGCCGCGTCGTTGTTCCTGTTGCTCGCCTTGTTCGCGCCCACGCAGTTGCCCGCGATGCCGACGTCGTCGGTGGGTGACCTGCTGGTGCGGATCAACCCGGTGACGGCCGGGATGCACTACATCGGACTGGTCCTGCTCAAGGGACACACGTGGACCCAGGACCTGTCGTACCTGATCTCACCGGTTGTGGCCGTGGTGGCCACCGCCGTGGCGCTGATCGTGTTGGGGCCGCGCATCGTCCGGCTCACGGGAGGGGTTGGTTCGGGATGAGACTGCTGCTCGCCGCTCTGGTACTGGCGCTGTTCCCCGCCACGGCGTCGGCGACCGTCGAGGTGACGGTGTCGGAGTCCCGCATCACCGGCACCGTCGGTCAGTACCTGAACATCAGATCGACGGTCACCAACACCGGGCCGTCGCCGACAGGGAAGCTGATCGCGCACCTGAACGTGGCTTCGTTGAACGACGTGTACGTGGACCTGGAGGACTGGACGGCCGCGCCGACGCAGTCCCTGCCGCCGCTGGGTCCGGGGGAGCGCGCCGAGGTGTCGTGGGACGTCCAGGCCGTGAACGCCGGGGTGTTCAACGTGTACGCCGTCGTGCTGCCCGACGGTTCCGAGTCGTTGTCCGTCAGCCCGCCCATCCACGTCGAGGTGGCAGGACGGCGCACGCTCAGCGCCGGTGGCGCTCTGCCCATCGCACTGATCGTGCCGATTCTGCTGGGGATCGCGGTCTACGCGGTCCGCCGCCGCCTCCAGAACACCGCCTGAGCGCAATGAAGGGGCCTTCATCCACCTCGTGGACGAAGGCCCCTTCACGGCATTTCCGCTAGGCCGGCACGGGTGCGGGCTCGGGTTCGGGGTCCGCCTTGGAGCGTCGTGGCCCTGCGAACCGCAGGTACAGCGACGGCGTCACGAACAGGTTCAGCAGTGTCGACGTGAACAACCCGCCGATGATGACGATCGCCATCGGATGCTCGATCTCGTGACCCGGCAGGTCGCCCGCGATGGCCAGCGGTACCAGGGCGAGACCGGCGGCCAGTGAGGTCATGAGGATCGGCGCGAGACGCTCACGGGCACCGCGCAGCACGAGGTCCCGGCCGAACGGCTCACCTTCCTCCCGTTCCAGGTGCTGGAAATGATTGATCATCAGGATCCCGTTGCGGGCCGCGATGCCGAGCACCGTGAAGAACCCGACCAGCGACCCGAGCGACAGGAGACCACCGGTCATCCACGCCCCGAGCACGCCACCGACCAGTGCCATCGGCAACGTCAGCAGCACCAGCACGGCCAGCCGCCAGCTGCCGAACGCGGTCACCAGGATCAGCAGGATCGCGATCAACGCCCCGCCGGCGAAGAGCAGCAACCGGTTCTGCGCCGCGGTGGCCTCCTTGTACTCGCCCAGCAGCTCGGCGTGGAACCCGGCGGGCATGCTCACCTGAGCCAGCCGCCGCTCGACCTCGCCCGCCACGTCGCCGAGCGCGGCACCCTCGGCCACGTTGGCGCCCACGTCGATCCGGCGCGACCCGTTCTCCCGCAGGATCTGGTTCGGCGCGGACACGATCTTCACCGAGGCGAGGTCACCGATCGGCACCTTCCGGCCGTCCGGCGCGTCCATCAGCAACTGGCGCACCGACTCCACGCTGTACCGGGCCTTGGGCTGCGACCACACGTGCACCTCGGTGTTCTTGCCGTTGCGCCAGATGTCGCCGGCCTCCTCGGAGGAGATGAACGCCGACGCCGTCCGCCGCACCTCACCGGGCGAGATCCCGTACTGCGACGCCTTCTGCAGATCGACCTCCACGGCCACCTGAGGGATGTTCGTCTGCAGCGTCACGTGTTCCTCGATGATGCCGTCGATCCCGGCCATCAGCTCCTTCACCTCGTTGGCCTTCTGCCGGATGCCGTCGAGGTCGTCGCCGTAGATGCGGATCGTGATCGCGTCGCTGGACCCGGTCAGCACCTCCTTCGTCCGTTCCTTCAGGTACGTCTGCACGTCACGTTGCAGACCCGGATAACCGTCGACAACTTTCTGAACGGCGGCAACGGTTTTCGCGTAGTCGACGTCCTTGTCGATGCTGATCCAGTTCTCGGTGAAGTTCATGCCGACGACCTCGTCGGCGAGCGTGCCCTGGCCGATGTGCGCGCCGAAGTTGCGCACACCCGGAATCGCGCGCAGCTCCTTGCTGGCCTGCTGGGTGATGCGGACCATCTCCTCGCGGGAGGTGCCCGGCTGGGCGACCCAGTGCATCAGGAAGTCGCGTTCCTTGAACGCCGGGAACAGGTTCTGGCCGAGGAACGGCACGATCGCGATGCCCGCGACCATCACCACGGCCACGCTCGAGTACGCCACGCCGGGCCTCGGCACGATCCGCGCCAGCAACGCCGTGTAGCCGCGTTGCAGCCACCGCACCAACGGCGACTCGCGGTGTTCGATCGGCGCGTTGCGCAGCATGATCAGCGCCAGTGCGGGGATCACCGTCAACGCCACCAGCAGTGACGCCAGGATCGACAACCCGTACGCGAACGCCAGCGGGCGGAAGAACGCGCCCGTCAGTCCGGTGAGGAGGAACACCGGTGCCGTCGACGCCAGGATGATCAGCGTCGCGTGCACGATCGGGCCGCGGACCTCGATCGAGGCCTCCAGGATGATCGACGCGGTGGACCTGTCACTGCCCTCGCGTCGATGCTGGCGTATTCGGCGCACGATGTTCTCGATGTCGATGATCGCATCGTCCACCAGGACACCGAGCGCAATGACCAGGCCTGCCAGGATCATCACGTTGATCGTCGCCCCGGTGGCGTTCAGCACCAGCCCCGCGGCCACCAGGGACAACGGGATCGTGATCGCGCTGATCAACGCCACCCGCCACTCGAACAGGAAGAAGATCAGGATCAGCACGACCAGGCCGAAGCCGAGCAGCATCGCGCGGCCCAGGTTGTTCACCGACGTCTCGATGAACGTCGCCGGCCGGAAGATTTCGGTGTCGACCTGCAGGCCCACCATGCCCGGCTGGAAGTCCTTGATCACCTGCTCGACGCCGCGCGTGACCTCCAACGTGTTGGCCCATGGCAACTTCTCGATGATGACCATGATGCCGAGACCGTCGTTGATGACGGCGTCGCCGGTGAGCAGTGACGGCGGCATGACGTCGTCGCGGATCTCGGCGACGTCCTTCAGATAGACCTTCGGCCTGCCCGGCGCGGTGTTGATGGGGATCTCGGCCAGCTGCTGCCCGGACAGCTGCGGAAGCTGGTGCTGCACCGGGAACCGGTTGTTGGCCGTGTCGACGTACCCGCCGGTGCCGATCTCGAAGCCGCCCTTGAACTTCAGCTGCCCGACGTCGACCGCGTCGCCCGTGGACTCGAGCACCTGTTGCATGGTGACGTTGTGCTTGTTCATCAGGTCCGGGTCGACCAGCGCCTGCTTCACGTGCCACCGGTCGCCCCAGATCGCCGCGTTCGCCACGCCTGGCACGCGCATCAGCCGTGGCCGCAGCGTCCAGTAGGTCAGCAGCGCCATGTCGATGTGGGCCTGGTCGGACTTGTCCGCCTGCGATATGCCAATCTTCATGGCGCGGCTGGTCGACGACAACGGCTGGATCATGAACGGCGGGTTCGCCCACCGCGGCAACCGTGGTGTGATCGCGTTGACGCGTTCCTGGATCAGCAGCCTCGCCTTCATCAGGTCGGTGCCCTGCTCGAAGATCATCACGATCGACGACAGCTGGGACACGGACTTCGACCGCATCGCGGTCAGTCCCTCGATGCCGTTGAGCCCCTGTTCCATCGGCACCGAAACGAGCTCTTCGACGTCCTTTGCGGACAGTCCGATGCAGATGGTCTGGATTTCCACGCGCGGCGGCGCGAACTCGGGGAACGCGTCGATGGACATGTCCTTGATCTGCAGGATGCCGAAGAACATCATCATCGACGCACCGACGACCACGAGGAACTTGAGTTTCAGGCTCGTACCGATGATCCAGCGCATCATGGTTGGCTACTTCCCGACGCCGAGTTCGGCTCCGTACAGCTCGATGAGGCCTGTCTTGACGATCGTGGTGCCCGCCGCGGGACCGGCGGACAGGAACGCGTCGGTGCCCGCGTTGCCGCCGACGTTCGCGATGGTGACCTGCTCGCGTGCGTACTGGCGCGGCCCGGTGACGGCGTAGACCCAGGTGTTGCCGTCCGGTGTGTAGAGGACTGCCTGGTACGGCACGACCGTCCCGGTGTCGGCCGTGGCGACCGTGGTCGTCTCCACGCCGACGCGCTTCACCGCCTGTTCGGTCAGCGTCACGCTCTTCACGCTCTTGCCCTGGATCGACTCCACCTTGGCCGGCTTCTCCTGCGGGACGTCGCTGGCCGCGGGGGTCGCGGTGCATCCAGCCGCTCCCAGGCCGAGGACGATCAGGGCCGCCGCGGCCCATCGTTGGCTAGACATGTGTCTTCTCCATCTCGGCTGTCTTCTCCTTCGCGGCGAACTGGGGGTGGAGACCGGGCATGATGAACAGGTTCACCAGCGCGGTGGTGATCAGGCCGCCCACCACCACCAGCGCGAGCGGTGCGAGGATCTCGAGTCCGGTCACGGCGCCGTAGATCACGAACGGCACGAGCACGAGGGCGGTCGCCAGCAGGCCCGTCACGGCCGGGGTGAACCGTTCGCGCATGCCCTGTACGACCAGGTCGGGACTGGTTGCTTCGAGTCGTTGCAGGTGCGCGATCTGCAGCAGGCTGGTGCGCACGGCCACGGCCAGCACGGCGAGCAGGCCCAGCAACGCGGCCACGGACATCGAGTTGCGGTCCAGCACGGCGGCCAGCACACCGCCCGACAGCGATACCGGCAGCAGCACGAACGCGAGCGTCGCCAACCGCCAGCTGCGCAGGCCTGCCTGGAGCAGGAAGTAGATCAGGATCGCCGCGCCCACGATGTAGGTCCAGACGCGGAAGTCCGTCGCCGACCTGGCCTGGCTCTCGCCGAGCACCTCGAGGTGGTGTTCACGCGGGAAGCTCAGGCCCTTGACGCGTTCGGACACGGCGGCCGTGACGTCGTCCAGCGACCGGCCGCGGACGTTGGCGACGACGTCCATGCTGCGCGACACCTGGTCGTGCGTGATCATCGCCGGCTTCGGCGAGACCCGGACGTCCGCGACGTCGCTCAGCTTCACCTGGGTGGGACCGCCGTCCTGCCCGCCGGTCGGCGCGTCGATCATCAGGTTCTTGACGGCGTGGGGGTTCTGGCGCAGCTCCGGCTTGCCCCAGACCACGACCTCGAAGATCTTCTGGTCGTCGAACAGGTTGCCGGCCACCGTCGCCGCGACCAGCGTCGCGGACTGCCTGCGGACGTCGCCGGGCTTGAGGCCGTACTTCGCCGCGCGCTCCACGGAGACCTCGATCTCCATGGTCGGCTGGACCTCGGTGGAGTTGATCCGCGGGTCGGCGACGCCCTCGACACCCTTGATGATGCCGAGCACCTCGTTCGCCTTCTCGGTCAGCACGCCGTAGTCCTGGCCGTAGACGCGCACGACGAGGTCGGCGGACGTGCCGCGGCTGAGGACGTCGCGGACCTGGCGGTCGGAGTAGGTGAGCACGTCACTGCGGATGCCGGGGTAGCCCGCCACGATCCCGCGCACCGCGTTCAAGGTGCTTTCGTAGTGGGCCTCGGGGCGCATGCTGACCCAGACCTCACCGGAGTTGATGTTGGCGATCTGGTCGGACGCCAGCGCACGGCCGGTGTGCGCGCCTGCGTTGCGGACGCCGCCGGTAGCGCGCAGCTCGGCGGTGAGCGCCGAGGTGATCCGGTTCATCTCCTGGCGCGACGCGCCCGGCGCGGCCTCCCACTTGATCAGCACGTCGCGTTCCTGCAGCGTCGGCGACAGCGGTGGCGAGACGAGCAGCGGCAGCATGGCCGCGGTCGCGATCACCAGCACCAAACCGAGCGCGTACCCCGCAGGGCGGAAGCGCACGAAGGTGGACAACAGCCTGGCGTAACCGCTTTCCAGCCGTGCCGCGAGCGGGGACGGCTTGTGCGCCAACGACTCCTTCGACAGCAGGATCGTGGCCAGCACGGGAGCGACGATCAGAGCGCAGAGCAGCGACACCGCCGTCGCGACCAGGAACGCGACCGCCACCGGCGTGAGGAACGCGCCCCTGACGCCGTCGAGCACGAGCAGCGGCACGACCGACACCGCGGTGATGACCGCCGCGACGAACAACGGCCCGCGCACCTCGATGATCGCCGCACCGATCAGGTCGACGGTGGAAGTCCCTGTTGACGTCTCTGGGCGCTCCCTCAGGCGTTGACGCACGTTCTCCACGCCGACCACGGCGTCGTCGATCACCACGGCGAGCGCCATCACCAGGCCTGCCAGGGTCATCATGTTCAGCGGTATCCCGAACCAGGACAACACGAGCACCGTCGTCGCGACCGAAGCCGCCACGGTGACCAGGCTGACGAGCGCGCTGCGCCAGTGGAACAGGAACGCGCCGAGCACGAGCAGCAGCAGGAGGCCGCTGATCAGCAGGGTCGTGGCCAGGTTGTCCTTCATCCTGTCGATGAACGACGCCGGCCGGTAGATCGTCGTGTCCATCTGCACGCCGGGCAGGCCGGGACGCAGCTCGTTCAGCGCGGCCTCGACGTTCTTGGTGACCTCGGAGACGCTGCTGCCGGGGAACCGTTCGACGACGAGCATCAGGTTCGGCTGGTCGTTGACGACCGCGTCGCCGATGAGGATCTGGTGGTCCTCGGTGATCGTGGCGACGTCGGCGAGCTTCAGACCGCGGTCCTCAGCACCCTGGATCGTCACCTTGCCGAGCTCGGTGGCCGTCTTGATCGGCTGGTTGTGCTGGATCTCGATGCGCTGGTTCTTCGTGTCCACGAAGCCACCCAGACCAGGCGTGGACGCCTCGACGAACGTCAGCGGCGACACCCACAACGCGTTGGCCGAGGTGCGCAGCACCTGGTCCAGCGTCACGGCGTTCTTCGCGAGCTGCGACGGATCGACCTGCACCTGCAGCTGCCGGTCGCGGAAGCCCCAGACGGCGACGTTCGCCACGCCGGGCACGCTGAGCAGTCGCGGCACGACCGTCCAGCGGGACAGCAGCGACATGTCGATCAGCGACTTGTCCTTGGACGACAGCCCGACCATCATCAGCCGCCCGGTGGACGACAGCGGCTGCACCACCAGCGGCGGCTTGGACGACGCCTGCGGCAGCGCGGTCGACATGGTGAGGCGTTCCTGCACGACCTGCCGTGCGCGGATGGGATCCGTGCCCGGCTCGAACGTCATCTCCATCGACGTGAGACCGGGAACGGTGCGCGACTCCAGCTTCGCGAGCCACGGGATCCCGTTGAAGAACTCGTTCTCGATGGGGTTCGTGATGAGGTTCTCGACCTCCTCGGCGGAGAGCCCGAGCGCCTCCACCTGAACGTCCACCCGCACCGGCCCGAACTCCGGCAGCGCCTCGAAGTTGCTGTTGCGCAGCTGCACGAAGCCGAGCGCGATGAGGGCGACCGCGACCGCCAGGACGAGACGGCGGTACCTCTGGCTCGACCCGACGATCCAACGCATCATGGCCGGGGACCTCTCACTCCGATGACCTTGCGGGCATGGAGCGACGATGAACTTCCCTGGTCACAGGCCGCTCATAGCGGCCTCACAGTCCTCTCACACCGTGCTCGGCGGTGCCGGGTACCTGCCGCTCAGCCAGCTGTGTGGCCTTGGGTGACGGCCAGTTCACGGACGGCCCGCGCGACGGCCGGGGAGTCGTTGCGCAGGATCTTGCTGTGGTTGCTCGCGACCTTCGCGCTCAGCTTGATGTTCGGGTTGGCGGCCAGCACCTCGTCGAGCACCTTCCTGCCCTCCTCCATCTCCCCCGCCTCGCTGCCGAGGCTGTCGCCCGTGGCGAGGACGAACCGCACCGGGCGGGTCAGGCGGCCCAGGACGGGCACGCTGGCGGCGGCGATCTCGTTGAGCTCGATGTTGATGTCGGCGTGCTGGTCGGCGCTCATGCGGGCGCCCAGGCCGAGCCGCGCGGCGATCGGCAGTAGCAACCGGTAGCTGCGGAACGTCTTCCGGATCCGCTCGCGGCCGGCCTCGCCGGTCAGGCCGAGCGGGAAGGCGTCGACGATCACCGCCCCCGCGACGCGGTCCGGGTGCCGGTCGGTCCAGTGCCAGGCGAGGATGCCTCCGAAGGACCAGCCGACCAGCAGTGGCGGTTGCTCGACGCCCCTCGCCTTGAGGACGGCGTCCAGGTCTCGCAGAGCCCCGTCGAACGAGTAGTCGTTGGAGCGTTTGGACTTGCCGCGGGCGCGTTCGTCGTAGGTGATGTGGCGGTAGTCGGTGCCGAGTTCGGCGATGACGCGCTTCCAGTGCTTCTGGTCGGCGTAGGCGCCGTTGAGGTAGACGACGGGGCGGCCGGGGCCGCCGGCGTCACGCACGTACAGCTCGGTGTCGTCGACGGGCAGCATGCCGGCCCAAGGCGAGTTCATCGGTTTCTCCTAAGTGGACGGTGAATCAGGCCCAGGTGACCGGGAGTTCGTGGACGCCGTAGATGTGCATGTTGGTCCGCAGCTTCACTTCACCGGCCGGGATGGCGAGCTGGAGGGTCGGGAAGCGGCGCAGCAGTCCCTCGAACCCGGCGCGCATCTCGATGCGGGCCAGCTGCTGGCCGAGGCACTGATGGATGCCGTGCCCGAAGGCCACCTGTCCACGGACCTTGCGGTGCACGTCCAACACGTCGGGGTTCTCGAACCGTTGCGGGTCGCGGTTGGCGGCCAGCAGCGAGACGACGACGGTCGAGCCGGCGGGGATCGTCTCGCCGCCGAGCTCGAGGTCCTCCGTGGCGTAGCGGAAGAAGATGTCGGCCACGGACAGGTAGCGCATCAGCTCCTCGACGGCGTCGGGCAGCAGGTCCGGGTTGTCGCGCAGCTCGGCGAGCTGTGCGGGGTGCTCCAGCAAGGCGAACGTGCCCAGCGCCAGCATGTTCGCGGTGGTCTCGTGGCCTGCGAGCAGCAGCAGGAACGCCATACCGGACAGTTCCTCGATGGTGAGGTCCTCGTCGCGGGCCAGGTCGGAGAGGATGTCCTCGCCGGGGTTGGCGCGCTTGCTCGTGACCAGTTCGGCGAGGTAGCCGAACATGGCACCGATCGCGGCCATCTTGTCCTCGAGCGTGACGTCCCTTTCCATGAACTTCGAGGAGTTCGACTGGAAGGTCTCCCGGTCCGCGTAGGGGACGCCGAGCAGTTCGCAGATCACCAGCGACGGCACCGGAAGCGCGAACTCCTTCACCAGGTCGACCGGCGGGGTGAGCTTCGCCAGTTCGTCCAGCTGCTGCTCGGTGATCGCGATGATGCCCTCTTCGAGCTGCTTCATCCGCTTGACGGTGAACGCGCCGGTGAGCTTGCGCCGCAACCGGGTGTGGTCCGGCGGGTCCATGCTGATGAACAGCCCTGGCGTCTGCGGGGACGGTTCGGCGGCGGCGGGCATGCCGGGGGTCTCGTACGGCACGTGGATCACGCCGATGTCCTGGCGGTTGCTGAACCTGGTGTCCGCCATGACCTGGCGCACCGCGTCGTAGCCGGTGATCAGCCAGCCCACGTGGCCGTCAGGGAAGACCATCGGGCTGACTGGACGGGTCTCGCGCAGCCGGGTGATCTGGCTGGGCGGGTCGAACGGTCCCGCGTCGCGGTCCATCGGCAGGCCCTGCGGGACGGAGGCCGTCTGACTCATCGGATTTCCCCTCGTGGTGGTGTGGTGCCACCACGATCACCGAGAGGCCAGACACGGGACTGTCATGGCGCTGACACGGCCGGAGAGCGGTGTCAGGAAGCCAACGTCACCGCGACCAGCTCGTCCCGGTTCGTCTCCGCACCCTCCCGGGCCGCCTCGTCGAACGCCGCGTCACCGAGGCGGCTTCGTGTCGCCTGCTCGATCCGGGACACGTCCGGGTTGGACCGGTCCGTCAGGCCGAGCACGCTCGCGCTCGCCGCCAGCAGCCGTGCGGCCTGCTCGTGCTGTTCGTGACGCAGTGCCAGGTCCGCGACGCCAACGACCATCTGGGCGATCACGGGTGCGTACCCCGTCTCGGCCGCTGCCTGACAGGCCGCAGCTCGGTGCTCGCGCGCCTGCCCGAGATCGTCGGCGAAGTAGGCGTGCAGGTCATGGGTCGTCGCGCGGATGTGCGGTTGCAGCGCTTCGTCGCCGAGCAACTTCACCGCGATACCGAGTTGGTCGAACGCGTCCTCTGCGTTGCCGTTCCACCGGGCGAGCTCGGCCTTCGCCAGCGCGAGGGCGGCCAGCGTGCCCGGCCAGGTGATCCCCTCGGCACGGCGTTCCGCCTCGGCCACGGCAGCCGCGCTGGCGTCCTTCTCCCCCATGAGCCAGTACAGCCGGGCCTGGCGTACCCGAAACTGCACGACGTCGTCGACAGCGTCGAGTTCGGTGACGACCGCGATCGCTTGGTCGAAGTGCTCGCACGCCTCGGTGAACTCGCCGCGCAGGGCGAGGCGATCCGCCAGCTCGGTCTGCGCGAAGGAGGTCCCGAACCGCTCACCGAGCACCCGGAACTCGACCAGCGACTCCTCGAAGCAGGCGTCGGCGTCCTCGCCCTGGCCGAGCATGATCCGCATCTTGCCGATGTGCAGCCGGGACAGCGCACGCACCCACGGATCCTCGTCGTCGAGCAGCAACTCCCACACGGGCAGCACGGCGTCCGGCTCGCGCAGCAACCGTTCCAGCGGGACGACCAGCCTCAGCGCAGGGTGGTAGTGGCGGCTGCGTTGACCGAACTCGTAGGCCTTGTGGACCCACTCCGCGGCTTCGGACGCGTCGCCAGGCCCGGTGGTGACGAACATCGAGGTGAGGGCGTACACCACCGCCCGGATCTCGTCGGGCACCTCGCCGGGGGTGTTGATAGCGGCGGTGATCAGTTCCATGCCCTCGGCCTTGCGGCCGATGAGCCACCAGTACCAGCCCGCGGCCGCGGCGAGTCGCATCGCCGCGTGCGCCTCACCGGCGGCGAGCGCTCCCCGCATCGCCGCGCCGATGTTGTCGTGATCTGCCTTGAGCGTGGCGAGCCATTCCAGTTGCTCGGTGCGGCGAAGATGCGGATCCGCCGTCTCGGCGAGCTCGGTGAACCAGGCGAGATGCGCCTGCCGCGCCAGGTCCGACTCCCCCGCCTCCGCGAGTCGCTGGGCGCCGTACTCCTTGATCGTGCCGAGCATCCGGTAGCGCGGTGTGCCATCGCCGGCCGCGACCAGCAGTGACTTCTCGGTCAACGCGGTGAGCAGCTCGATGACGTCGTACTCGTCAACAAGGTCACCCGCGCAGACACGCTCGGCCGCCTCCAGGCTCGCCCCGCCGGCGAACACCGACAGCCTGCGCAGCACCACCCGTTCGGCGTCGTCCAGCAGCTCCCAGCTCCAGTCGACCATCGCGCGCAACGTCCGGTGCCGGGGCAACGCGGTACGGCTCCCACCGGTCAGCAACCGGAACCTGTCGTCCAGCCGGTCGGCCAGCTGGTCGATGGACATGGTGCGCAACCTGGCCGCGGCCAGCTCGATCGCGAGCGGCATCCCGTCCAGCGCCTTGCACACACGCTCCAACGTCCGGGCGTCGACGGTGAGGTCCTTGCGCACCGCGACCGCGCGGTCGATCAGCAGCTGGACGGCCTCCGGCAGGGCAAGCGGTTCGACGGGCCACAGCGCTTCGCCGGTGATACCGAGAGGTTCCCTGCTCGTCGCGAGGATCCGTAGCCGTGGGCACTCGCCGAGCAGCCGATGGGCGAGCGTGGCCGCGGACTCGATCACGTGCTCGCAGTTGTCCAGGACCAGCAGCGTTTCCCGGTCGCGGATCGCGGCGACCAGCCGGTCCGCCGGTTCCAGGTTCGACGCCTCACCGAGCAGTGCGTCCCGCAGGCCGAGCCCGGACAACGTCGCCTGAGCCACGTCTCCATCTGTGCCGATGGCCGCGAGTTCCACCAGCCACGCCCCGTCCGGCAGGTCACCGAGCAGTGTGCGGGCGGTTTCCGTTGCCAGCCTTGTCTTTCCCGAGCCGCCGGGGCCGGTCAGGGTGGTCAGCCGGTGGTCGGCGACGAGCTCGCGAACCGCGGCGACGTCGGTGTCCTTGCCGACGTAGCTGGTCAGCTCGGCACGCAGGTTGGTCTTGCGGTTCTCCTTCTGCTGCCCCACTTCGCCGCGCAGCAGTGCGACGTGCAACGCGGACAGTTCCGGTGAAGGGTCGACGCCCAGCTCGTCGGCGAGCGCTTCTCTCGTGCGCTGAAATGCCTGCAGCGCCTCGCTGTTACGGCCCGCGGCGACCAGTGCGCGCATCAACGCGGCGACGAGCTTTTCGCGCACCGGATGCGCGGCCACCAGGTCGGTCAGTTCCGTGACCAGGTCCGCGCCGTGACCGAGGCTGATCTCGGTGTCGAACCTGTCTTCCATCGTTGTCAGGCGCAATCCGTCGAGCCGGGTGGCCGCCGCGTCGAACGCCTCGCTGTCCTGCAGGCCGATGTCCTGCATGGCGGGACCACACCACAATTCCAGAGCGTTGCGCAGCCGCTGCACCCGCAGCGGACCCTGGTCGTTGCGCGCCTGGGCACCGAGCCTTCGAACCGCACCGCGTCGACGGCGTCCGGGTCCACCGCCAGGCGGTAGCCGTCCGTCAACCCCTCGACCACCACGAGCGGAAGCGCCTTGCGCAACCGGGAAACCAAGCGCTGCAAGGCGTTCACCGCATCGGCAGGCGGATTCTCACCCCAGATCCAGTCGACGAGCGCCGACTTCGGGACCACCTGGCCCGCATTGAGCGCGAGGGCGGCCAACAGCCCACGCAGCCGTGCGCCCGGCACGTCGGCGACGGTGCCGTCGTCCGCGCGAACCTCGAACGGCCCAAGGATCCTGATCTGCACCCGGTCGATCCTGCCATCCGGGAGACCGGAGTGACGCCGCACCGGCGCCACTCCGGTCGTGGTTTCAGACCGCGGGGTGCAAGACGATGTCGTCGAGCCGCGTGCGGGCGTAGACCTTGAGCGAGTTGTCCGCGTTGTCGTGTGCGGTGAGAGAACTCCGCACCAGCCCCTTCGTGCTCTTCGCGTCCACCTCGGCGGAGGTGCCCTCGCTGACACCGATCTCGATGCCACCGGAGGCGTTCATCAGCTCCACCTGGCCGCGCGTGACCTGCCCGATCCGGATCGGGCAGTCGGCCGCCTTGGCGATGACGCTGCCGTCGGCCCGGCCGATGTCGAAGCTGCCGCTCGAACCGCCCAGGTCGACGTCGGAACAGGCGTGGCCGATCCAGACCTTTCCGCTCGTGCCCTGGTACCTGACGACACCCTCGACCTCACCGATCCGCACCCCGGCCGAACTGCCCTCGATGAGAGCGTCCCCGGCGACGTGCCCGACCGCGAGCCCACCCGTCCCGAGGTTGCCCCGCAGTCCGGCCACGCGGTCGAGCTGGACCTGCCCCGACCCGATGTTGACCTCGCAGTCGCCGAGGACGCCGTCCGCCTGCACCTCCGTCCACGCCGTGTTCAGGATCAACCCGGATCCGGCCGGCAGCTCGATCGTGATGGCGACAGAGCCGTTCTGGTCACCCGACTTGGTCGTCTTGACGGCCAGCACGCCGTCGGCGAAGTCGACCTTGGTCTTCTCGGCGACCTTCACGTCCTTCGAGTTCGCGCTGTTGACGGGCTCGACGCGCACTACCGTGTCCGTCCGCCCCGTCGCGGTGATCCGCACACGGGCGCCCGCGGTGGTCACGGTGGCGGTGATCGGGTTCGGCGTGGTGAACGTGGACATGTCGTGTCTCCTTGGTTGTCGGCCTTTGTGGTTGTTGCAACCACATTCGCCGACGGGCCGGACACACGACTGTCACGGCCCTGACACCGTCAACTGCGCCTGTGTCAGGGCCGGTGTCAGGCCGTGGAGGATGGTGTTCGGTCAGATCACGTCAGGTCCGCCAGCCGTTCGACCTCCGCGGTCTTCCCGGCGACGATCAGCACGTCGCCGCGATTGACCACCGTGTCAGCCGTGGCGTAGGTGAAGCCCTCGCCGGCGCGTTTGACGCCCACGACGGTGACGCCGTACTTCGAGCGCAGCTTGCTCTGACCGAGCGGCTGCCCGATCGCCTCCTCCGGCGGCCGGGCCTTGATCATCGCGTAGTCGTCCTCGAACTCGATGAAGTCGAGCATGCGGCCGGTGACGAGGTGGGCGACGCGCTCGCCCATCTCGTGTTCGGGCAGCACGACGCGGTGGGCGCCGATGCGTTCGAGGATGCGGCGGTGTTCGTGGCTGATCGCCTTGGCCCAGATCGTCGGGATGCCGAAGTCCACCAGGACCGCCGTGGTCAGGATGCTGGCCTCGAGGTCGGTGCCGATGCCGACCACGGCGCGCTGGAACTCGTCGACGCCCAGCTGCCGCATGACCTCGGCGTCGGTGCTGTCGGCGACGGCGGCGTGGGTGAGGTGGTCGGCGTGCCGCTGGACGAGTTTCGGGTCCGAGTCGATCGCCATGACCTCGGTGCCGTGGGCGACGAGTTCGAGGGCGAGCGAGCTGCCGAAGCGGCCCAGTCCGATCACGACGACGCGGGATGCATGCCTATCCGACAATGGGTCGCTCCTCGGGTAGTTCGTAGCGTCGCCTGCGTTCACGCAACGCGAGCGCCGACACCAGGGTGATCGGGCCGACGCGGCCGATGAACATCAGCACGATGATGACCAGCTGGCCCGTCATCGGCAGCTTGGGCGTGATGCCGGTCGACATCCCGACCCCGCCGAACGCCGACGTGGTCTCGAACAGCACGTCGTCGAGCCGGAACGGAGTGGTCGCGAGCAGGATCAGCGTCGCGGCCATCACCACGCCGACACCGAGCAACGCGACCGTCACGGCCTGGCGCTGCACCTCCGCACCCAGCCGCCGGCCCATGGCGTGCACGCTGGGCTCGGCGCGAACCTCGGCCATCAGCACGAACGCCAGCAACGCGAACGTGGTGACCCTGATGCCGCCGGTCGTGCCCGCGCTGCCACCGCCGATGAACATCAGCACGTCGTTGACCAGCAGCGTCGCCGGTTGCAGCTGAGCGATGTCGACGGTGTTGAACCCGGAGGTACCCGGCATGACACCGTGGAACAGCCCGATCAGCAGTTTGTCGCCGACGCCGTACGGGCCGAGGGTGCCCGCCCTGCCCCATTCGACGACGAGCACGACCAGGGCTCCGAACGCCATCAGCCCCAGATACACGGGCACGGTGATCTTGGTGTGCAGAGACCAGCGCCTGCGGTTGCGGCGCAGGAACTCGAACAGCACCGGAAAACCCAGCCCGCCGGTCACCGCCACCGCCGCGATCGGCAGGCACACCCACGGATCCGTCGCGTACCGCATCAGGCTGTCCGGGTAGAGCGCCAGGCCAACGCTGTTGAACGCCGACATGGAGTGGAACACGCCCGAGTACAGCGCCCGCCCGAACGACTCGCCGTACCCGAGCCAGAACCGCAGAAACAGCGCGACGGCGCCGACCGCCTCCACCACCAGGCTGATCAGCACGACGCCCAGGACGACCCGGCGGACCTGTCCGAGGTTCAGCGTGTTGGTCTCGGTCTTGACCGTGAGCTGCAGGTGCAGGCCGAGCCGGTGCGAGATCAGCAACGCCAGCACCGACGCGAGCGTCATGATGCCCAAGCCGCCGATCTGGAACAGCAGCAGCATGACGACCTCGCCGAACACCGACCAGTGCGACGCGAAGTCGACCACCGCCAATCCCGTGCCGGAGATGCCGGAGACCGCGGCGAACAGCGCGGTCATCAGGCCGGTCGCCTGGCCGGACTCCGCGGCCACAGGCAGCATCAGCAGCGCGGTCCCCGCGGCGGTGGCCGCCAGGAACGCGAGGACGACGAGGCGGGCCGGGTGCCGCCAGCCAGTGATCACCGGCAGAGCCTAAGCGAGCACGAAGTAGCGCAGCCACAGATACGGCGCCGCGAGCACCACGGACAAGGCGGCGACGACGAGCCCGTAGCGGGTGAACCGCCAGAAGCTGATCGGCGTGCCGTTGCGCGCCGCCAGACCCAGCACCACGACGTTCGCGCTCGCGCCCACCGCCGTGGCGTTGCCGCCCAGGTCCGCGCCGAGTGCGAGCGACCACCACAGCGACTCGGCCTGCGGGGTGCCGCCCAGGTCCGTGACCAGGTCGCCCACGATCGGTGACATCGTGGCCACGTACGGGATGTTGTCCACGATGGCGGACAGGATCGCGGAACCGAACAGCAACGCCATGACGGCCAGCAGCGGCTCGCCGCCGACCGCGTCGGCGAGGTTCTCCGACACCTGCCCGATCACTCCGGTCTTCACCAGGGCGCCCACCATGACGAACAGCCCCATGAAGAAGACGAGGGTCTCCCACTCCACGTCGGCGATCGCGTCCTCGGTGGTGATCTTCGAGATCAGCACCAGCAGGCCGGCGCCCAGCAACGCGATCACCGACGGTTCCAGGTGCAGGGCGGTGTGCGAGACGAACCCGGCCAGCACCAGCGCGAGCACGAGCAGGCTCTGCCACAACAACTTCCGATCCCTGATGGCCTCCCGTTCGGACAGTGCCATCACCTCGGCCACCCGGTCCGGGTCGTAGTGGAAGGCGTCGCGGAACAACCACCGGCACACGACCACGAACACGATCATCAGCACGACGATGAACGGCGCCAGGTGGATCAGGAAGTCGTTGAACGACAGACCGGACCGGCTCGCGATGA
>NZ_VSRL01000165.1 GCF_012184385.1 Lentzea indica
GGTGACGGTGCGGGAATCCTTCTGCAGCTGCCGGACGAGTTCCTGCGCGCTGTCGTCGAGTTCGACCTGCCGGAACGCGGGCAGTACGCGGCGGGAATCGCTTTCCTTCCGTTTGAATCCGAAGAACGCGTCGCCGCGATGGGGCAGATCGAGCGCATCGCGGAAGAGGAGAACCTCGTCGTCCTCGGCTGGCGCGACGTGCCGGTCGACCCGGAGAAGGCGAACGTCGGCCCGACCGCGCTCTCGGTGGCGCCGCACTTCGCACAGCTGTTCGTGAAGGGCACGCGCGACGAGGCCGGCATCGCGCTGGACCGCCTGGCTTTCTGCCTGCGCAAGCGGGTCGAGCACGAGGGCAGCGTCTACTTCCCCTCGCTCTCCGCGCGCACGATCGTCTACAAGGGAATGCTGACGACCGAGCAGCTGCCGGCGTTCTTCCCCGACCTGCACGACGAGCGCCTCTACACGGCGATCGCCTTGGTGCACAGTCGTTTCTCCACGAACACCTTCCCCTCGTGGCCGCTCGCGCACCCGTTCCGGTTCGTCGCACACAACGGTGAGATCAACACCGTGCGTGGCAACCGCAACCGCATGCGTGCCCGCGAGGCGTTGCTGGACAGCGATCTCATCCCCGGCGACCTCGCGCGGCTGTTCCCGATCTGCGACCCCGAGGGGTCGGACTCGGCGTCGTTCGACGAGGTGCTGGAACTGCTGCACCTCGGCGGACGCAGCCTGCCGCACGCGGTGCTGATGATGATCCCGGAGGCGTGGGAGAACCACGCCACGATGGACCCGAAGCGGCGCGCGTTCTACCAGTTCCACGCGAGCCTCATGGAGCCGTGGGACGGCCCTGCCTGTGTCACGTTCACCGACGGCGAGATCGTCGGCGCGGTGCTCGACCGCAACGGCCTGCGTCCCGCGCGCTGGTGGCAGACCGCCGACGGCCGCGTCGTGCTGGCGTCCGAGACCGGCGTGCTCGACGTGCCGTCCGACCAGGTGGTCGCGAAGGGCCGCCTGCAGCCGGGCCGCATGTTCCTGGTGGACACCACCGAGGGCCGCATCATCGATGACGACGAGTTCAAGTCGCGCCTGGCCACGGAACTGCCCTACGACGAGTGGCTGCACGCCGGGCTGCTCGACCTCTCCGACCTCTCGGACCGCGAGCACGTGGTGCAGAGCCACGAGTCGGTCGTGCGCCGCCAGCTCACCTTCGGCTACACCGAGGAGGAGCTGCGGATCCTGCTCACGCCCATGTCGGTCATGGGCATGGAGCCGCTGGCCTCGATGGGCACGGACACGCCGGTCGCGGCGCTGAGCCAGCGTTCCCGGCTGCTCTACGACTACTTCGTGCAGAACTTCGCGCAGGTGACGAACCCGCCGCTGGACGCGATCCGCGAGGAGATCGTGACGTCCGTCAAGCGCGTGATGGGTCCCGAGCAGAACCTGCTCGACCCCGGCCCGGTGTCGTGCCGCCACGTGACGCTGGACTACCCGGTCATCGACAACGACGAGCTCGCGAAGCTCATCCACATCAACGACGACGGCGACCTTCCCGGCTTTGCCTGCACCGTCCTCTCCGGACTGTACGAAGTGGACGGTGGCGGTGCGGCGCTCAACGCCGCGATCGAGCGGGTGAGGCGCGAGGCCTCCGAGGCGATCGC
The DNA here is from genome assembly GCF_012184385.1 of Lentzea indica. Taxonomy (GTDB): domain Bacteria; phylum Actinomycetota; class Actinomycetes; order Mycobacteriales; family Pseudonocardiaceae; genus Lentzea; species Lentzea indica. The sequence continues at coordinate 1,659 of NZ_VSRL01000165.1, forward strand.
GAACGGCGCGCGCACGCTCGTGCTGAGCGACCGCGACTCCGACCACCGGATGGCGCCGATCCCGTCGCTGCTGCTGGTTTCCTCGGTGCACCACCACCTGGTGCGCACCAAGGAACGTCTGCGCGTCGCTCTCGTCGTCGAGTCCGGTGACTGCCGCGAGGTCCACCACGTCGCCGCGCTGCTGAGCTACGGCGCCGCCGCGGTGAACCCGTACCTCGCGTTCGAGACGATCGAGGACCTGATCAGCCAGGGCGCCATCACCGGCGTGCCCGCGCACAAGGCGATCCGCAACTACGTCAAGGCGCTCGTCAAGGGCGTCCTGAAGATCATGTCGAAGATGGGCATCTCGACCGTCGGCGCCTACACCGCGGCGCAGATCTTCGAGGCGGTCGGCCTGTCGAACGACCTGCTGGACGAGTACTTCACCGGCACGCAGTCCAAGCTCGGCGGCGTCGGCCTGGACGTGCTGGCCGAGGAGGTGGCGCTGCGCCACCGCCGCGCGTACCCGGACAACCCGACCGACCGCGCGCACCGCAGGCTCGAGGTCGGCGGCGAGTACTCCTACCGCCGCGAGGGAGAGCTGCACCTGTTCACGCCGGAGACGGTGTTCCTGCTGCAGCACGCCACGAAGACGCGCAAGGAGGACGTCTTCCGCCAGTACACGGCGGAGGTCGAGCGCATCTCGCGGCAGGGCGGCACGCTGCGCGGCCTGTTCAAGCTCCGCACCGAGGGCCGCACGCCGATCCCGATCGACGAGGTCGAGCCGGTCAGCACGATCGTCAAGCGCTTCAACACCGGCGCCATGTCGTACGGCTCGATCTCGGCAGAGGCGCACGAAACCCTTGCCATCGCCATGAACCGCCTCGGCGGCCGGTCGAACTCCGGCGAGGGCGGCGAGGACCGTGAGCGACTGTACGACCCGGAGCGCCGTTCCGCGGTCAAGCAGGTCGCCAGTGGACGGTTCGGCGTCACGAGCGAGTACCTCGTGAACTCCACGGACATCCAGATCAAGATGGCGCAGGGCGCGAAGCCCGGCGAGGGTGGCCAGCTGCCCGGCTTCAAGGTCTACCCGTGGATCGCGCGCACCCGGCACTCGACGCCGGGCGTCGGCCTGATCTCCCCGCCGCCGCACCACGACATCTACTCGATCGAGGATCTGGCGCAACTCATCCACGATCTGAAGAACGCGAACGAGCAGGCTCGGGTTCACGTGAAGCTCGTCTCGTCGATCGGTGTCGGCACGGTCGCGGCGGGCGTCGCCAAGGCGCACGCCGACGTCGTGCTGATCTCGGGCTACGACGGCGGCACCGGCGCTTCGCCGATGAACTCGTTGAAGCACGCCGGTACGCCGTGGGAGATCGGTCTCGCCGAGACCCAGCAGACGTTGCTGCTCAACGGTTTGCGCGACCGCATCACCGTCCAGGTCGACGGCGCGATGCGCACCGGCCGTGACGTTGTGGTCGCGGCGCTGCTGGGTGCTGAGGAGTTCGGCTTCGCCACGGCACCGCTGATCGTCGCCGGCTGCGTGATGATGCGCGTCTGCCACCTGGACACGTGCCCGGTCGGCGTCGCCACGCAGAACCCCGACCTGCGCGCCCGCTACACCGGTCAGGCCGACCACGTCGTGAACTTCTTCGAGTTCGTGGCGCAGGAGGCCAGGGAACTGCTGGCGGAGCTCGGTTTCCGCACGATCGACGAGGCCGTCGGCCACGCGGAGCTGCTCGACAAGGACGAGGCGATCGAGCACTGGAAGACCGAGGGCCTGAACCTCGCCCCGGTGTTCGAGGTGCCGGAAACCCCGTACCCGACGGCGAAGCGCAAGATCCGCGACCAGGACCACGGTCTGGACAAGGCGCTGGACCGCACGCTGATCCAGCTCGCGGAGGCGGCGCTGGAGGACGCGCACCAGGTCAACCTGGAGCTGCCGGTCCGCAACGTCAACCGCACGGTCGGCACGCTGCTCGGCGCCGAGGTCACCCGCCGCTACGGCGGCGAGGGCCTGGAGGACGACACGATCCGGATCAAGCTGACCGGGTCCGCCGGCCAGTCGCTCGGCGCGTTCCTGCCGCGCGGCATCACGCTGGAGATGGTCGGCGACGCGAACGACTACGTCGGCAAGGGCCTGTCCGGCGGGCGGATCATCGTCCGGCCGCACGACGACGCGCCGTTCCGTGCCGAGGACCAGGTCATCGCGGGCAACGTGATCGGCTACGGCGCCACGTCCGGCGAGGTGTTCCTGCGCGGCCGGGTCGGCGAGCGCTTCTGCGTCCGCAACTCCGGCGCGCTGCTGGTGGCGGAAGGCGTGGGAGACCACGCGTTCGAATACATGACCGGTGGCCGGGCCGTGGTGCTCGGGCCGACCGGGCGCAACGTCGCGGCCGGCATGTCCGGCGGCATCGCGTACGTGCTCGACCTGGACCCGTTGTCGGTGAACCAGGAGATGGTGCAACTGCAGCGCCTCAGCGCCGAGGACCTGCGTTGGCTCAAGGACGCCGTCACCAAGCACCACAAGCACACCGGCTCGGCCGTTGCTGCTTCGCTGCTCGGTGACTGGACTCGGCGAGCCGGTGCGTTCACGAAGGTCATGCCCGGCGACTACCAGCGCGTTCTCGAGGCCATGCGCCTCGCCCGCGCCGAGGGCCGGGACGTTGACGCGGCTGTCATGGAGGCGTCTCGTGGCTGATCCACAGGGTTTCATGAAGTACTCCCGCTCCGACGCGCCGAAGCGTCCGAAGCCGGAACGGTTGCAGGACTGGAACGAGGTCTACCTCGACGAGGATCCCGCCGAGCGGAACGCCGCCGTGCGCACGCAGGCGGCGCGGTGCATGGACTGCGGCATTCCCTTCTGCCACAGCGGAACCGCGGGCTGTCCGCTCGGGAACCTGATCCCGGAGTGGAACGAGCTGGTGCGCCGTGGCGACTGGGAGCTCGCCTCGGACCGCCTGCACGCCACCAACAACTTCCCGGAGTTCACGGGCCGGCTGTGCCCCGCTCCCTGCGAGGCCGCGTGCGTCCTGTCGATCTCGCATGACGCGGGCGGTGCCGTCGCGATCAAGCGGGTCGAGGAGACCATCGCGGACGTGTCGTGGGAGAACGGCTACGTGCAGCCGTCTCAGGCGACTGTGTCCTCCGGCAAGCGCGTCGCGGTCGTCGGCTCCGGTCCCGCCGGACTGGCCGCCGCCCAGCAGCTGACCCGTGCCGGACACGAAGTCGTTGTGTACGAACGGGATGACAGGCTCGGTGGCCTGCTTCGGTACGGCATCCCCGAGTTCAAGATGGAGAAGAAGGCTCTCGACCGGCGCCTGTCGCAGCTGCGTCGCGAAGGCACGAAGTTCGTCACCGGCTGCGAGGTCGGCGTCGACATCACGGTCGAGCAGCTGCGTGCCGAGTTCGACGCGGTCGTGCTGGCCGTGGGCGCTCTGCGCGGCAGGGACGACAAGACGACTCCTGGGCGCGAGCTCAAGGGCGTTCACCTCGCGATGGACCACCTGGTGCCCGCGAACCGCGCTGTCGAGGGCGACGGCCCGTCGCCGATCTCGGCCGACGGCAAGCACGTCATCGTCATCGGCGGTGGCGACACGGGCGCCGACTGCTACGGCACCGCGACCCGCCAGGGCGCGCTGTCCGTGACGCAGCTCGACCAGTACCCGATGCCGCCCACCGTGCGCGACGACGAACGCTCGCCGTGGCCGGTGTGGCCGCACATCCTGCGCACCTACCCGGCGCACGAGGAGGCGGGTGAGCGGCGCTTCACCGTGGCGGTTCGTCGCTTCGTGGGCGACGACGACGGCCACGTGCGCTTCATCGAACTGCAGCAGGTGCGCGTCGAGAAGGACTCGTCAGGCCGCCGTTCCGTGGTGCCGCTGTCCGACGAGATCGAGATGCTGCCCGCGGACATGGTGCTGCTGGCGATCGGCTTCGAGGGTGTCGAGCACATGCGCCTGCTCGACGACCTGGACATTTCGTTGACCACGCGCGGCACGATCTCGTGCGGCTCCGACTGGCAGACGACCGCGCCCGGCGTGTTCGTGTGCGGAGACGCGCATCGGGGCGCTTCCCTCGTGGTGTGGGCGATCGCCGAGGGCCGGTCCGTGGCCAACGCCGTGGACACGTTCCTCACGGGTTCCTCGAACCTGCCTTCGCCGGTGATTCCGAACCAGCTTCCGCTCGCTGTGGTCTGACAACGGCGTCAGACCAGCGGCAGCACCATGACGCCCCGGCCGACAACGGAGTCGACCGGGGCGTTCGCCTGTCCGTACCGTGTTCGTTCGTGAGCAAAGAGATGCTGGATCCACCGAACAGCCTCTATCCGCCGTACGCCGGCATCGGGGGCGAGTTCTGGAACTCGGGGTGGGACTGGATCGGCGGCACCTGGAGGGACCGGTACCGGGCGAACCCGGCGGGTGGGCTTCCCACCAGTACGTGTTCGACATCGTCGACAGCGTGCTCGCCAGCGGTGTGTCGGACCGGTTGCTGGTCACCACGTCCATGCACGACCTCGTGGTGGCGTCGGCGGAGGCGAAGGTCGGCGAGTACGAGACGATCAAGGTCATCTCACCGGCGAACTACGCGCTCTTCTTCGGTCACATGGGGCTTGCCTTCGCCAGCCAGCGCGGAAGGCGCCAGGAGATCCGCCAGTATCTGATCGAGGACGCCGTCGACGTGTTCTGGGAAATGGTCGAGGAGAAGTTCGGCATCAGCCCGGCAGTGCGGTGACTTCGGCACAGCGCCGTACGGTTGGTGAAACCCGGAATCTCTTTCGGGTGAAACCTGGTGCTTGATAAGGGCGATCTACGTCTCGTATATCGCGCTTCCGTCCCCCGAGGGCGACACTGATCGTTGTAGATCAACTCGGCCCGGGGGTGAGCATGCGCAGCGTTCTGCTTGCTGTCGTCATCGCCCTGTGCGCCGTGCTGGCACCGGCCGTCACGCCCGTGGCGATCGGCGCCCCGCCGCCGAAGTCCAAGACCTCCGCGCCCAAGGAGGAAGCGCCCCGCGAGGAGCGCGAGACCAGCCGGCTGCGCGTGCTGACCGCTGCCGTTGAGCGTGTGTCCAGCGTGGCTGGACCGTCCGAAGTGGCTGTCGTTGCTCGTGTGGCGGCCACACGGAACCTGGTGTCCGCTGCCGAACCGATGGCGGTTTGGCGCACACCGTCCGCACTGCAGGTGTTCCGAAACTGATCGGTCCCCGCCATCCGATCAAACCGAACACTTTTTCCTTAGCAGTGAGGGATTCTCATGGACTTCCATCGCTTTGTCCAGCATGCCCGCGCACACGCCAAGTCGCGTTCCCGTGTCGTCGGGAAGAAGCTTGCGGCCGGTCAGCATCCGACGACCATGTTCATCACGTGTGCCGACTCGCGCATCGTGACCGCTGAGATCACCGGTGCGGAACCGGGCTCGCTCTTCGAGCTTCGTACGGCGGGCAACGTCATTCCGTCGTACTCGTTGACCAGGCCGACCAGTGAGATGGCCACGATCGAGTTCGCCGTGCTGCAGCTCGGGGTCAGCGAGATCGTCGTGTGCGGTCACTCGCACTGTGGTGCTGTGACGGCGTTGAACGGTGCCGCGATCGATCATCTGCCGGCGATGCGGGGCTGGTTGCGGCCCGGCGGGAAGCCACCGAGCACCCTGGCCGATCCCGCGATGCGCGCTGAGGGGCAGGAGCACGTCAGGGCCCAGCTCCAGACGCTGCTCGAGTACCCGTTCGTGGCCGGCAAGGTGGCGAACGGCGAGCTGCGTGTCCATGGGTGGTTCTACGACATCGAGACCGGTGAGGTGTCGGCGTGTGCCGAGCATGCTTTCCGGCCGCTGTAAGGGTTTCGACGAGATGAAGAAGTACTGGGCCGATCTTGGTGCCTCGGTCGTGGTGTTCCTCGTGGCGCTGCCGCTGTGCGTTGGTGTGGCGGTGGCGTCCGGGGTGCCGGCCGAGCTCGGCATCGTGACCGGCGTGGTCGGCGGCGTTGTCGTCGGCCTGTTGCCCGGCAGCACGATGCAGGTGAGCGGGCCTGCGGCCGGGTTGACTGTGCTGGTCGCGGATGCGGTTGGCAGGTACGGGATCCAGGCGCTGGGCGTGATCGTCTTAGGCGCCGGACTGGTGCAGGTCGCGCTGGGTGTGGCCAGGTGCGGGCGGTGGTTCCGCGCGATCTCGCCCTCGGTGGTGCAGGGCATGCTCGCCGGTATCGGGCTGGTGCTGATGTTCGGGCAGCTGAAGCCGCTGGTGGCGTCGCCGGTCGCGTTGGCGCTGGGACTGCTCACGGTGGTGATCATGCTGCTGTGGCAACAGACTCCGATGCGTCTGGTACCCGGAGTGCTCGTGGGCGTGGCCGTTTGCACTGCGCTGGCATCGGGTTTCGCTTCGCCGGTGGAGCGCATCGAAGTCGGCACGCTCTCCGCGGACGTGCATCTGCCGGACTTTTCGTTGCTGCACGCGGGAGTCCTCGGCAGCGCTGTGGTGTTCGCACTGGTCGCGTCGGCGGAGAGCATGTTCAGTGCGTCGGCGGTCGACCGCATGCACGTCGGTCCGCGCACGCGCTACAACCGGGAACTGATCGCGCAGGGTGTGGGCAACACGATCTGCGGTCTGCTCGGCGCGTTGCCCATGACGGCGGTGATCGTGCGCAGTGCCGCCAACGTTCAGGCCGGTGCCCGAACCAAAGCCTCACGGGTGCTGCACGGTGTGTGGCTGCTGCTGTTCGTGGTGCTGCTTCCGGGACTGCTGACGTTGATCCCGGTCGCCGTGCTGGCGGCGGTGCTGGTGCAGGCCGGGTGGAAGCTTCTCTGCGTCCGGCAGGTGATCACGTTGTGGCGCACGGACAAGGCGGAAGGTGCTGTGCTGGTGCTGACCGCCGGGCTCATCGTGTTCACCGACCTGCTGACCGGGACGCTGATCGGGTTGCTGGCCGCCGTCGTGAAGACGGCCTGGGACGTGTCCCGCCTCTCCGTCACCATCACCACCGACGGGGTCGCGCTCAAGGGGAACGCGACGTTCCTGAGGCTGCCCAGGCTGCTGGACGCCCTGGAGCGAGTTGACCGCGAACACGTCCGGATGGATCTGAGCGGGGTCCGGCACCTCGACCAGGCCTGCGGGCAGGCCATCGACCAGTGGGTCGACGAGTCCCGCCGGGCGGGCAGGACCGTCGAGCTGGTCGGGAGGTAGAAAGCGGCGCCGCGACCGTGGGGGTCTCGGTCGCGGCGCCTGTTCAGGTGGTCGTTAGTGAGTCGTGAACTGGCCGCGCACCGCTCCACCGGGGAACGGACCCGTGTGGATGTTCGAGTAGAAGTCCTTCGGCGACTTCTTCAGCGCGTCCAGCGCCGCCTTGTCGACCCCACCGGCCGAGCCGGACACCGCGAAGATGCCGTTCGGGACGGCAGTGCCGAAGAACGTGATCTTCACCGGGCCGTTGACGCCCTTGGCGCCCTGGTGGACGTGGCCGAGCGTCGGCGCGTCGATGTTCACCCACGCCAGCGAGAAGTCGACACCGGTCGCGGTGGGCTGCACGAACGTGATGGCCTGGCCGTCGGGGTCGCCGACCTTCGGGCCGTCCTGGACCGGGACCTCGTTGCGGCCGTTGGAGAACGCGCGGAGCTTGCCGCCCTTGATGATGTCGAGCGGGTTGACCTGCTTGCCGAGCGGCTTGAGCTGGGCGCGGACGGCGCCGCCGGGACGGTCGGTGCTGTGCAGGTTCACGTAGAAGCCCGCCGGGTTCTTGCGGATGTCGTCGGCCAGCTTCTGGTCGATCACGGTCTGGCCGGCGGCCGCGGACAGCGTCTCCGGCATCGGGGTGGTGAAGAGGTTGACCTTCACCGGGCCGTTCTGGCCCGCCACGCCCTGGTGGATGTGGCCGAGGGTGAGCTGGGCGGTCTTCTTCCACTCCATCGCGAACGTCACGCGGTCGCCGCGCACCTCGACCAGCGCGCGTGCCGAACCGTCCGCGTCACCCACGGCAGGACCGCCGGGGGTCGGGACCTCCTGCTTGCCGTCCAGGTCGGCCGAGAAGAACATCGGCTTGCCCTTGACGGGCGCGGGAGCGGGATTGGTCGGTGCCGGCGCGGGATTGGTGGGGGCCGGGTTGTGGCCTCCGTGCTCGCCGCCACCAGAGCCGGACTTCGTGGCGGTCGGCTTCTCCGCGGAGCCGCCCGCGTCGATGTTGAGCGTCGGACCGTCGGCGGTGAAGTTCTGGAACGCCGAGCCGCCGTTCTTGACGACCACGCGGACCTCGATCGGTCCTCGTCCGGGCTTCACGGTGAAGGTGCGCGACTCGCCTTTCTTGGCGCCGTCCAGGCACCGGCCTTCGAGGGTGTCCGCGGCGCAGAACGTGGCCTCGTAGCCGGCGGTGTTGGTGATCTTCACGGTCACGGCGTCCTGGGCGGCGAACGCCGGCGTCACCACGCCCAGGCCGAGCGTGGCGCCCAGCAGGCATGCGGCAGCGACAGTTTTGTTGGCAGACATGGGATGTACTCCAAGGCTCCTCAGTGGGAGTCGGGGGGTCTGGCGGACCCGACGCCACCAACACGGATGCCGATCAGATTCGGTTCAACGAAAGTTTGTTAGTGAACCGAACGACGTCTCCGCACGTGTCGTCGGTGGAACAGGGACGATCACTTTGGAGACGAAGATGCGTGCACGTATGGGAATTCTGTTGCTGCCTGCACTGCTCGCGGGGCTGTCTGCCTGCGGAAATGAGGCACCGCAACAGGTTGCGCAACAGGAGGTCCCCGCGAAGGTGGAGGTGAAGATCGCGCAGTCCGACCTGGGGCCGATCCTGGTCGACCAATCGGGACGCACGCTGTACGCATTCACCAAGGATGAAAACAAGTCCAGCGCGTGCGACGCCGACTGCATCGCCGTCTGGCCCGCTCTCACTGCACAGTCCACAGTGGATGCAAAGGACGGCGCGGACACGAACCTCCTGTCTCAAATCGAGGAGAGCTCGCAGGCCGTGTACGGAAAGTGGCCGCTCTACTACTACGTTGGAGACCAGGTTCCCGGCGACGTGAACGGTCAGGGCGTCGACGAGGAGTGGTTCGCGATCGCCCCGGACGGGAAACTGGTCAAGAAGGCCGAGTGATGCTCACCCCTTCACCGCTCCCATGGTGAAACCGGCGATGAAGCGGTCCAGGAACAGGTTGAACACGAACGCCATGGGCAGGGCGATCAACACGGTGGCTGCCTGCAGTGACTGCCAGAAGAACACGTCTCCGCGCACCAGCTGGGTGGGTACACCGGTGCTGACCGGCATCTCGTGGGTCGGGGCCACGAACGCGAGCGCGTAGATGAACTCGCTGGCAGTCAGTGTGAACGCGAACACCACGACCGCCACGATGCCGGGGAACACCAGGGGTACCACGGCCCGCACGAACGCGCCCAGCCTGCTGTAGCCGTCGACCATCGCCTGTTCTTCGATGTCACGGGGAACTGTCTTGAGGAATCCCATGAGCAGCCAGACCGACACCGGGATCGTGATGGTCGGGTAGATCAGCACCAGCGACCACGTGCTGTCCTGGAGCCCGACTCCGACGACCATCCGCGACAGCGACAGGAACAGCAGGCTCGGCGGCACCAGGTACACCAGGAAGATGGCGATGCCCAGCGGTCCTGACCACGGGCGGTCCAGCCGTGCCAGCGCGTAGGCCGCGGGCAGGGAGAAGGCCAGGGTGATCAGCACGACCAGTGCGCCGACCCACAGCGTGTTCCACGCGAACGTCAGGAAAGCCGTGTCGGAGAACAGGTACAGCACGTGGTCCGGCGTCGCCGGCCGGTTGAAGAGGAACGGGTTGTTGCGCGGGTCGTAGAGGTCGCGGTTCTGCTTGAACGCGGTGATCAGCGACCACACGAACGGCCCCGCGCACAGCACGGCCGCGAGCACGGCGGCGAAGTAGAGTCCGGCGCGAGCCATCAGCCCACCTCGATCCGGCGCACCACGCGGAGGATCCCGACCGCGGCGGCGAGCAACAGCGGGAAGAGGAACAACGCGACGGCGGCGCCCTGGGCGACGTCTCCGCCCTCGATGCCGCGGTAGAACGCCCAGCTGGCCAGCACCTGGGTGGCGTCGTTCGGTCCGCCTCTGGTCAGCACCCGCACCACCGCCATGTCGGTGAACGTGAAGATCGCGCCGAACAGCGCGGCCACCGCGGCGACCGGCAGCACCAGCGGAACCGTGATCTCGAACATCCGGCGCCAGTAGCCGGCGCCGTCGACCTTGGCCGCCTCGTTGATGTCGCTGGGAATGGCGACCAGGCCGGCCATCATGATCACCGCGGCGAGCGGGGTGAGCCGCCAGACGTGCACCGCGATCACCGACGTCATCGCGAGCCCCGGCTGGCCGAGCCAGTACAGGTTCTCGCCGGCACCGAGGATCCCCAGTTCGCGCAGCACCCAGTCGATCGGCGAGTAGATCGAGTCCAGCAGCCACAGCCAGGAGATCGACGACAGCGCCACCGGCGTGGTCCACGGCAGCAGCACGAGGAACCGGATCACCCACTTGCCCCGGAAGTCGGCGACGAGGATGTTCGCCAGCACCTTGCCCAGCACCACGATCAGCACCATCGAGACCAGCGTGAAGACGAACGTGTTGCCGAGCGACTTCCAGAACACCGGGTCGTCGAACGCCCGCTCGAAGTTCCGCGTCCCGACGAAGTCGTACGACGGGTCGCCCGCGCTGACGTCCGACAGTGCGAACGCGATCGCCAGCACGAACGGCACGGCCACCAGCACGACGATGTAGAGCACGCTGGGCAGCAGGAACAGCCACGCCAGCGTGTCCGGCCGGTCCGCGAGCCGCGGCTTCACAGCCGCACCGCCTCGGTGCGCAGGCCCGACTCGGCGTCGAAGAAGCGCAGCTTTTCGTGCCGCACCGCGAACTCGTGCGTCTCGCCTGCCGTGATCGGAGTGTCCACTGTAGAGGGAAGGCGGGCGACGACGCGGGTGTCCTCGCCGATCCGCGAGGCGGTCCCGTACACGTGCCGGTCACCGGACAGGTACTCGATCCGGTCCACCGCCAGCGGCACGGCGACACCCGATGGCACGTTCTCCACCGGCAGCAGGTGCTCCGGCCGGAACCCGACGAGGTGCCCGTCGCGCGGCACGAGGTTCATCGGCGGCGACCCGATGAACGTCGCGACGAACGTGTCCGCCGGGTCGTCGTAGATCTCCACCGGCGGCCGACCTGGCGCACTTTCCCGTCGGCCAGCACGGCGATCCGGTCACCGAGGCCCATCGCCTCGACCTGGTCGTGCGTCACGTAGATCGTGGTGGTGCCGATCTCCTTCTGGAACCGCTTGAGCTCGTCGCGCGCACTCGCCCGCAGCTTCGCGTCCAGATTGGACAAGGGCTCGTCCAGCAAGAACACCTGCGGTTCCCGCACCAGGGCACGGGCCAGCGCGACCCGTTGCCGCTCACCACCGGACAGTTGCCGTGGCTTGCGGTCCAGCAGCCGTTCGATGCCCAGCAGTGTTGCGGCCCACCGCACCTTGCGCTCCCGCTCGGCAGGAGCCATCCGCGCGGCCCGCAACGGGAAGACGATGTTGGCGTGCACCGTCTTGTGCGGGTACAGCGCGTAGCTCTGGAACACCATCGCGATCTTGCGGGCCCGCGGTGGCAGGCCCGTCACCACGACACCGCCGATCAGCACGTCGCCGCTCGTCGGCTCTTCCAGGCCGGCCACCGTGCGCAGCAGCGTGGTCTTGCCGCATCCGGACGGTCCGAGCAGCACCAGGTACTCGCCGTCGTCGGCGGCGAGGTCCACGCCGTCGATGGCGTGCACCCTGCCGCCGTCGAAGTGCTTGGCCAGTCCGCGGACCTCGACGACCGCCATGGCTCAGCCGCCGACGAGCCCCGCGGCCCGCCACTTGTCGAAGATCGCCGTGATCTGCTTCTCCGCGTCCGACACGACCTGCTGTGGCGAGGCTTCGCCACGTGCCGCGCGGGCGAACATGTTGGGGATGACGAAGGTGTTGAAGACCTCGCCGATCGCCGTGCTCGCCGGGCCGGGGTGACCGATGTTGGCGCTCCACGGCACCGCGTCGACGAGGATCTTCAGCTTGTCCTTCGGGTTCGAGCCGAACGGGTCGCTCTCCAGCCACGCCTTGCGGTTCGGTGTCAGCCCGTCCCACGCGCAGAAGTCGTACAGCTTCGAGTGGTACGTGGCCGACGCGAAGTTGGCCGTGTAGTGCAGCAGGAACTCCTTGGCGTTGTCGACCGCCTTGACGTGCTTGGGGATGATCCAGTTGTAGAGCACGTGTTGCGCGGCCAGCGCCGCCTTCGGGCCCTTCAGCGCGGGAACGAAGTAGGTGTCGTCCGCGACCGGCGGGTTCGACCCCTGCGCGGTGCGCCACGCGGAGATCGAGTTGACGATGTAGGACAGCTTGCCCGCGACGAGGCCCTGGTTGTTGCTCGCCGCGTTCCAGGAGAACACCTCGGGCGTCATCGCCTGCTGGTACAGCTTGGTCATGAACTCGACCGCGGCGACCGTCTCCGGTGAGTTGATCACCACCTTCTCGTTCTCGTCCTGCTCCGATGCGCCGTAGGACCACATCAGCGCGCGCAGGATCATGTTCGAGTCGATCTCCTGGGACATGCCGAGCCCCAGCTGGACGCCCTGGCTCTTCTTGATCTCGCTCGCACCCTGCAGCAACTCGTCCCAGGTGGACGGACCGCCGGCGAACCCGACGGGTGTCCACAGCGACTTGCGGTAGTTGCCGGGGTCGGGCACCCAGCCCGGCGAGTAGGCGTAGAAGCGGCCGGTCGCCGGGTTGAAGCTCGATTTGCGGCACAGCGGCAGCTGCGAGCCCCACCGCTTCGAAGCCTCGTCGACCAGGTCCTTGAGGTCGAGCACGCTCGGTTCGTACTGGGACAGCGTCGCGATGTACTGGATCACGTCGTGGCCCTGGCCTGCCTGGACCTCCGCGGCGATCCTGGTCGGGATCTGTGCCTGGTCGATGTGGTCGACAGTGACGTTGACGCCGACCTTGGCGCCCCAGCCCTTGGCGAACTGGTCGAACCACTGGTCGTGGCTGGGCACGAAGTGGCTCCACAGCAAGATCTTCAGCTCGCCGGACAGCCTGGAGCGCGGGTCCTCGAACGTCTCCCGGGGTGCCTCGGTCGAAGCCGGTTGTGTCGGCCCGCCACCTTCCTCACGTGCGCAGGCGGCACCGGCCGACGCGGCGAGCGTCGCCAGCCCGGCAGCACGCAGGATGTCTCGTCGACTGCGGAGAGTGACGGGTAGATCGTCGTTCATCGCTCTCTCCTCCCGCGAGGGGTAGTCAAGAACGATATGCTCCTTGTGAGCTGCGTCACAACTCAACGGGAGGCCGGCGATGGTCGGTACGAAGACGCATTTCACTCAGGGAATCGCGCCCTGCGGGCGGCCCGCGGAAGGGGACCGCTGCCGAGACGACGACGACTCCGGGCTGATCATCGACGATGTCGTGTGGGCCTGCGGTTGCCGCCAGACGAGGCACGTGTTCCACGATGGGAGCGTGCGCGTCCAGACGGTCAGGCATGACGGGAAGATCCTCGCGGACGAGCACAGCGGGGATCACGAGGCATGACCGCGTTCCACAACATCGTGGTGGTCGGCGGCGGCGGCGCCGGGCTCCGCGCCGCCGTCGCCATCGCGGAGGCCAACCCGCTGCTGAGCGTGGCGATCGTGTCGAAGGTTTACCCGATGCGCAGCCACACGGTGTCGGCAGAAGGCGGTGCCGCGGCGGTGATCGCCGAGGGCGACACCATCGACGAGCACGCGTACGACACGGTGTCCGGCGGTGACTGGCTGACCGACCAGGACGCGGTCGAGGCCTTCGTCGAGGAGGCGCCCAAGGAACTGCTCAGGCTAGAACACCAGGGCTGTCCGTGGAGCCGGCGGCCGGACGGGCACATCGCGGTGCGCGCATTCGGCGGGATGAAGAAGAAACGCACCTGGTTCGCCGCGGACAAGACCGGTTTCCACCTGCTGCACACGCTGTTCCAGACATCGCTGTCCTGTTCGGACATCGTCAGGTACGACGAGTGGTTCGTGACGAAGCTCCTCAGCGATGAGGGCAGGGTGCACGGCGTGGTGGCGATCGAGATGGCGACCGGTCGAATCGAGACCATCATCGCCAACGCCGTCATCGTCTGCACCGGTGGCTGCGGCCGGGTGTTCCCGTTCACCACCAACGCGAACATCAAGACCGGTGACGGCATGGCGCTGGCGTACCGGGCGGGTGCGCCGCTGAAGGACATGGAGTTCGTCCAGTACCACCCGACCGGACTGCCGTTCACCGGCATTCTGATCACCGAGGCCACCCGCGCCGAGGGCGGCTGGCTGCTGAACAAGGACGGCTACCGCTACCTGCAGGACTACGACCTCGGCAAGCCGACGCCGGAACCGGTGATGCGCAGCATGGAGCTGGGGCCGCGCGACCGGTTGTCGCAGGCGTTCATGCACGAGCACGCCAAGGGGCGCACGATCGACACGCCCTACGGCCCGGTCGTGCATCTCGACCTGCGGCACCTCGGCGCGCAGGTGATCGACACGAAGCTGCCGTTCGTGCGGGAGCTGTGCTCGAAGTACGAACGCATCGACCCCGTCAAGGAGCTCATCCCGGTACGGCCGGTGGTGCACTACATGATGGGTGGCGTTCACACCGACATCAACGGAGCCACCCCGGTCGAGGGCTTGTACGCCGCCGGGGAGGTGGCGTGCGTGAGCATCAACGGCGCCAACCGGCTCGGCTCCAACTCGCTGCCCGAGCTGCTCGTCTTCGGTGCCAGAGCGGGGCAAGCGGCGGCGGAGTACGTGCGAACGCTCCAAAAAGGATCGACGTCGGCCGCCTACGCGCAGGGGCGGGACGAGGAACGCAGGCTGACCAAGGAGCTCCGCAAGCACGACGCCGGTACCGAGCGGATCGCCGACATCCGCACGGAGATGCAGACCACGATGGAGGACGGCGCCGGCATCTACCGCGACGGCGACTCGCTCGACAAGGCGTTCGTCAAGCTGCACGAGCTGCGCGAGCGGTTCGACCGTGCGGCGGTCGACGACCACAGCACCACGTTCAACACCGAGCTGGTCGCGCTGCTCGAGCTGGACTTCATGCTGGACATCGCGCAGAGCATCGTGGCGTGCGCGATCAAGCGCACCGAGTCGCGCGGGGCTCACCAGCGGACGGACTTCCCGAAACGTGATGACGAGAAGTTCCTGGCGCATTCGCTGGTGCACCGCCCGAACAAGGTCGAGTACCTGCCGGTGACGATCACCCGCTGGCCGCCGGGCGAGCGGGTGTACGGGAGGTGAGCCGTGGCCAGGAAGCGGACGACGATCACCATGGAGGTCACCCGGTTCCGGCCAGGTGAGGACTCCGAGCCGACCCTGCAGTCCTACGAGGTGCCGCTGCGCAAGGAATGGGCGGTGCTGGACGGTCTCAACCACATCAAGGACCACCTGGACGGCACGCTGTCCTACCGCTGGTCGTGCCGGATGGGCATCTGCGGCAGTTGCGGCATGACGGTCAACGGCAAGCCGCAGCTGAGCTGTGCGACGTTCCTCGTCGACTACGCGCCGGGCCCGGTGCGGGTGGAGCCCTTGCGCAACTTTCCGGTCATCCGCGACCTCGTCGTGGACATCAGCGACTTCATGACCAAACTGCCCAAGGTCAAGCCGTGGCTGATCCACGAGGGCGAGACGCCGGAGGGAGAGTTCCTGCAGACGCCGCAGGAGATGGACGAGTACAAGAAGTACAGCATGTGCATCAACTGCATGCTCTGCTACTCGGCCTGTCCTGTGTACGCGTTGGAGCCCGAGTTCCTCGGCCCGGCCGCGATCGCGCTGGGCCAGCGGTACAACCTGGACTCGCGTGACGACGGCGACCGCAGGGATGTGCTGGCCTCCGCCGAGGGGGTGTGGGCGTGCACGTTCGTGGGCGAGTGCAGCACCGCGTGCCCGAAGGGCGTTGATCCCGCGGGCGCCATCCAGCGGTACAAGCTGACCGCGGCTGTCGCGGCGCTGAAGGACTTCCTGCTGCCGCGCGGGGCACGACGATGAGCGCCTACCGGCAGCCCGTGTCGACGTTCTGGTGGCTGCACCAGTGGTCCTACCTGCTGTTCGTGTTGCGTGAGCTGAGCAGCGTGTTCGTCGCGTGGTTCGTCGTCTACCTGCTGCTCGCGGTGTCCGCGATCGCCGACGGTCCTGCCGCCTACCAGGACTTCGTGGCCTGGAGCGGTGGTGGCTGGGTGCTGGTGCTCAACGTCGTGGCGCTCGCCTTCGTGCTGTTGCACGCGGTCACCTGGTTCGCGCTGGCGCCGAAGGCGATGGTCGTGCCGCACGTGCCGCCGTGGGTGGTGCTGGTGGGCCACTACCTGGCCTGGGCGGTGCTGTCGGCCGCCGTCGCCTGGTTGGTGCTCCGATGAGCCGCCGCCGGTCACCAGAGCCGCTGGTGTGGCTGCTGTTCAGCGGGGGAGGCATGGCGGCCGCACTGCTGGTACCCGTGCTGCTGTTCCTGTTCGGACTGGCCTTCCCGCTCGGCTGGCTGCCCACGCCCGACCACGCGCATCTGCTGGCACTCGTCGAGCACCCCGTCACCAAGCTGGTGCTGTTCGGACTGAGTGTGCTCGCGTTGTTCCACTGGGCGCACCGGTTCCGTTACACCCTGTACGACGGGCTCAAGCTCAAAGCGGCGAGCACGCTGATCGCAGTCGTGTGCTACGGCGCGGCCGCGGCCGGCTCGGTCGTCGCCGGAACTGTGCTGCTGTTGGCCTGAACTTGTTGGGCTGTTCAGGTGTACCGGCTAACGGCCCTGCGGCATGTGTCGACCTAATGGGTGAACCAGTAGGGGGCGACACATGACCAGCACAGCCGTGAAGACCGGTTTCGACGTGGGGTTCCTCGGCACCGACGCCGGGATCCCGGTCCTGACGGAGTCGGGAGCAGCCGACGCGGTCGAGCTCGACGGCTCGACCACGATCGACTACACGCACTTCTCGCTCGCGATGAGCAAGGTGCGCAAGTTCGCGATCTGGGTCGCGTGGAACATCGACGGCGGCGAGATGAAGGCTTTGAGCCGCACCAACATCCCGTTCATCAAGGATCCGAGGATCCCTGCCGAGTTCCAGACCGGCGACGAGCTCTACCGCGACAACAGGCTCGACCGCGGCCACCTCGCGCGCCGCGCGGACCTCTGCTGGGGCCCGAAGGCGGAGGCGCAGAAGGCGAACAAGGACTCGTTCTTCTTCACGAACATCACGCCGCAGATGGACGACTTCAACCAGAGCACGAAGGAAGGGCTCTGGGGCAAGCTCGAGGACGCCGTGCTCGCCGACGTCGACGTCGACAACCTGAAGGTCAGCGTCTACGGCGGCCCTGTCTTCAACGCCGACGACAGGGTGTTCCGCGGGGTCGCGATCCCGCGAGAGTTCTACAAGGCGATCGCGTTCGTGGTGAACGGCGAACTGCGTTGCAGCGCGTTCCTGCTCACGCAGAACCTCGTCCTGGCAGAGGCGCTCGACCTGGACGAGTTCCGCGTGTTCCAGGTGTCGGTGGCCGAGCTGGAGAAGCGCACGAGCTTCACCTTCCCGGCCGAGCTGCACGCCGCCGACACCGCGGCCGTTCAGCTGCTCGACGAGTCCGAACGGCCGCCGCTGGGCAGCCTCGACGACATCAAGTGGTGATGCGGACGGAAGGCAGCCGCTGACGCAGTTCTTCCAGCCGGGGAAGCGATTCCGGCTGGTGCACGACGAGGTGTTCCAACGCGGGAAGCGCGCGCAGGTCGTCCGCTGACGGCAAGCCGAACACCTCCAGCACGGCGATGGTCGGCCACCGCTCCAGCCCCGCCAGCGGGTAGGGCGGGCGGTGGTCGATCGCCAGCTCGCGCAACGCGGGCAGCGCCGGCAGCGCGG
>NZ_VSRL01000166.1 GCF_012184385.1 Lentzea indica
TGTGACTTAGACACTCTCATGATCAGCTAGAGCGCCGTGCCCGTCCTACGTCCAAACGGCGGACACGACTTTGCCGGAACCCTGGGGCGGAGCCCCAGAAACGCAAGCAACCGCCAGCTCAACAACGCAACGCAACCACCTACGAACACGAAACCGGCGCACGCCAACGAAACAGGGAGACGACCTACGAAACGACCGCGCACACACAGAAACGGGGCAGCGGCAAGAACCACTGCCCCGCAGGCCAGGTGACCCAGAGAACGAAGGCCAGCCGGGGGACGACCGGCAAGGGGCAACACCCAACCCCGCACTGCACAACGAATCTGTGCGTTCCAAAAGAACCTGAAGGAAGTCGGGGCCTGGCGGAAGGACCCCGACCCCCTCTCTCAGACCCCTGCCAAGGGCGCGGAGGACGTGGACAAAACCTCAGCAGGGAACGCCAGCGGCAACTCCACACCAACCTCAACCAAAACCTCTCCACCCGACTCCGACAGCTCAGAGCTCTCAGACGACTCAGACCGCTCGGGTGACTCCGACGGCTCAGCAGGCCCGGACGGCTCAGAAGGACCAGGCTCAGACCGGTCACAAGGAGGCGCCGTAGGCGTAGCAGGAGTGGTAGACGGCGGAACCGGATCCTCAGACCGAGGCGCAGAGGAAACCGGCGGCACAGTAGAAGGCTCAGCCGGCGCCCCAGGAGCAGAAGTAACAGGCGGCTCAGAAGCAGGCGGCCCAGGCACCACACTCGACGACGTGACCACCGGCGAGGAGGTGTCCGAAGAGGACGGTGAAACAGGATCCTCCCAAGGAGGCTCCGGCTCATTCCGCCCAGCAGCAGAAGGCTTGGCAGCCCCAACCTGCACAGTCTCGGTAACGGTGGAAACCGCAACCCGAGTAGCCGTAGCCGTGGCAAGACGAGCAGCCCGAACCTCCCGAGCCTGCCCTTCCAGCACAACGGTTTCAGTGACGGTGGACAAGGTGGTGCCGGTCTCGAACGGCTCCGTCCACCACTGCGACGTCGGACGCGACGGAGGCGGCGCGGCCAGCGGCGCCTCATCGGGCGACCCGGTCAAGGCGATCAACGCGAACATGCCGCCGAGTGCCAGAAACGGCACGACGACCACGGCCCCGAAGCATCCGCGACCGCTGCGCGGCTCTTCACGGTGACTCATCTGACGCACCCCCGAACGGTGACGACTGTTCCACTTGGTTGATCGTCCACATGGAACAGTCCGTCACAGTTCTTTAGTCACACGATGGGGTGTTCACGCCAGCGGCGGCAACTCCGGAGCGTGAGCAGCTGGTGAAGATGAAAGGCTTTCCAGAGCCAACGAAACGGCCTTCTCGAGCTGCGGGTCGCGACCGGAAACGCGGTCGGACGGGGTCATGACCACCTCGATGTCCGGGTCGACACCGTAGTTCTCCACCGCCCACCCGTGGCCCTCGAACCACGACGCGTACCTCGGTTGGGTGACCATGGTGCCGTCGACCAGCGAGTAGAGCATGTCGATGCCGATGACACCGCCCCACGTCCGGACGCCGACGACGGGCCCGATCCCCAGTTCCTTGATGGCCACGTTGACGATGTCGCCGTCCGAGCCCGCGTACTCGTCAGCCACCGCCACGACCGGGCCGCGCGGCGCGTCCTGCGGGTACGACTCGGACGCCGTGTATCCGCGAGCCACCGACCAGCCGATGACCTTGCGGCCGAGCTTTTCGATGACGAGCTGCGAGGTGTGGCCGCCGCCGTTCTCGCGTACGTCCAGGACGAGGGCTTCTCGCGCCAGCTCCACGCGCAGGTCGCGGTGCAGCTGGGCCCAGCCGGCGCCCATCATGTCCGGCACGTGCAGGTAGCCCACACGGCCGCCTGACTGCGCGTGTGTGAACGCACGCCTGTTGGCCACCCAGTCGTGGTAGCGCAGCGGCTCCTCGTCAGCCAGAGGCACAACAACGACCCGACGCAGCTCGCCACCACCAGCAGGCCGCACTGTCAGCTCGACGGGCTTGCCCGCGGTACCCACCAGCAACGCACTGGGACCGGCCAGACCAACCGGACGGCCATCAACGGCCACGATCGCGTCACCCGCGCGCACGGCCACACCAGGCGCGGCCAGTGGCGAACGGGCGTGCGGGTCGGACGTCTCGCCGGGGATCACACGACCAACGACCCACGAGTCCCCGTCACGAACCAGATCAGCGCCCAGCAGACCCTGACGGCGGGAGGCGGGCACCCGAGGCGACTCGCCCCAGACGTAGGCGTGCGAGGTGCCGAGCTCGCCCTGCACCTCCCACAGCAGGTCGACCAGGTCGTCGTGGCTGCCCACCTGGGCCACCAGCGGCCGGTAGCGCTCCAGTTCGCCCTGCCAGTCGACGCCGCCCATGTCGGTGCGCCAGAAGTGGTCGCGCATGAGCCGCCCGTTCTCGGCGTACATCTGCGCCCACTCGGCGGCGGGATCGATCACGACCCGCACGCGCGACAGGTCGATCTCCACGTAGTCGGCTGAGTCCTCGTCGGTCTTGCTGTCGGACGGCACCACCCGCAGGTCACCGCGGTCCTCGACGACCATCCGCTTGCCGTCACCGGACACCGCAAACGCTTCCGCGCTGTCCGCCAGGCACTCGGTCTTCCGCTTCGCGAAGTCGAACCGCTCCAGCACGGTGCGCGGCGGCCGCGCGTCCGGCGATGCCAGGTTGTCGCCCAGCACGCCGAGCAACGGCCGGCGCAACCACAACAACCCGCCGCGAGCGGCCTTCAACGAGAAGTAGTCGGCAGCCGCGACGGGCACCGCCACAACGCGGTCGGCAAGGCCCTCGATGTCGACCTTCGTGGTCGACGGCTTCTCGTCCTCGTCGTCGGAGTCCTTGTCCTCGTCACCGACCGGGCGTCCGCCGTACATCGGGGCGAACGGCGACGGCGTCGTGGCCGCCAACGGCACGAGGTGCGGGCGGCAGCCGGTGGGGAACGACAGGTCGAACACGTGCGCGTCGTAGACGGGGTCGAACGTGCGAATCGACAGGAACGCCAGGTACTTGCCGTCCTCGGTGAAGGTGGGCGCGAAGTCGGCGAAGCGCAGCGGTGTCACGTCCACAACGGACAGATCAGCGGCGTTCACCATCTTGATGTGCCGCAACGGAATCGGTCCGGGATGCGACCACGCCAGCCAGGACGAGTCCGGCGAGAACGCGAGGTGGGTGATGTGCGCGTTCGCCCCGCGAACGACCTCACGCACCTCACCAGAAGCGATGTCCACCAACAACAACCGGCCGTCGTGCGTGGCAACGGCAACGCGCGAACCATCGGGTGCGGCAGCCAGCGACATGACCCGGCCGAGCTGACCGGATGCGACGCGACGCGCGGTGTTGCCCGGCTCGACGCCGCCGACCGGCGCGATCTCCAGTGCTTCCTCGCCCTCGACGTCCGTCACCCACACCACGTGATCGGTCTCGCCGAGCACCTTCGGCAGCCGCGCGCGGACGTCCGAGCGGTCGGCCAGCACGCGCACGGGACCATCGCGATGCGTCACCCAGTGCACGGAACCGCGCACCTCGACGGCCGAGGCGCGGCCGGTGTGGTCGACGCTGAACGACTCGATGTTGCCGGAAGCCTTGACGTGGCGCGGTTGCAGGCCGGTGCGCGGCCCGCCCAGCTTGATGTCGAGCTTGCGCAGGTCCGACAGGCCTTCCAGCAGCCACAGCTCGCCGGCCTGGTGGAAGATCACCCGCGAACCGTCGCTGGAAGCGTTGCGCGCGTAGAACTCTCCGGCCGTGTGGCGACGCAGGTCGGTGCCGTCCGGCAGCACCGAGTACACGCTGCCGACACCCTCGTGGTCGGACAGGAACGCGATCCGCCCGTCGACCCACATCGGGTTCGTCAGCGACGATTTCAGGTCGTCGAGAATCCTGGCGAACTCGCCCTCACCGGCGAGATCCACCCACAGCTTGCCCGCGGTGCCGCCCCGATAACGCTTCCAGGACGCGGGTTCCTGCATGTAGCTCGACGACGTGACGACCTGCCCGTCCGGTCCGAACGAGACGTCGTTGACCCACCCGAACGGCAGCACCTCGGACGGTCCGCCGTCCAGCGGAACGGCGTGCGCATGCTTGCGGTTGCGGGACATCTGCCCGGTGGTGGACACGGCGAGCACTCGCCCATCCGGCGTCCACCCGGACACGGCCGTGCGGCTCACACCCCAGTGCGTCAATCGGCGTGCGGGACCACCGTCCACAGGCGCCACCCGGACTTCCGGGGCGCCGTCGATCACGCTGGCCCACGCGAGATGCGTGCCGTCAGGGGAGAACCGCGGCGAGCGAGCCGGAACCTGGTCAGCGGACGCGCGCCAGGCCCTTCCTCCGTCGACGGGCGCGAGCCAGACGTCGTCCTCGGCCACGAACGTCACCAAGTCACCGCGAAGGTGCGGATACCGCAGGTAAGTCACGTGATCGACGTTAGCCCACGTTCACCGATTCAGGAGGGCCAAAAACGCCGCCAGTCCCGAGCATCGAGAGAATCCAGCCCTTCTGCCCGTGCCTTCGCCTCCGCCAGACGGACATTCGCGGCGAAACGGCGGCAGACCTGGCGGAGCTCCGTCTCCGGATCCTCACCACCGAGCTTGGCCAAGGCCGTCACGGCGAACAACGTCGTGCCGGTGTCGTCGCCCTCGGGCAGCAGATCGACGGGGAAGCCCGCACGTTTGGTGCGCTGCACCAGCTTCGCGGCCAGCGCGACAGCCGGCTGACCGAGCGCGACACCGTCCACACTGGACTCACGGCGCTTCTCGGCCTGCTTCAGCTCCTCCCACCGGTGCTGCTGCGAGGTCGCGTCGTGCACGGCAGGATCGTGGCCCTCGAAGACGTGCGGATGACGGCTGACGAGCTTGGCCACCAGTTCAGACGCGACGGCATCGATGTCGAACGGATCACCGGGATCCTCCGCCGCGACGCGAGCGTGGAACAGCACCTGGAGCAGGACATCGCCCAGCTCCTCACGCATCGCGGCGCGGTCGCCGTCCTCGATCGCCTCCAGCAGCTCGTAGGTCTCCTCGAGCAGGTACTGGCGCAACGACAGGTGGTCCTGCTCCGCGTCCCACGGACATCCGCCGGGCGAACGCAGCCGGTGCATCACGGCGGCCGCGTCGAGCAACGCGGCGCCCATCGGCTCCGGCGTCGTGATCACCTCGGCGTCCGGGTACGCGGACGCGTCGGTCGTGATCACCACCGCGCCGTCCTCCACGACGGCGGGCGCTGGCCCGTCGACTCCCAGCGAGGACCAGAACTCCAGTGGCACGCCCTCGCCCGCGTAGACGGCCTTGGCCGAACGCAACGCGGGCAGGGCGGCAGCGGGCAGCACGGCGTCGAGCCGCTCGCTCAGGACGACGACGGTGATCAAGACTTGTTCTTGGCCGCGGTCACACCGACGAAACCGGCCCTCTCGCCGGAGACGGCGACGACGGTCGCGTCGGTCGGGTCCCACACGCCGTAGCGGGGGTTGACCTCGATCGACAGGTCGGCGGCCAGGTACTGGGCGATCCGCAGGCCGAACGCGGCGAGCAGGCGCGGGTCGATGCGCTCGGTCAGGTCGTCCTCACCGGGCACCGGCGAGACCTTGTTGCGCTCCTTGACCAGTGCGACCATCCAGCTGGACTGCTGCTCGTCGGCGGGGAAGGCGACGACGGTGCCGGGCTTCACGCCCCACAGCATCGTGTGCACCAGCGACGGGTTCTCGGTGACGCGCACCTTCTGGTTCGTCGCCGACGCCTGCTGGCCACCGGTGGTGCGCGGGGCCTCCTGCACGAACCGCGACATCTTCGAGGAGTCGGCCGCGACCTCGGCGGCCTTCTCCTTCGCTTCCTTCGGGTCCTTGACCTGGAAGAAGTCGATCACGACCTCGAGCGTGGAGAGGTTGCGGCGGGCCAGCTCACCCATCACCAGCACGTCGCGCTGACGGCGGTAGATCGTGGTGGAGTCCTGCTCGCTCTGCTTGGCGGCGGCCTCGGGACCGCCCTTCTCCTGCACCGCGTCGTACACCTTGGTCTCGTCGACCGTGATGTTCTCGCGCTGCGCCGCGTGCTCGGCGATCTTGTGCGTGATCTCGTCGGCCAGCACCAGCCGCGAGACCTGGTCGAGCTTGCCCTGGTCCTGCATCTGCTTTGCGGCAGGCTCCTTCTTGAGCACCGTCACGGTGCGGTCCTGGACGGTCTCCAGGTTGATCGCCTGGCCACCGACGATCGCGGCCGAACCGGCCTTCGCGGGCCCGGTGCCGCATCCGACAGCCGACACCGCCAGCAGCGCGGCCACACCGACCAGCGAGAAACGCTTCAGAACAGTGCTCACGAGGATCTACCCTCTCACGCCGTGGTGACCGGGGTCACGGGAGTCCCCGCCAGTGAGTCGAGGAACGCACCGCACCAGTCCAGCAGCTCCTGTCACGCAGCTGCGGTGCACCCATCCGGCCGCCTGCCGCTCCTTCTGTCGGCCTAGGCACCGTCACCGTGCCCATGGCCTGCTTGTAGACGGCCTTCGGGAACAACCGGCGCAGCCTGACCAGCTGCGAGTCGAGCAGCTCCAGCTTCGCGAACCGCACGTTCTGGCCCATCGCGATCACCTCGGTGACCCCGTGCCGGCGGCACGTGTGCCGCAGTCGGGCCACGCTGAGCAGGCGCTCGACCGGCTCGGGCGGCGTGCCGTAACGGTCCTTGAGCTCGTCCCACACGGCCTTGAGCGCGTCTTCGTCCGCAGCGGCCGCGATCTTGCGGTACGCCTCCAGCCTGAGCCGCTCACCCGGCACGTAGTCGTGCGGGATGTGCGCGTCGACCGGAAGATCGACCCGGACCTCGGCTAGCTCCTCCTCGACCTCGCCCGCGTCGGCACCGGCGTGCTTGCGGAACGCCTCGACGGCCTCGCCGACGAGCCGCACGTACAGGTCGAAGCCGACGCCCGCGATGTGACCGGACTGCTCGGCGCCGAGGATGTTGCCGGCGCCGCGGATCTCCAGGTCCTTCATCGCGACGGCCATGCCGGCGCCCAGTTCGGTGTTCTGCGCGATCGTGGCGAGCCGGTCGTGCGCGTGCTCGGTCAGCGGCGTCTCGGCCGGGTACAGGAAGTACGCGTACCCGCGCTCGCGGCCACGGCCGACACGGCCGCGCAGCTGGTGCAGCTGGGCCAGGCCGAGCAGGTCGCCGCGCTCGACGATCAACGTGTTGGCGTTGGAGATGTCCAGGCCGGTCTCGACGATCGTGGTGCAGACGAGCACGTCGTACTCGCGTTCCCAGAACCCCTGGATGAGGTGTTCGAGCTTGTCCTCGTTCATCTGGCCGTGCCCGGTGACCACGCGGGCCTCCGGCACCAGCTCGCGGATGCGCTTCGCGGCCTTCTCGATCGTCGAGACCCGGTTGTGCACGTAGAACACCTGGCCGTCACGCATCAGCTCACGGCGGATCGCGGCACCGACCTGCTTGTCGTCGTACGCGCCGACGTAGGTGAGGATCGGGTGCCGTTCCTCCGGCGGCGTCAGGATCGTCGACATCTCGCGGATGCCCGCTAGCGACATCTCCAGCGTGCGCGGGATCGGCGTGGCGGACATGGTCAGCACGTCGACGTGCGTCCGCAGCGCCTTGATGTGCTCCTTGTGCTCCACGCCGAACCGCTGCTCCTCGTCGACGATCACGAGGCCGAGGTCCTTGTACCGCACGGTCTTCTGCAGCAGCCGGTGCGTGCCGATCACGATGTCGATCTCACCGTCCGCGAGACCGTGAAGCACCTGCTCCGTCTCGGCGGGGTGGGTGAACCGGCTGAGTCCCTTGACGTTCACCGGGAACTGCCGCATGCGCTCGGCGAAGGTGTTCAGGTGCTGTTGCGCCAGCAGCGTCGTCGGCACCAGCACGGCGACCTGCTTGCCGTCCTGCACCGCCTTGAACGCCGCCCGGACCGCGATCTCCGTCTTGCCGTAGCCGACGTCACCGCAGATGACGCGGTCCATCGGGACACCGCGTTCCATGTCGGCCTTGACCTCGTCGATCGCGGCCATCTGGTCCTGCGTCTCGGTGAACGCGAACGCGTCCTCCAGCTCGCGCTGCCACGGCGTGTCACTCGCGAAGGCGTGGCCAGGGGCGCTCTGCCGGGCAGCGTAGAGCTGCACGAGCTCGGCCGCGATCTGCTTGACCGCCTTGCGCGCCTTGGACTTCGTGTTCTTCCAGTCGCTGCCGCCGAGCTTGTTCAGCGTCGGCAGCTCACCACCGACGTACCTGCTGACCTCGTCGAGCTGGTCGGTCGGGACGAACAGCCTGTCCCCCGGCTGACCACGTTTGGACGACGCGTACTCCAGAACCAGGTACTCGCGGGTGGCGCCGGCGACGGTCCGCTGGACCATCTCCACGTACTTGCCGATGCCGTGCTGCTCGTGAACCACGAAGTCGCCGGCCTTGAGCGCCAACGGATCCACCGCGTTGCGCCGCCGCGACGGCAACTTGCGCATGTCCTTCGTGGACGTTCCACCGCGGCCGCCCGTCAGGTCGGTCTCGGTGAGCACGACCAGCGCCAGGTCCGGCAGCACGAACCCGTCTTCGAGCGCGCCGCGCACGACCGTGACCGTGCTCGCTTTCGGTGCCGCGTCAAGGGATTCGACGCAGAGCGCGGAGACGTCCGCTTCCTTGAGCCGCTCCACGGCACGTTGCGCGGTACCGGCACCGGGCACGACCAGCACCGCCGCGCCACCCGTCGCGGTGTGCGCCTTGAGATCCGCGAAGGCGCGATCGACGTCGCCCTGGTAGGCCTCGACCGGCTTGACGTCGAGGTGGACCACGTCCGGCGCGTCGGTGGTGAGCTGGCTGAGCGTCCACCACGGACGGCCGTTCGCCTTGGAGCTCTCCGCGATCTCCCTGATGCTCTGGTAGGCACTGCGCCCGAGGTCGATCGGCGCCTTGCCACCGCCGGCCGCCGCCATCCAGGAGGCCTCGAGGAACTCCTGGCCGGTGCGCACCAGGTCGGCCGCGCGGGCCCGGATCTTCTCCGGGTCGTTGAGCAGCACGTGCGTGCCCTGGGGAACGACATCGGTGAGCAGCTGCAGTTCGCCGGGGCAGAGCGCGGGAATGAGCGCTTCCATGCCCTCGACCGCGATGCCGTTGGAGATCTTCTCCAGCATCTCCGCGAGATGCGCGTCCGACCGGTGCTCTTCCGCCAGGTCGGACGCACGCTGCTTGACGTCTTCGGTCAGCAGCAGCTCACGACACGGCGGCGCGACGAACTCGGAGACCTCGTCGGGCAGCGACCGCTGGTCCTGCACGGAGAACGGCCGGATCTCGCTGACCTCGTCGCCCCAGAACTCGACGCGGAACGGGTGCTCCGCGGTCGGCGGGAAGATGTCGAGGATGCCGCCGCGGGTCGCGTACTCACCGCGCTTCTCGACCATGTCGACGCGGGTGTAGGCGTTCTCGGCCAGCCGCGTGATCAGCTCGGCGAAGTCCTGCTCCTCGCCCGTTTTGAGGTGAACGGGCTTCAGCTCGCCCAGGTCCGGCGCCATCGGCTGGATGAGGCTGCGGACGGTCGTGACGAGGACCTTGATCGGGTTGCCCTCGGGATGCTTGAGCCTGCGCAACGTCTGCAGGCGCGCACCAACGGTGTCCGCGCGCGGCGAAAGTCGTTCGTGCGGCAGCGTCTCCCAGCTCGGGAAGAACACCACCTTGTCCTGACCGATGAGGTCTTTGAGGACGTTGGTCAGCTCTTCGGCCTCGCGGCCGGTGGCGGTGACGGCCAGGACCGGCCGGACCGTGGACAGGGCCGCGGTGACGAGCGGGCGGGCGGCCAGCGGACCGTCCAGCTCCAGCTCGGGCACACCGGCGGAGTCGATCAACGTGCGGAGGGCTTTGTCGGGCAGGACACCATCGAGCAGGCCGAGCAGCGGCATGTGAGAAACCCCGTCGAGTGCGGAACGCCAGACAGACCCCTGCCTGGGACGAGGGGTCTCACCACCCACCTTAGCTCGTTCCGCGACCACTTATCGGCTGGCTCTTGCGCGGCTCCAGCGGTCAAGCTGTGAGCGTGGAAATGAGAGAGATCAGGGCTGACCACGACGATCAGTCCATAGTGGTTTACCAGGCATATTCGCCGTCGATCGCCAACCCTGCCGTGGCCGCGCAACGGTTCGTGCCGCCGTTCAAGATGGAGCGGATGACGTGGATCAAGCCGTCGTTCCTCTGGATGATGTACCGCTGCGGCTACGGCCAGAAGGAAGGCCAGGAGCGAGTGCTGGCAGTGCGAATCACCCGTGAGGGCTTCGACTGGGCCGTCGAGCACGCCGTCGAGAGCAACATCAAGGGCAAGCCCGAGGTGCGGGTGCAATGGGATCCGGAACGCGGCCTGCACCACGAGGCTTTGCAGCACCGGTCCATCCAGATCGGGCTGACACGCGAAGCCGTCCGGAAGTACGTGCACGAATGGACGGTGAGCATCACCGACGTGACGACTCTTGCGCACGAGGTACACGCTGCCGTGAGGGCGAACGACCGTGACGCGGCACGCGCACTGTTGCCCGTTGAACGGCCTTACGGAACCTCCACGGCACCAAACGCATAGTTAGGACATGCGCGCACTCGTTGCTGGGTTGGTGCTGGTGGTCGCGGCGTGCTCGACGCCGGAATCAGGCGGCACCGCTCCGTCGAAGGCCCCCGCACCCACGGGCCTGAAGATCGAAGAGGTCGCCGGGGGCTTCCAGCACGCCTGGGACATCGGGTTCCTGCCCGACGGGTCGATGCTGGTCACCGAACGGCCAGGGCGGGTCAAGCTGGTCCGCAACGGCCAGGTCACTCCCGTGGACATCGATCTGACCGACGTGCAGGTGCGGGGCGAGGGCGGCCTGATGGGCCTCGTGATCCACCCGGACAACCAGCGCTTCACCATCTGCTACAACACCGTCAGGGACGTGCGGCTGGTGACGTTCCGCCTCGAAGGCGCCAAGGCGACGAAGACCAAGGACCTGGTCACCGGCATGCCCTCGAACCCGAGCGGGCGGCACTCCGGGTGCAGGCCGACGCTCGCGCCTGACGGGACGATGTTCGTCGCGACCGGGGACATCGCGCAGGCTCGCAACCCGCAGGACCGCACCAGTCTCGGCGGCAAGGTGCTGCGGATCGACCCGGAGACCGGCGAGGGCGCGAAGGACAACCCGTTCGCGAACTCGGCCAACGCCAACGAGCGCCGGATCTACACCTACGGGCATCGCAACGTGCAGGGCGTGGTGTTCCGGCCGGGCACCGACCAGATCTTCTCCGCCGAGCACGGGCCCGATGTCGACGACGAGGTCAACCTCCTGCGCAAGGGCGCCAACTACGGGTGGGACCCGTCCAAGGGCGGCACGCAGAGCAGGTACGACGAGGACGTGCCGATGACCGACCTCCAGCGGTTCCCGGACGCGGTGGCGGCGGTGTGGTCGTCCGGGACGCGGACCGAGGCGATCTGCCAGGCGGCGTTCTGGAACGGCAAGCTCGCGATCACCGCGCTCAAGGGCACGAAGCTGCTGCTGTTCACCCTCGACGACGCGGGCAAGGTGCAGAACGTCAGCATCCCCGACGAGCTCAACGACAGGTACGGACGGCTGCGCGCCGCCCGCACCGCGCAGGACGGGTCGCTCTACATCACGACGTCGAACGGGACTGACGACAAGCTGCTGAGGCTCACAGGAGGCGTGTGAGCCCTCTCAGGAACGGCTGCGCAGACGCGGCTTGTGCTCCATCGCCGACAGGCCGTTCCAGGCCAGGTTGACCAGGTGCGCCGCGACCTCGTCCTTCTTCGGCTTGCGCGCCTCGAGCCACCACTGCCCGGTCAGCGCGACCATCCCGACCAGCGCCTGCGCGTAGAGGGCGGCGAGCTTGCGGTCGTAGCCCTGCCGGGCGAAGTGCAGGCCGAGGATGTGCTCGACCTGCGAGGCGATGTCGTTGAGCAACGACGAGAACGTGCCGGAAGTCGAAGCGACGGGCGAGTCCCGCACCAGAATGCGGAACCCGTCCGTCGAGCCCTCGATGTAGTCGAGCAGCGCACAGGCAGCGTGTTCCAGCAGCTCACGTGGGTGGCTGCCGCCGTCCAGCGCTGTCACGATCTGGTCCATCAAGCGCTGCATTTCACGGTCGACAACGACGGCGTAAATGCCTTCCTTGCCACCGAAGTGCTCGTAGACGACGGGCTTCGACACGCTCGCGCGGTGCGCGATCTCCTCGATTGAGGTGGCTTCGAAGCCCTTCTCGGCGAACAGGGCGCGGGAGACGTCCAGGAGCTGCTCTCGGCGTTCCTTGCCCGTCATCCTGACCCTGGCCACCAAGTCAGCCTACGGGTGGTCCTTCTTGGCACTGATCCTGGCCAGGCGCTGCTCGCTCGGCCAGCGCACGTGCGTCGCCCAGCCGAACTTCTCGAACAGCCAGATCAGCCGGGCCGAGGTGTCGATCTGCCCGCGCTTGACGCCGTGGCGCGCTGAGGTCGGGTCGGCGTGGTGCAGGTTGTGCCACGACTCGCCGAAGCTCAGGATCGCCAGCGCCCAGACGTTGGCGGAGCGGTCACGCGCGGCGAACGGGCGGTCGCCGACCGTGTGGCAGATCGAGTTGACCGACCACGTGACGTGGTGCAGGAACGCGACGCGGACCAGGCCGGCCCAGAAGAACGCGGTGACGCCGCCCCACACGGACCACGTCAGGAGCCCGCCCAGCACACCGGGCGCGAGGAGCGAGATCGTCGTCCACGTCACGAAGTGCTTGTCGACCCACACGATGTCCTTGTCGGCCATCAGGTCGGGGGCGAAGCGCTTGTGGTTGGTCTTGTCACGCTCGAACAGCCAGCCCATGTGGGCGTGCCAGAAACCCTTGGCCAGCGCCGCGGGGCCGGTGCCGAACAGCCACGGCGAGTGCGGGTCGCCCTCGCGGTCCGAGAACGCGTGGTGGCGGCGGTGGTCGGCGACCCAGTCGATGACCGGGCCCTGCAGCGCCATCGAGCCCGCAATCGCGAGGCCGATCTTCAACGCGCGGTTGGCCTTGAACGAGCCGTGGGTGAAGTAGCGGTGGTAGCCGATCGTCACCCCGAGCCCGGAGAGGTAGTAGAAGGCGACGAAGAGCGCTACATCGACCCAGCCGAGGCCCCAGCCCCAGGCGAAGGGAACGGAAGCCAGCAAGGCGAGGAAAGGAACGATGACGAACACATACACACCGAACTGCTCGGCGTGACTGCGCTGCCCGTCGATCAACGGCTTGGGGCCCTGGTCGGTGGACCGGTCCATCGTCGTGGTCATACGGATACCTCTGGGTTCGGGGGGATTTTGTCGTACCTACGGAACCGTAACTTACGGTAGCGTAAGTTAGGTCAGCCTACTTCGCCAGACCCGCGTGGAAACTCACCGGCAGTTCTCAGGTTCGTCGCGCTGTGTCGCCTGGAATCGAG
The DNA here is from genome assembly GCF_012184385.1 of Lentzea indica. Lineage (GTDB taxonomy): Bacteria > Actinomycetota > Actinomycetes > Mycobacteriales > Pseudonocardiaceae > Lentzea > Lentzea indica. The sequence goes on from NZ_VSRL01000166.1 coordinate 13,408, forward strand.
ACGGTGACGCGGCATCATCTGAAGATGGCCAGACGCAAGATCATCCGGATCACCGCGACCTCATTGCTCGCCCTGCTCGTGCTGGTCACGGTGGCTCTGGGCGGTGTCGGCTGGTACTACAGCGGCGAGTTGCTCGAACCGGAGGAAGTGCCGCAGCGCTACCCGGAGACCTCGCTCGGCGTGGACGACAAGAACGTCGTGCTCGCCGAATCCAAGCTCACCCTGCAACGCGGCACGTTCGGCATCGTCTGGCCAGGCGGCGCCGCGAAGGTCGGCGACATCGCCGCGAACGGGGACGGCCGCGTCAAACGCCCGCTGCTGGATGGCACCGCACCGCCGGACGGCACCAAGGTGCGCATCGAGACCGACATCTACGAGGGCGACCCGAAGACCGCGCTCGGCCTGGTTCACAGCGAGGTCAGGGTGCCTTCCGAACTCGGCGAGATGCCCGCCTGGTTCGTGCCGGCGGCCGACAACGACACCTGGGTCATCACCGTGCACGGGCGGGGCGCGTCGCGCGAGGAAGCGCTGCGCGTGGTTCCTCAACTGCACAGTGCAGGATTGCCCGTTCTGCTGATCACCTACCGCAATGATGTCGGCGCGCCCGCTTCCCCTGACGGCCTCTACCACCTCGGCGACACCGAGTGGCGCGACGTCGAGGCAGGGATCAAGTACGCCCAATCGCAGGGCGCGCAGAAGGTCGTGCTCTACGGCTGGTCGATGGGCGGTGCGATCGTCGGCCAGACCCTGGCCCGCTCCGGTGTCGCGGCCGCCGTCACCGGCGTGGTGCTCGACTCCCCCGTCACGAACTGGACGCAGACGCTGAACCTGCAGGCGGAGAACCGGGGCGTGCCGACCTGGCTCACGCCCGTCGCCGAGCTGGTGTCCGGCTGGCGCGCCGGAATCGACTTCGACAGGTTCGACCTGGTCCGCAACCCACCCGCGTTGAAACCGCCGACGCTGCTGTTCCACGGCTCGGAGGACGGAACGGTGCCCACCCAGTCGTCGCGCGACCTGGCGACGGCGGCGAGCGGGCTCGGGTGGCCGCTGCAGTACGTGGAGATCCCCGGCGCCGACCACACTTCGGGATGGAATGTGGCGACCGACACGTACCGGGGCGCGCTCGCCGACTTTCTGACCAGGTCAATCGGCACCAAGCCGTGATCTTGAACTGAGCCGGATGAGTGGTGGTTGGACAACAGGAGGACGTCTCGTGACAACATGTGCGCAGGGCGGGCGCGAGTTCGCCCATTCCGCCATGGTGTAAAGGCAGCACCTCGGATTTTGGTTCCGATGGTCCAGGTTCGAATCCTGGTGGCGGAGCAGGGCACGAGTCAGTGCGGTCTTTGGGAGGTGCGAAGCTGCCCGAGGAAACGGTCGACGAGCAGGGCAACGTGGGCCACCGCCACCACGAGATGTCCGACGCGTGGCTGGTGGGCCGCGCGAGCGAGCTTGTCGCCGTGGCCCAGAGCAGCCACCTCGCCGCTCAGCTGGACGCGGCTTCCGAGATCGACCACATCCTCGCCGAGGCGCAGGGCCGCGGCGAGCCCCGCATCGTCGCGCAGCTGCTGAGAGCCGCGGCCGTGGTCCGGTTGGTGACGCCGGGGCTGGTCGACATGTCGGACCCGCAGCTCGACGAGATGCTCGCCCACTGCCGCCGCCACGGCCTGATCGTGCTGGAGGCGGACGCGCGGGCGTTGCGCGGACGCCGGTTCCTGCTGGGCAACGCCGAGGACAAGGCGCTGACCGAGATCGCCGCGGCGCTCGCGATGATGCTCGACGAGGAACCCGAGACCGACCCGGTCTTCGACAAGCGGATCTGGGACCAGCTCCTCGCCACGACGCTGCAGGACATCGCGCTCGTGCTCACCCAGCTCGGCGTCTACGAGATGGCTGACGACGTGCTGGCCGGCGCCAACAACGCGCTGCGCGAGAGCGGCCAGCCACACCAGATCTACGTGCACCTCGTGAACAGGGCCCGGTTGCGGATCGGCTGGGGCCTGCGGCTCGAACGGGTGAATCTCCACGACGCCGCGCACGAGCAGTTCAAGGTGGCCTCCGGGCTCGCCGAGGCCGCCGAGGTGCCGTTCCGGCAGTCGCTGCACCCCGGCCGGCGGGACCTCGACGCCGCGGAGCAGGTGCCGATCCTCGGTGCCGCCCACGCGTTGACCCACCCCAGCGAGGGCCACCTCGACCGGTTGTGGTCGTTGCGCGGCCTGTCGATGTACGCGCGGGAGCTGATCATCGTCGCGATCGCGCTGGCCAGGTGCCTGGTCGAGGCGAACCGGCTGGACGACGCGCTGAAGGTGCTCGACGACACGCGCACGCAGATGGAGCACGACACGTCGGAACCGTCGCTGGTGCTGTCGCTGGAGCGGGAGTACGCGCACCTGTGCGGTCCCCACACGATGTCCGCGCTGGAGGCGTACAACTCGGCGCTGGAGCTGGAGCTGTGGCAGATGCGGGAGTCCCGCGTGGCCACGTTGATGACGCGCCGCGAACACGAACGACTGACGCGCGCGCACGGCGCGATCGCGCAGCAGGCGTTGCAGGACCCTCTGACCGGGCTGCCGAACCGGCGGGCGCTCGACGACAAGATGAGCGAGCTCATCGCCGGTCAGGTCGACCCGTTCTCCATCGCGCTGGTCGACCTCGACGGGTTCAAGGGCGTGAACGATCGGCATTCACATGCCGACGGTGATGATGTTCTTCGGGTGATTGCCAGCACACTCCGGCAGGCCCTGCGGGGTGACGACATGGTGGCCCGCTACGGCGGCGACGAGTTCGTCGTGCTGCTGCCGGGAGCCCCTCTGCACGCCGCGGAGGCAGCACTCGGCCGGGCAGTGGATGCCGTGGCAGGCCTGCCAATCGACCTCTCCCGAGGGGTGACGCTGTCGGTCGGCGTCATCTCGTTGCGCCCCCGCGAATCCGCCAACCAGGCCCTGTCCCGGGCCGACTCGGCGATGTACGTGGCGAAGCGCCAGGGTGGCTGCCAGGTTGCGGCCGTGGCAGGGGAGCCGTCCGCGGAGGCTTAGGCTGGTCCGCGGACTTCGAACCACCCAGCCTGTTAGGGAGAGCATTGATGCTCGAGGGCCCTGTCAGCACTGTCGTGCTCGCCGCCGGGGAAGGCACCCGCATGCGGTCGTCCACGCCCAAGGTGCTGCACCGGATCGCCGGACGCTCACTCGTCGAACACGCGGTGCGCGCGGCGGCCGGCACAGACCCCGACCACCTGGCCGTCGTCGTCGGCCATGGCCGTGAAGCCGTCACCGGGCATCTCGAGTCACTGGCCGAGGCGCTCGGCCGCAAGGTCACCGTCGCGGTGCAGTCCGAGCAGAAGGGCACGGGGCACGCAGTCTCGTGCGGCCTGGCCGAACTGCCGCACGACCTGGGCGGCACCGTAATCGTGAGCTACGGCGACGTGCCGTTGCTCGACACCCAGACGTTCAAGGCGCTCCTCGCCGAGCACGCGTCGGCGGGCAACGCGGTGACCGTGCTGACGGCCGTGGTGGAGAACCCCACCGGATACGGCCGGATCGTCCGCGACGCCGACGGCTCCGTGCAGCGGATCGTCGAGCAGAAGGACGCCTCCTCCACGGAACAGCTGATCAACGAGATCAACTCCGGCGTCTACGCGTTCGACGCGGCGGTGCTGCGCGACGGCCTGTCGCGGTTGTCCACCGACAACGCGCAGGGCGAGCTCTACCTCACCGACGTGCTGGGCATCGCCCGCGGCGACGGCCTCAGGGTGGGCGCGCTGATCGCGTCCGACCCGTGGCTGGTCGAGGGCATCAACGACCGCGTGCAGCTCGCCGCCGTCGGCGCCGAGATGAACCGCCGCATCGTCGAGGGCCTGATGCGCTCCGGCGTGACCTTCGTCGACCCTGCCTCGGCCTGGATCGACGCCGACGTGACCGTGGGCCAGGACGCGCTGATCGAGCCGAACGTGCAGCTCCGCGCAGGAACGGTGATCGGCCCCCGCGCGGTCGTCGGCCCGGACACGACGCTGTCCAACGTGGCCGTCGGCTCCGGCGCCTCGGTCGTGCGCACCCACGGCAGCGACTCGGTGATCGGCGACAACGCCACCGTCGGCCCGTTCGCCTACCTGCGCCCCGGTACGTCCCTGGGCGTGAAGGGCAAGATCGGCACGTTCGTGGAGACCAAGAACGCCCAGATCGGCGAAGGTTCGAAGGTCCCCCACCTCTCGTACATCGGCGACGCCACGATCGGCGATCACAGCAACATCGGCGCAGCATCGGTGACCGTCAACTACGACGGGGTCAACAAGCACCGCACGGTCGTCGGATCCCACTGCCGCACCGGCTCGGACAACATGTTCGTGGCCCCCGTGACCGTGGGCGACGGCGCCTACACCGGCGCGGGCACCGTCCTGCGCCGCAACGTCCCACCGGGCGCGCTGGCCGTGTCCGGAGGCCCGCAGCGCAACCTCGAAGGCTGGGTCATCAGCCGCCGTGAAGGAACCGCCGCGGCTCAGGCAGCGGCAGCCGCCCTCGCGAAGCAGAATGACGAGAAGACAGAGGAGGGGCGCTGACCGTGAACCCGCAGATGCCCGGCACACCGAAGAAGAACCTGATGCTCTTCGGCGGGCGTGCCTACCCGGAGCTGACGGAAGAGATCGCGAAGCACCTCAACGTCACGGTGACCCCGCAGCAGGCCTACGACTTCGCCAACGGCGAGATCTTCGTCCGCTTCGAGGAGTCGGTACGCGGCTGCGACGCCTTCGTCATCCAGTCCCACACCGCGCCCATCAACCAGTGGCTGATGGAACAGCTGATCATGGTCGACGCCCTGAAGCGCGCCTCGGCCAAGCGCATCACCGTGATCATGCCGTTCTACCCGTACAGCCGCCAGGACAAGAAGCACCGCGGCCGCGAGCCCATCTCGGCCCGCCTGGTGGCCGACCTCTTCAAAACCGCGGGCGCCGACCGCCTGGTCTCAGTCGACCTGCACACGGCCCAGATCCAGGGCTTCTTCGACGGCCCGGTCGACCACCTGTGGGCGATGCCCCTGCTGGCCGACCACATCCGCAGCAAGTACGCGGGCCACGAGATCACCGTCGTCTCCCCCGACTCAGGCCGCACCAAGCTGGCAGAGAAGTGGGCCGACACCCTGGGCGGCGCCCCCATCGCCTTCATCCACAAGACCCGCGACCCGCTCCGCCCCAACGAGGTCGTCTCGAACCGCGTGGTCGGCAAGGTCCAGGGCCGCCTCTGCATCGTGATCGACGACATGGTCGACACCGGCGGCACCATCGCGGGCGCGGTGAAGCAACTCCTCAACGAGGGCGCAGCCGACGTGGTGATCGCCGCCACGCACGGCATCCTCTCCGGCCCGGCAACCGAACGCCTGCAGAACTCAGGCGCCCGCGAGGTCGTGTTCACCGACACGCTGCCGATCCCGGCAGAGAAGCGGTTCCCGAACATGACCGTCCTGTCGATCGCTCCGCTGCTGGCACGGGTGATCCAGGAAGTGTTCGAGGACGGCTCCGTCACCTCACTGTTCGACGGCAACGCCTGATCCAGCCAGACCCCATCGGGGGCCTTCCCAGTCCGTTCCGGGCAAGGAAGGCCCCCGCTGTGCTTTCCGCGAAGCCGGAGGCAAGCGGCGACGGCGGAGGCAAGCGGCGACGGCGGAGGCAAGCGGCGACGGCGGAGGCAAGCGGCGACGGCGGAGCCGAGCCGACCGCTTTTCACACACAACGCGGGTGGGGTGGTCCCGTCACGAGTCGTACCGACGCGTTGTGCCGCGCCCGAGGGGATAGGTCAAGTCGACACGCTTTTCGTCGA